>NZ_JBVHEP010000006.1:0-343127 GCF_055562795.1 Streptomyces sp. NPDC016851
ATGTGCCGGGCGGCGACCTTGTCACCCAGGTCGCGGATGGCCTGCGGGGGCGGGCCGATCCAGATCAGGCCCGCGTCCAGGACCGCCTGCGCGAACTCCGCGTTCTCGGAGAGGAACCCGTAGCCGGGGTGGATCGCGTCCGCGCCCGACTCTCGGGCGGCCTTCAGCACCTTCTCGATGTCGAGGTAGCTGGTGCCCGGCGTGTCACCGCCCAGGGCGAACGCCTCATCCGCGGCGCGGACATGCAGAGCGTCCCGGTCCGGGTCGGCGTAGACAGCAACGCTCGCGATGCCGGCATCCCGGCAGGCCCGGGCCACACGGACAGCGATTTCGCCACGGTTGGCGATGAGCACCTTGCGCACGATGAGGCTCCCTCCTTGAAACAAGCCGAGTTTAGGGACTGCCGACACGGCACTTCGACCCGTCCCCAGTGGTGAGCTTGCCCACACGGAGCGTGATGCGAGGCTCGCTCGACCCGCGAAATCCCTTGTCGCACCGCGGTACGCAGTACTCCTCCGGGAAACCCTAGCCCTCCCCTGTGGTCAAGGTCTCTGTCATCACGTGCTGCGGGCCACTCGGTTTCTTTGTGGAGTCCCTACGAATGGCCCAATGATTCTTTGCCCGCCGCAGAACCCTTGTCCCAGGGTTTACTCGTTAGTAGCGTTCGCGATGTCTCGAACGTACTAGGGGTAAGTGGGTGGGCCCGGTGGTGCGCAGGCCGGTGGCGTGGATCGTTGCGGTGGTGCTGTTCGGTGAGGCGATCGGCATCGCCGCGCTGAACTGGTTCCTCGGCGTCGTCGTCGACCGGCAGGACATGTCCCTGGCCGGGCTCGACCCGCACATGATGTCCGTGTCGTCGAAGATCGGCGGGATCGCCTTCGGCCTCTACTTCGCGCTGTGCGGCCTGGTCGCCCTGCTGGTGGCGCTGCGGGACCGGCCCCCGGCGGGCTTCGGGCGGGTGCTGATGATCAGTGCCGCGGTCGTGCACGGGCTGCTCGGCGCGTTCACCTGGGGGCTCGTGGGCTGGCCCGCGTTCCTGTTCATGGTGCTGGTGCTCGGCCTGATCGTGCTGCTGCTGATGACGTACGACCGTCCGGCGGCCGAGCCCGCCGGCGCCGCGCCCCAGGACGGGACGGGCGGCGACGGATCCCCGGTCACTTCCCCGCCGGCTCCCACAACTCCGTGATGCCGACGCCCAGTTCGGCGAGCAGTCGCCGGACGAGGGGCAGGCTGATGCCGATCACGTTGCCGTGGTCGCCGTCGATGCCGTCGATGAACGGGGCCGAGCGGCCGTCCAGCGTGAACGCCCCGGCGACGTAGAGGGGTTCGCCGGAGGCGACGTAGGCGGCGATCTCCTCGTCGGTGGGCTCGCCGAAGTGGACGACGGTGGACGCCGTGGCGGAGGCGTAGCGGCCGGAGAGCGTGTCGTAGACGCAGTGGCCGGTCTGCAGGGTGCCGGCGCGTCCGCGCATCGCCTTCCAGCGGGCGGTGGCCTCCTCGGCGTCCTCGGGCTTGCCGAGGGCCTGGCCGTCCAGGTCGAGCACCGAGTCGCAGCCGATGACGATCGCGCCCTTGGCCTCCGGCCGGGCCGCCACGACGGAGGCCTTCGCCTCGGCCAGGGCGAGCGCCAGCTCGGCGGGGGTGGGTGCGGTGACGGCGTCCTCGTCGACGCCGCTCACGATCACCTCGGGGGCGAGACCGGCCTGGCGGAGCAGCCCGAGCCGGGCGGGGGACTGGGAGGCGAGGACGAGTCGGCGGCGCGGCTGATCTGTCATGCGTTCAGCGTATCGGCGTCACCTGTCGCGACTCACCTCACGCCGATCACGATCATCGCCAGCACCATGGCCAACGCCATGAGAACGCCCAGCCGCCGAAGCATGTCCTGCGTGTCCCGCAGCTCTTTCGGCGGTTCGTTCTCGGGGTCGGACCACAGCATGCCTTCCATGGTCGGACGGGGGCGGGGGCGGCGCCTGAGTACGAGTACTCAAGTTGTCCGGCCCCCACCCCTAGGGGGTGTCCGCGAAGTCCCGTTGTCTGCCCGGAGGGCGTGCCGGGCGTCGCGCGGCAGGCGGGACTTTGCGGACACGCCCTAAGGGGTCAGCCCGGCCAGTACGTGCGGCCCCAGGCCGCCGGCCCCGGCTGGGGCAGGCGGTGGGCCGCGATGCGGGACGGGTCGGACCAGGAGTCGCGGGTGGCCGGCGCGCCGGGCGGCGTTGCTGCCGCCGCCGCGGCGCGGGCCCTGACCACCGCCAGGGCGGCGGCCAGCTCCTCGGGGGTCGGGTTGCCCCGTACGACCTTGATCGTCATGTGGGCCTCCTGGGCTCGCCGGTCTAGAGGGGGATGTTGCCGTGCTTCTTCGGAGGCAGGGATTCCCGCTTCGTCCGCAGTTGACGCAGACCCCGTACGACGTGCCGGCGGGTCTCGGACGGCATGATCACCGCGTCGACGTAGCCGCGCTCGGCCGCGACGTAGGGGTTGAGGAGGGCGTCCTCGTACTCCTGGATCAGCCGGGCGCGGACCGCCTCCAGGTCCTCGCCGCCCGCCTCGGCCTCGGCGATCGTGCGGCGGTGCAGGATGTTGACCGCGCCCTGGGCGCCCATGACGGCGATCTGGGCGGTGGGCCAGGCGAGGTTGAGATCGGCACCCAGGTGCTTGGAGCCCATGACGTCGTAGGCACCGCCGAAGGCCTTGCGCGTGATGACCGTGATGAGCGGAACGGTCGCCTCGGCGTAGGCGTAGATCAGCTTGGCGCCGCGCCGGATGATGCCGTCGTGCTCCTGGCCGACGCCGGGCAGGAAGCCGGGGACGTCGACGAAGGTGATGACCGGGACGTTGAAGGCGTCGCAGGTCCGCACGAAGCGGGCCGCCTTCTCGCTGGCCTTGATGTCCAGGCACCCGGCGAGCTGCGTCGGCTGGTTGGCGATGATGCCGACCGGATGACCCTCGACGCGGCCGAAGCCGGTGACGATGTTCGGCGCGTACAGCGGCTGCGTCTCGAAGAACTCGGCGTCGTCCAGGATGTGCTCGATCACCGCGTGCATGTCGTACGGCTGGTTCGCGCTGTCCGGGACGATCACGTCCAGCTCGCGGTCCTCGTCGGTGACCTCGAGGTCGGCCTCCTCCGGGAAGGCCGGCGGCTCGGAGAGGTTGTTGGACGGCAGGTACGACAGCAGCTGCTTGATGTACTCGATGGCGTCCTTCTCGTCGCCCGCCATGTGGTGGGCGACGCCGGACGTCGAGTTGTGGGTCCTGGCTCCGCCCAGCTCCTCGAAGCCGACGTCCTCGCCGGTGACGGTCTTGATGACGTCGGGTCCGGTGATGAACATGTGCGAGGTCTGGTCGACCATGACCGTGAAGTCGGTGATGGCGGGGGAGTAGACGGCCCCGCCCGCGCACGGGCCGACGACCAGGCTGATCTGCGGGATGACGCCCGACGCGTGGGTGTTGCGGCGGAAGATCTCGCCGTAGGCACCGAGGGAGGCGACGCCCTCCTGGATCCGGGCGCCGCCGGAGTCGTTGATGCCGATGACCGGGCAGCCGGTCTTCAGGGCGAAGTCCATGACCTTGACGATCTTCTGCCCGTAGACCTCGCCGAGGGCCCCGCCGAAGACGGTGAAGTCCTGGGAGAACACGGCGACGGGGCGGCCGTCGACGGTGCCGTATCCGGTGACGACCCCGTCCCCGTACGGCCGGTTCTTGTCGAGGCCGAAGTTGGTGGAGCGGTGCCGGGCGAACTCGTCGAGCTCGACGAAGGAACCCTCGTCGAGCAGGAGCTCGATCCGCTCACGGGCCGTCAGCTTGCCCTTGGCGTGCTGCTTCTCGACGGCGCGTGCGGAGCCGGCGTGCGTCGCTTCCTCGATGCGGCGCTGGAGATCCGCGAGCTTGCCCGCGGTCGTGTGAATGTCGGGCTGCTGCAACTCTTCCGGCTCGGACATCGGGATGTGGCTCCCTGCCTGCTCAAAAGGGGGGACGGTTACTCATCCGTAGACTAGTGGGGTGCCTCCGCATCGGCAGTGCGGCGTTTACCACACCTAGGGTGGCTTGCATGACGCCGCGAGATGCATCAGAGCCGAACGGAAGCCGTTGGTCCGACCTGGACCGTCCGCCCCTCAACATCACCGCCCTGCGCCGGGGCTTGGTGCACGAGGGAGGGCTGTGGTCCGAGGTGGACGTCGTGCAGCGCACCGGCTCCACGAACTCCGACCTGGTGGCCCGGGCCGCCGAGGGCAGCGCCGCCGAGGGCGCGGTGCTCGTCGCCGAGGAGCAGACGGCCGGGCGCGGGCGTCTCGACCGGCAGTGGACGGCGCCGCCCCGCTCCGGCCTGTTCTTCTCCGTGCTGCTCACGCCGGGCGAGGTGCCCGTGGAGCGGTGGGGGTGGCTGCCGCTGCTCACGGGGGTCGCGGTGGCGACGGGGCTGTCGCGGGCGGCGGGTGTCGACACGGCGCTGAAGTGGCCGAACGACCTGCTGGTCACCGTGCGGGGCGAGGAGCGCAAGGCCGGGGGGATCCTGGCCGAGCGGGCCGGTGACGGCGGGGTCGTCATCGGCGTCGGCATCAACGTCACGCTGAAGGAGGACGAGCTGCCGGTGCCCACGGCGGGGTCGCTTGAGCTGGCCGGGGCCGTGAGCACGGACCGGGATCCCTTGCTGCGGGGGGTGCTGCGGGCTCTGGAGGAGTGGTACGGGAAGTGGCGTGCGGCCGGGGGCGACGCGGGTGCGTGCGGGTTGCTGGAGGCGTACGCGGCGGGGTGCGCGACGCTCGGCCGGGAAGTGCGGGCGGAGTTGCCGGGAGATCGTTCCGTGGTGGGGGAAGCGGTTGCGGTGGACGGGGACGGGCGGCTGGTGCTGGCTACGGGGGAGGGGGTGCAGGAGCCTGTCGGCGCGGGGGACATCGTGCACCTGAGGCCGGCTTGAGGCTGAGGTCGGGGTGGGTCCGCAACCCGGCGGAGCGGGGTGCCGCTGCGCCCACCCGTGCCGCCCCTAGCGGCACGACTGCCCGCAGCTAGGTACCACCCAGCCCGTCCGGCGATTGAGGACGAGGCCGTTCAGGCCGATCGGGGGTCCAGGGGGCGGAGCCCCCTGGGGACGGTGGGGCAACGCCGGGTGCCCGTGCAACGCCGAGCACCTCACCCCCTGGCTCCACCTAACGGAGTGAGCTGGCGCACACCTGCCGTAGAGTTGAGGCCGGTCGATACATGACCGTGACAGATCGGAAGGGCAGCACGCGTGACCGTCGACGACTCGGGTTCCGGCGAGGACGCGCAGGGCGCCGACTCCGGCGAGGATCCGCTCGCCCTGCGCCTCGAAGGGCTCATCCTGGGCGCCGAGCGCCGCTACACCCCGTTCCAGGCGGCCCGCAGCGCCGGCGTCTCCATGGAACTGGCCTCCCGCTTCTGGCGGGCCATGGGCTTCGCCGACATCGGCCAGGCCAAGGCCCTCACGGAGGCGGACGTCCTCGCGCTGCGGCGCCTCGCCGGCCTCGTCGAGGCGGGGCTGCTGAGCGAGGCGATGGCCGTACAAGTGGCCCGGTCCACCGGGCAGACCACCGCGCGGCTCGCCGAATGGCAGATCGACTCCTTCCTGGAAGGGCTGACCGAGCCGCCCGAGCCGGGCATGACGCGCACCGAGGTGACGTACCCGATCGTCGAGCTGCTCCTGCCCGAGCTGGAGGAGTTCCTGGTCTACGTGTGGCGGCGGCAGCTCGCCGCCTCGGCCGGGCGGGTCGTGCAGGCCGCCGACGACGAGGAGATGGTGGACCGGCGGCTCGCGGTCGGCTTCGCCGATCTGGTCGGGTTCACGCGGCTGACCCGCCGGATGGAGGAGGAGGAGCTCGGCGAGCTGGTCGAGGCGTTCGAGACCACCGCCGCAGACCTGGTCGCCGCGAACGGCGGCCGGCTGATCAAGACCCTCGGCGACGAGGTGCTGTACGCCGCCGACGACGCGGGCGTGGCCGCCGAGATCGCCCTGCGGCTGATCGAGACCATGGCGCACGACGAGACGATGCCGGAGCTGCGCGTCGGCATGGCGTTCGGCACGGTGACCACCCGTATGGGTGATGTGTTCGGTACGACCGTGAACCTGGCCTCCCGGCTCACCTCGATAGCTCCGAAGGACGCCGTCCTCGTCGACACCGCCTTCGCCGAGGAGCTGATCCGCACGCAGGACGCCCCGTCCTCGGAGGCGGAGGCGGCCGAGGAGGCCGCGGCTGCGGAGAAGGAGGGCGAGGAGCCGCCGACGTACCGGTTCGCGTTGCAGCCGATGTGGCAGCGGCCGGTGCGTGGGCTGGGCGTCGTGGAGCCGTGGCTGCTCACGCGGCGGGACAACGGCTGACGCGGCCGGCGTGGACGGCCGCGGGGCCGCTCAGTCCAGCGGGTCCACGCACACCCCGATGACCGGCACGCACAGGCCCGGGTCCTGCGGTTTCTTCGGCTTCTCGGGCTCGGGTGCCGGGGCGGGCGTGGTCCGGTCCGGCCGTGAGGGCGGGGTCGGGGCCGGGCGTGGGGCTTCGCCCCTGGCCGTCGGTGCCGGGGGGTTCGTGGTGCCGGGGATGGTCGTGGAGCGGGGAGTCGCGGCCGTGTCCGCGCGGCGGGTGTCGACGGACGTGGACGCGGCCCGAGTGGGCGAGGCGGTGGCCGGGGCGCGCGTGCCCGGGGACGGGGGCAGACCGCCCAGGGCGGTGGGTGACGAGGGGCTCGCCTCGGGGGTGGCGGGAGCGGTGGCGGCGGTGTTCGTCGCCTCGTCCGTGCCCGTCGTGACCGGGTCCGGGCGGGGCTCGGCCTCGACCGTGCCGACGGTGTCCGTGCCGGGGCCGGAGGTCAGGCGTACGAGGCTCAGGGCGCCGGCCGCCAGGGCGAGGCCGCCGGCGGCGAGCAGGGCCTTGCGGGGGCGTGGTTTGCGGTGGCGGCCGCCTCGGGCGCGAGGTGAGAAGGAGTCGGTTTTCCCCGGTGCTCCGGTGTCCCGCTGCGGCATCGCCGGCTTGTTCGTCGTCGTCATGGTCCCTCCCCGGTACGCACGCGCCCCCAGTGCGCCGTGGCGGATGCACGCTATGCGCTGCCATGGGCGATCGGACCGGAGTTGGGGTGATGTCACTCGAACGGGTGGGCGGGATCGTGGTGCGGGAACCGGACGCGTCCGCTCTTTCGCGGGTGGGGTGGGGCTGCGATGATCGGATCGGTCATGTAGTTAACCCGCGTTAACCGGAGGGTGTCATGAGTGAGGAACGGTTCGGGGAGTTCGTGCTGGTGCGGCGGCATGAGCAGGGGCATGTCGCGGAGCTCGTCCTCGACCGGCCCAAGGCCATGAACGCGGTGTCGACTCAGATGGCGCGGTCCATCGCCGGGGCGTGTGCGGCGCTGGGGGAGGACCGGGACGTACGGGTGGTCGTACTGACCTCGTCGCACGAGCGGGCGTTCTGCGTCGGGGCCGATCTGAAGGAGCGGAACTCGTTCAGCGACGCGGAGCTGGTGCGGCAGCGGCCGGTGGCGCGGGGGGCGTACACCGGGGTGCTGGAGCTGCCGGTGCCGACGGTGGCGGCGGTGCACGGGTTCGCGCTGGGGGGCGGGTTCGAGCTGGCGCTGGCGTGTGACGTGATCGTGGCGGACCGGACCGCGGTGGTGGGACTGCCGGAGGTGTCGGTGGGGGTGATTCCCGGCGGTGGGGGGACGCAGTTGCTGCCGCGGCGGGTGGGGGCGGCGCGGGCGGCCGAGCTGATCTTCTCGGCGCGGCGGGTGGAGGCCGTCGAGGCGGGGGAGTTGGGGCTGGTCGATCAGGTGGTGGAGGAGGGGCGGGACCGGGAGGCGGCGCTGGAGCTGGCTGCCCGGATCGCCGGGAACTCGCCTGTGGGCTTGCGGGCGGCGAAGCGGGCGTTGCGGTTGGGGCAGGGGCTGGACCTGCGGGCCGGGCTCGAGGTGGAGGACGCGGCCTGGCGGGCTGTGGCGTTCTCGGGGGATCGGGCGGAAGGGGTCGCCGCGTTCAATGAGAAGCGCAAGCCGGAGTGGCCGGGGG
This sequence comes from Streptomyces sp. NPDC016851, assembly GCF_055562795.1. Classification (NCBI taxonomy): domain Bacteria; kingdom Bacillati; phylum Actinomycetota; class Actinomycetes; order Kitasatosporales; family Streptomycetaceae; genus Streptomyces; species Streptomyces sp. NPDC016851. The sequence goes on from NZ_JBVHEP010000006.1 coordinate 8,003, forward strand.
AGTGAGGCCAGGTCGGTTGTCCCGTGCTCGGCGTTGGTGCTGGGGTCGTGGGTGGGTCCGCAGCCCGGCGGAGCGGGGTGCCGCTGCGCCCACCCGTGCCGCCCTGGGGGTACCTCCCAGGCCCTTGAGGCACTGGGGGAGGCACGATTGCCCGCAGCTAGGTCTCCGTTGCCCGCAGCTGGGTCCCCGTTCGCGCCGTCAACCGGACCAAATGGCTGGAAACTGCCTAGCCTGGGGTGATGGGTGAGGACAGACGGCTCGAAGCTGTCGTCGCGTTGGCTCAGGGGATGGCGGCCGCGCACGGGTCGCGTGAGGCGTGGCGTGCGGCGGCGGCCGGAGCGTGCCGGGCGCTGGGCGGGAGCTTTGCCGCGCTGTCGGTGTGGGAGCGGGAGCTCGGGCGGCTGAAGGTCCTCGTGAACGTCGGTGAGCTGGCCGAGGGCGAGGAGGAGTTCCCGGAGGACGAGTCCTACCCCGTGCACCAGTTCGCGGAGATCACCGAGTTCCTGCACGAGCAGTGGGCCGGTGGCGGGGAGCCGGACGCCTGGGTGGAGACCGCCGAGGGGCCCGCCGCCGGGCGGCGTCCCGGGTACTGCCATCAGCGCGTGGCCGCCCTGCGCCGCCGGGGCCGCGGCTGCTGCGTGGTCGCGCCCATCGTGCTGCACGGCCGGGCCTGGGGCGAGCTGTATGTCGCGCGGCCGGTCGGGGAGCCCGTCTTCGGGCGGGGCGACGCCGACTTCGCCACCGTCCTGGCCGCCGTCGTCGCCGCCGGCATCGCCCAGACCGAGCGGCTGGAGGAGGCCCGGCGCCTCGCGTTCACCGACGCGCTGACGGGGCTCGCCAACCGCCGTGCCGTCGACGTACACCTGGAGCAGGCGATCGAGCGGCACCGCAGGGAAGGAGCCGTCGTCAGCCTCGTCGTCTGCGATCTGAACGGGCTCAAGCGGGTCAACGACACCCACGGGCACGCCGCCGGCGACCGGCTCCTGGAGCGTTTCGGCTCGGTGCTGTCGCTGTGCGGGGCCATGCTGCCGGGAGCCCTGGCGGCACGGCTCGGCGGGGACGAGTTCTGTCTGCTCGCGGTCGGGCCGCCCGCCGACCAGGTCGTGAAGGCGGCCGGTGAACTGTGCCGCCGGGCGGCGGAGTTGGAGCTCGGGGACGGCGTGGCCTGCGGGGTGGCGTCCACCGAGGACCCGATCGGTCCGGTGCGCTCGGCCCGGCGGCTGTTCCGGCTCGCCGACGCGGCCCAGTACCGGGCGAAGGCCGAGCGGTCCACGCGGCCGGTCGTCGCCGGCCGGGCCGGGCCCGACGACCCCGTCGTGCGGCTCGCGGACGAGCCGTCCCAGGAGGCCGACGGCGAGCGCCGGCGCTTCCGGGGGCGGCACGCGCCGTAGGGACGGCGGGGGCGTGCGTGTGACGTATCGGTAAGGGGTGAACCGGTGCCCCAGTGGTGACATCATCGAATTCACTGCGTACGCTCCTGAATATGGATATGCACACTGTGGTGGTGGGGACGTCCGGGGTGACCGCGTCCGACGTGCTCGCCGTGGCGCGCGGCGGCGCCCGCGTCCAGCTCTCCGAGGAGGCGCTGGCCGCCCTCGCCGCGGCCCGCGAGATCGTGGACGCGCTGGCGGCCAAGCCCGACCCCGTGTACGGCGTGAGCACCGGTTTCGGCGCCCTGGCGACCCGGCACATCAGCCCGGAGCTGCGCGCACAGCTCCAGCGCAACATCGTCCGCTCGCACGCCGCCGGCATGGGCCCGAGGGTGGAGCGGGACGTCGTACGGGCCCTGATGTTCCTGCGGCTGAAGACCGTCTGCTCCGGGCACACCGGCGTACGGCCCGAGGTCGCGCAGACCATGGCCGACCTCCTCAACGCCGGTATCACCCCGGTCGTGCACGAGTACGGCTCCCTCGGCTGCTCCGGCGACCTCGCCCCGCTGTCCCACTGCGCGCTCGCGCTCATGGGCGAGGGCGACGCCGAGGGCCCCGACGGTGTCGTGCGCCCGGCCGCCGAACTGCTCGCCGCGCACGGCATCCAGCCGGTCGAACTGCGTGAGAAGGAAGGCCTCGCCCTCCTCAACGGCACCGACGGCATGCTCGGCATGCTGGTCATGGCCCTGGCCGACCTGGACATGCTCTACCGGTCCGCCGACGTCACGGCCGCGCTGTCGCTGGAGGCCCTGCTCGGCACCGACAAGGTCCTCGCCCCGGAGCTGCACGCCATCCGGCCGCACCCGGGGCAGGCCGCCAGTGCCGCCAACATGCTGGCCGTGCTGAGGGGTTCGGGCCTGACCGGGCACCACCAGGACGACGCGCCCCGCGTCCAGGACGCCTACTCGGTGCGTTGCGCCCCGCAGGTCGCCGGGGCCGGGCGGGACACCATGGCCCACGCCCGGCTGGTCGCCGACCGCGAGCTGGCCTCCGCGGTGGACAACCCGGTCGTGCTGCCCGACGGGCGCGTGGAGTCCAACGGCAACTTCCATGGCGCGCCGGTCGCCTACGTCCTGGACTTCCTCGCCGTCGCCGTCGCCGACCTCGGTTCCATCGCCGAGCGGCGCACCGACCGGCTGCTCGACAAGAACCGCAGCCACGGCCTGCCGCCGTTCCTCGCCGACGACGCCGGTGTGGACTCGGGCCTGATGATCGCTCAGTACACCCAGGCCGCGCTGGTGAGCGAGCTGAAGCGGCTCGCCGTGCCGGCGTCCGCCGACTCGATCCCCTCCTCCGCCATGCAGGAGGACCACGTCTCGATGGGCTGGTCGGCGGCGCGCAAGCTGCGCACGGCCGTCGACAACCTCACCCGGGTCCTGGCCGTCGAGCTGTACGCCGCCACGCGTGCGATCGAACTGCGCGAGGGGCTGACCCCGGCGCCCGCGACGCGGGCGGTCATCGACGCCCTGCGGGAAGCGGGGGTTCAGGGTCCGGGGCCGGACCGGTTCCTGGCTCCCGACCTGGCCGCGGCGGACGCGTTCGTGCGTGACGGTCGGCTGCTGGCCGCGGTGGAGACGGTCACCGGACCGCTTCAGTAGACGCCCTTGGGTGAAGAGAAGGCCGCTCGGGGGCCCGCTACGCGGCAGGGCCCCGGGCGCGCGGCCTCAGAAGCCGGTCTCAGAAACCGGCCTCAGAAACCCAGCCGTTCCCGGCGGACCGAGTACGCGACGAAGCCCGCGCCCAGCGTGAGGAAGAACGTGCCGCCGATGACGTACGGCGTGCTGTCGAAGCTGCCCGTGTCGGCGAGGCGGGTGCCGGTGACGGAGTCGCCCGCGGTCGTCGCCGCGATCCGCGCCTGCTCTGTGACCTGCGGCGACGGGCTCGCCGCGACCGCGTCTCTCACCGGCGAGTGTGACGTCGCGTTGGCGGACGGGACGAACCACAGGGCGCCCAGCAGGGTCGCCGCGGCGGTGGCGGTCAGCAACGGACGGCGAGCGGATGACACGGAATATCGATCCCCTTGTGGCGCTGGCGAATTGGCCGTGTGGGGCGATGTTAGTGAAAGTCGCGGGTCACGGGAAAGTCACGGGAGGACCTGGACGTACGCTCGCGCCATGAGCACTCCAGAGACATCACGTTTTGTCCGGCTTCGAGTGGAACTCGTTCTCGAGGTTCAGGACGCGGACGGGATCACCAAGGCCGCGCTGCGCCGGATCGCCGACGACGGTGAGATGCCGGCGGCGGAACGGACCCACGGCGAGGCCGCTGTGACGGAAGACACGGCCGAGGCCCTCGCGTACCTCGTCGACCCGTTCGACCTGGTCAGCCAGGTCCCGGGGGTGGAGCTCCAGCAGGCCTCCTGGAGCAGCGAGCGGATCGACTACGACCCCGATGCGCCGAACTGGGATCTCGACGAGGATGATGTCGAAGACGACAGTGACAACTGAGGCACTTGAGAAAATAGTGACCCCGGGCGGCAACCGTCGTCCGGGGTCACTGCGTCTCAAGCGGCGCACCGCCCTGAGCCGCACCGTCCGCGCCTGTGCGCCGAGGACGGGTGCGGACGTGGTGATCCCCACACGTGCGCGACATGGGGAACCGGACGAACCGGTCGTAGCGTTGAAAGTTCCGGACGAGGACTCACGAGTCCTGACCGGGGCACTTGGACTGCGACGGGGACACCCGGGGTTTTGGGGAAATCGGCAACGATGGAGAAGCGTGTGATGACGGTCAGTAAGCGGCGCAAGGGCCTGACGGTCGCGTCCGCACTGCTCGGCGGAGTGCTGATGCTCTCGGCCTGTTCCGGCGGCGATGACAACGCCTCTGGGAGCGACGGCGGAGACAGCTCCCAGTCGAAGGTCGACGAGGCCGCGGCCGAGAAGGCCTCCAAGGCCCAGATCAAGATCACACCTGAGGACGGCTCCGACAACGCCTCCATCAACAACTCCGCAGCCGTCACCGTCAGCAAGGGCACGCTCACGAGCGTCAAGATGACGACGTCCGACGGCGCGGAGGTCAGCGGCCAGATATCCGCCGACAAGACGAGCTGGAAGCCCAGCACGCAGCTGGAGCGCTCCACCACCTACAAGCTGGCGGCTGAGGCGAAGGACTCCGACGGGCGCGTCGCCCACGAGAACGCCTCGTTCACCACGGTCTCCCCGGCCAACAGCTTCATCGGCAACTTCACCCCGGACGACGGCACCACCGTGGGCGTCGGCATGCCGGTCTCGATCAACTTCGACAAGGCGATCACCAACAAGGCCGCCGTCCAGAAGGGCATCAAGGTCAGCACGACCAGCGGCCAGGAGGTCGCCTGCCACTGGTTCAACGCCAACCGCATGGACTGCCGCCCCGAGGACTACTGGAAGGAAGGCTCCACCGTCACGCTGAAGCTCGCGCTCGACGGTGTCGAGGGAGCCAAGGGCGTCTTCGGCGTCCAGCAGAAGACGGTCACCTTCAAGATCGGCCGCAACCAGGTCTCGTACGTCGACGCGAAGACCAAGCAGATGAAGATCACGCAGGACGGCAAGGTCGTCCGGACGATCCCCATCTCCGCCGGCTCGCCGGAGAACAAGACGTACCAGGGCATCATGGTGATGTCCGAGAAGTTCAAGGAGACGCGCATGAACGGCGCGACCGTGGGCTTCACGGACGACGACGGCAAGGGCGAGTACGACATCAAGGACGTGCCGCACGCCATCCGCCTGTCCAGCTCGGGCACGTTCATCCACGGCAACTACTGGGGCGCGAAGTCCATCTTCGGCAGCGTGAACACGAGCCACGGCTGTGTCGGCCTCCAGGACGCCAAGGGCGCGAACGACCCGAACACCCCGGGCGCGTGGTTCTACAACAACTCGATCCTCGGTGACGTGGTGGTCGTCGAGAACACCGGCGACAAGACCGTCGCGCCGGACAACGGCCTCAACGGCTGGAACATGAACTGGGCCGACTGGAAGGCCGGTTCCGCGGTCTGACGGATCGGTAGCCGCACACACAAGGCGAGCCGCCGCCCTGCCCCCGTCCCGGGGCGGGCGGAGGCTCGCCTTTGTGTGCGACCGTGTCAAGGGGAACGCGCGTGCCCAATCGTCCTTCCCTGTAACGGAGTTCCCGCGGCCTTGTAACAGCCTGCCGACGGATCTCTTACCTCCCTCTCATCTATTGAGTGACTGATCACACCTCGGCATACTGCGTAATTCCGGGGGGTGTACGCCCATGCGTACGAGACCACCCCCGGCCGGGTGAACGGGGAATTCGCCCGGTACTTCTGCAAGGGGGAAACTTGCGCAGACAAGTGAAAAGGGCGTGCGCGGCCACGGTCGCCACAGCTGCAGCCGTGGCCCTGGCGGCGGGTATGACCAGCCCGGCGTCGGCGAACGGCGAGCAGACGACCGCAGCCGCGAAGCCGGCGTCGGTCACCGCCAAGCACCGGGTCACACTGATCACCGGCGACCGGGTCGCCCTGGACGCCAAGGGCCGGGTCATCGGCCTGGAGCGGGCCAAGGGACGCGAGGACATTCCCTTCCAGGTCCGCAAGCTCGACGGCCACACGCTCGTGATCCCGGCCGACGCGGCCCGCCTGGTCGCCACCGGCAAGCTCGACCAGCGGCTCTTCGACGTCACCGAGCTCAACAAGTCCGCGACCCGCAAGGCCCAGAAGAAGGGCCTGAAGGTCATCGTCGGCTACCAGGGCAGCGCCGCGGCCACCAAGGCCGACGTGCGCGACGCCGGCCGGCTGAGCCACTCTCTGAAGACCGTGAACGCCGATGCGGTGCAGACGCCGCAGGAGGACGCGCCCGAGCTGTGGGACGCGGTCACCAACGGTGACAAGACCGCCTCCGGCATCGCGCACGTCTGGCTCGACGGCGTCCGCAAGGCCAGCCTCGACAAGTCCGTCCCGCAGATCGGCGCCCCCAAGGCGTGGGCCGCCGGCTACGACGGCAAGGGCGTGAAGATCGCCGTCCTGGACACCGGTGTCGACGCCACCCACCCCGACCTCAAGGGCCAGGTGATCGGCGCCAAGAACTTCACCACCGCGCCCGACACCACCGACAAGGTCGGCCACGGCACGCACGTCGCCTCCATCGCCGCCGGTACCGGCGCGAAGTCCGGCGGCAAGTACAAGGGCGTCGCGCCCGGCGCGAAGATCATCAACGGCAAGGTGCTCGACGACGGCGGCTTCGGCAGCGACTCCGAGGTCCTCGCCGGCATCGAGTGGGCCGCCGCGGAGGGCGCCGACGTCGTCAACATGAGCCTGGGCGGCGGCGACACGCCCGAGATCGACCCGCTGGAAGCGGCGGTGAACAAGCTGTCCGAGGAGAAGGGCATCCTGTTCGCCATCGCGGCCGGCAACGAGGGCGACTTCGGCGAGCAGACCATCGGCTCTCCGGGCAGCGCCGAGGCGGCCCTGACCGTCGGCGCCGTGGACGACAAGGACGTGCTGGCCGACTTCTCCAGCCGCGGCCCCGGCATGGACGGCGCCCTCAAGCCGGACGTGACCGCGCCCGGCGTGGACATCACCGCGGCCTCCGCCCCCGGCAACCAGATAGCCGCCGAGGTCGGCGAGAAGCCGGCCGGCTACATGACGATCTCCGGTACGTCGATGGCCACCCCGCACGTCGCGGGCGCCGCGGCCCTGCTGAAGCAGCAGCACCCGGAGTGGAAGTACCCCGAGCTGAAGGGCGCCCTCACCGGCTCCACGAAGGGCGGCAAGTACACGCCGTTCCAGCAGGGTTCGGGCCGTATCCAGGTCGACAAGGCCATCAATCAGTCCGTGATCGCCAACCCGTCCACGGTGAGCTTCGGCGTCCAGCAGTGGCCGCACACCGACGACAAGCCGGTCACCAAGGAACTGACGTACCGCAACCTCGGTACGAAGGCCGTCACGCTGAAGCTGGCGTCGACCGCCACCGACCCGAAGGGCAAGGCCGCTCCGGCCGGCTTCTTCAAGCTCGGCGCCACCTCGGTGACCGTCCCGGCCGGCGGCAAGGCCTCCGTCCCGTTCACCGTGAACACCAAGCTGGGCGGCACGGTCGACGGCGCCTACTCGTCGTACGTGACGGCGACGGGCGGCGGCCAGACCGTCCGCACGGCCGCCGCGGTGCAGCGCGAGGTCGAGTCCTACGACCTCACGCTGAAGTTCCTCGACCGTGACGGCAAGCCCTCCAAGAACTACAGCGCCGACCTGGCCGCGGTCTCGGGCCTGGGCAAGGGCAAGTTCTACGCGCCGTACGACGCGGACGGCACCGTCACCATCCGGGTGCCCAAGGGCGGTTACCTCCTCAACACCAACGTCTTCGTGGGCGACGACCCCGAGAAGTTCCAGGGCGTCGACTGGCTCGCCCAGCCCAAGCTGGACGTCACCAAGAACACGACGGTCACGATGGACGCCCGCAAGGCCAAGCCGGTGAACATCACCGTGCCGGACAAGGCCGCCAAGTCGGAGTTCGCCTCGCCCGACTACACGGTGGAGACCAAGGACTCCAGCTACGGCTTCGGCTGGTTCCTCGACTCCTACGCCGACATCCGCACCGCGCACGTCGGCCCGCAGATCACCGACGGTTCCGTGACCCAGCAGTGGGACGGCCACTGGACCAAGGGTGACAAGGAGCAGTACGACGTCACCGGCGGCGGCAAGGTCAAGCAGCTCGCCACCGGCTACACCAAGCACTACAAGGCGAGCGAGTTCGCCACGGTGAAGGCGGGCCTCGGCGCCGCGGCGAAGGGCAAGAAGGGCGCCATCAGCGCCGTCGGCTGGCTGCCGTGGAGCAACAGCGCCTCCTCGATGGGGATCCAGCAGTCCCTGCCCAGCACCCGGACACTGCACCTGTCCACCGCGGGCGATGTGAAGTGGGGGCTGGACTTCTCCCAGTCCGGCGGTGTCGACGAGGACGGCTTCCCGATCGACGAGGCCAGCTACGCGATGGGCACGCACGAGTTCGCCGCCGGCAAGACCTACTCGAAGACCGTCAACACGGCCGTCTTCGGACCGCGTCTCAACGCCGAGTTCGGCCTCTTCCGTGAGGGCGACCAGCTCTACGGCTCCCTGCCGCTGTTCGCGGACGGCAAGGGCAACGCGGGCTACTCGACCTTCTCCGCGGTCGACACGACGCTGTACCGCAACGGCAAGAAGGTCGGCAGCAACGACGACCCGCTGTTCGGCGAGAAGCAGTTCAAGGTCCCGGCCGGTGACGCCGAGTACAAGCTGACGACGTCGGTCAAGCGCAGCGTCAAGGTCGCGGCGGCCTCCACCCGCATCGACGCGAGCTGGACGTTCCGCTCGAAGAAGACCTCCGGCATCAAGCAGCTGCCCGCCTCCACGGTCCGCTTCAACGCGGTCACCGGGCTGGACAGCAAGGTCCCGGCCGGCAAGACGGTCAGCGTCCCGGTCACCGTCGAGGGCGCGGCCAAGGGCAGCAACCTGAAGTCGCTGTCGGTCTACGTGTCGTACGACTACGGCAAGACCTGGAAGAAGCTCACCGTCAAGAAGGGCAAGGTCAGCTTCAAGAACCCGGCGAAGGGGAAGGCCATCTCCTTCCACGCCAAGATCGCCGACAAGAAGGGCAACAAGTCGACGATCTCGATCTACAACGCGTACTACGGCAAGTGAGCCGTCGCCCTGCGCCGCAGGGTGAGCTGTAGTGCCTGTCAGTGAGCGGCCCGTCGGTAGCCTCGGCTTCCGGCGGGCCGTTCCCGTTCACCGGGCCGGCGTGCCGCTCCCCGCGCGGGTCGCGTCCGCGCCCCAGCTCGCCAGCAGCCGCAGGGCCTCCGCCGACGGGGAGCCCGGTTCCGCGTGGTACGTGAGCAGGGACTGTTCGCCGTCGTCGACCAGGCGGAACGTCTCGAAGGACAGGGTCAGGTCGCCGACGAGCGGGTGCCGCATCCGCTTGACGCCGTAGCTCTTCTCCTTGACGTCGTGCGCGGCCCACAGCCGGCGGAACTCCTCGCTCTTCACGGAGAGCTCACCCACCAGGGCGGACAGCCGCGGGTCGTCCGGATGGCAGCCCGCGTCCATGCGCAGATAACCGACGATGTCGGACGCCTTCTGGTCCCACTCGACGAACAGCTCGCGGTAGTCGGGCCTGAGGAACACCAGCCGTGCCCAGTTCCGCTCCGGCGCCGGCAGCTCCGCCCAGTCGCCGAAGAGGGCCGCGGCCATCCGGTTCCAGGCCAGGATGTCCGAGCGGCGCCCGACGACGTACGCCGGGACGGCGTCGATCGAGTCCAGCAGATGCTGCAATGCGGGCCGTACCTGCTGGGCCCGCGCCGCCTGCTTCTTCTTGTGCTGCTTGGGCTTCGCCAGGTGCATCAGGTGGGCGTGCTCGGCGCCGGTCAGCCGCAGGGCGCGCGCGATCGCGTCCAGCACCTCCGCCGAGACGTTGCGCCCGTTGCCCTGCTCCAGGCGGGTGTAGTACGCCACGGACACCCCGGCCAGCTGGGCGAGCTCCTCGCGGCGCAGCCCGGGCACCCGCCGCCGCCCGAAGTCGGGCAGCCCCACGTCCTCCGGCTTCAGCCGGGCCCGCCGGGTGCGCAGGAACTCACTGAGCTCGGCACGCCGGTCCAGGCCCCCGCCGGTCTGCGGTGCGGGCTCCTGTACGGGTTCGGGCTGTTCGTCCATGCCCTCCAGTATTCACGGTCGTACGCACACGAGCCTGACCCCGCCAGTGGTACGCACGCTGTGCGTACGCAAAACCGTGGCCTGGGTAGACGCTCGCGGGTTTGGCACGCTCGGGATCGTGCCCGGTCAGAACATCCAGAAGGCAGCCGGGCACGGAACCCCGCTAGGAGAACCCCCGGCATGACCACTGTTGCTGCGTACGCCGTCCCCGCGCCCAAGGCCCCGCTGGAGCGCACCACCATCGAGCGCCGCGAGGTCGGCGAGTACGACGTCCTGATCGACATCAAGTTCGCCGGAATCTGCCACTCCGACATCCACCAGGCCCAGGAGGGCTGGGGTGAGGGCATCTTCCCGATGGTCCCCGGCCACGAGATCGCCGGTGTCGTCTCCGAGGTCGGCCCGGGCGTCACGAAGTTCGCCGTCGGCGACCGTGTGGGCGTCGGCTGCATGGTCGACTCCTGCCGCGAGTGCGAGAACTGCAAGGCCGGCCGTGAGCAGTACTGCGTCAAGGGCAACGTCCCGACGTACAACGGCATAGGCAAGGACGGCGAGCCCACCTACGGCGGCTACTCGCAGAAGGTCGTCGTCGACGAGAACTTCGTCGTCCGCATCCCCGACGGCCTCTCCCTCGACGTCGCCGCGCCGCTGCTGTGCGCCGGCATCACCCTCTACTCCCCGCTCAAGCGCTTCGGCGCCGGTCCCGGCAAGAAGGTCGCGATCGTCGGTCTGGGCGGCCTCGGCCACATGGGTGTGAAGATCGCCCACGCGCTGGGTGCCGAGGTGACGGTGCTGTCGCAGTCCCTGCGCAAGCAGGAGGACGGCCTGAAGCTGGGCGCGGACCACTACTACGCCACCAGCGACCCGAAGACCTTCGAGGAGCTGGCCGGCACCTTCGACCTGATCGTCTCCACGGTCTCGGCGCCGCTGGACTTCAACGCCTACCTCTCGCTGCTGAAGACCGAGGGCACGCTGGCCAACGTGGGCGCCCCCGAGGAGCCCATCGCCCTCAACCTCTTCTCGGTGATCGGCGGTGGCAAGACCCTCGCCGGTTCCATGATCGGCGGCATCGCGGAGACCCAGGAGATGCTGGACTTCTGCGCCGAGCACGGCCTCGGTGCCGAGATCGAGCTGATCAGCGGTGACCAGATCAACGAGGCGTACGAGCGGGTGGTCGCCAGCGATGTGCGCTACCGGTTCGTGATCGACACCGCGACCATCTGAGACCGATCGGTTTTCCGTCTTCGCCCCCAGGGCGTGTCCGTGAAGTCCCGTCGTCCGCCCGGAGGGCCCCGGCAGCGCGCCGGGGCCCTCCGGGCGTTCGTGATGCACGAGGAGGTGCCCACGGGGTACACATGGGGGAGTGCTCCGGGGGGTTCGCCAGGTACGTCAGGGGAGGCCCGCCATGACCGTGCAGCTGAACCACACCATCGTCGCCGCGCGTGACAAGCGCGTCTCGGCCCGGTTCCTCGCCGACATCCTGGGGCTGGACGTGGCCCCGCCCTACGGCCCGTTCCTCCCGGTCGAGATCCCCAACGGCGTGACCCTCGACTACATGGACAGCCCCGGCGCCATCACGCCGCAGCACTACGCCTTCCTCGTCTCGGAGGAAGAGTTCGACCAGATCTTCGCCCGGATCCAGGAGGCCGGTCTGACGTACTGGGCGGATCCGTTCCACAGCCGTCCCGGCGAGATCAACCACCACGACGGCGGCCGGGGCGCCTACTTCGACGACCCAGACGGCCACCGCCTGGAGATCATCACCCGGCCGTACGGCAGCGGCGGCCGAGCCGTCGGCTGAGCCGTCGCGTCCCCCGGTGTCAGCGGGCCGCCGACTGGTCCCGCTGGTCCTGCTCGCCGAAGGTCCACACGGCGCGGGGCCCCGGGCCGACGACGAGGGCCGAGTGACCGATCCGCTCCTCGTGCCGGTACGACACCGGCGTGTTCAGCGACATCTCGACCTGCCGCAGACCCACCTGGTCGAGCGGCACGGCGTCGAACCGCAGTGTGGTGCCGCCGCCCTTCGCGACGGCGCCCCCGCCGGGCAGGGACCGGACGGCGAACCCGCCGGCCTTCAGCAGCGGCAGCGTGTTGGCGAGGTCCCGGGCGGTCACCGCGAGCCGGACGCCGGTCACGTCCCGCATCAGGTGGTCGCGGTAGCCGTCGGACAGGTAGCGCTCCCGGCCCACGTCACCGGGGCGCGCGGCGGGCTCGGTGTTGCTGCGCGGGTCGGCGAAGTACTCCGGCCGGTACTCCATGCCCCAGGCGCCGAAGAGGTCGTACTCCGCGGTGGTGAAGACGGCGTCGAACCAGGGCACGGGGACGCCGTCGCCGAAGTCGCGGGTCTGCCGGAACTCGACGGGGTCGCTGATCCCCAGCTCGCGCAGCCGCGCGGTCACCGTCGCCAGGTCGCCCTCCCGCTCGGCCGACACGCCCATGCCGGTGGCGCCGAGGGTGCCGTCCTTGCCGGGGACGTCGCCGATCCCGAACAGCTCCAGGTAGGTCTCGCGGCCCAGCAGGTAGCGGCCGGTCCAGGTCTGCCCGCCGGCCCCGGTCGTGGTGCGGACCTGGAAGTTCGCGAAGTCCCGGAGGTAGTCGGAGTGCTCGATGGCGTCGGCGGTCTCCCGGTCGAGGACACCGTAGGCGTGGTTGTAGAACAGGAGCTGCCGTCCGCCGTCCTCGGCATGCGCGGAGCTCACCCCGCCCTGGAGCGCCCCCGCGAGGGCCAGGGCGACGACCATGATCATCTGTAAGGCTCGTCCGACCGTCATGCGCAGGAGCGTAGAGCGGGAGGAATCGCTTCCGCTGAGCATTGCGGCGTTTGTCGGGTCAGTGGCCCTGCTCAGTGGTCCTTGCGCAGTGGGTCGTGGGTCAGTGGCCCTCGGTCAGGGGGCTCCTGCCCGCCCATGTCGAGGCGGAACGGCGGGTACTGGTCGGTCATCAGGGCGGCGTACGCGGTCACCCGGGCACACCAGCGGGCGAGGCCGAGCAGGAAGTCGAAGAGGTGCCGCGGATAGCGGGCGGTGAACAGCAGGACGACCACCGCGACCAGCGAGAGGAAGGGCATCAGCCCCGTGCCCCGCCAGCCGTCCCCGTCGTCCCAGCCCCAGCCCCAGCCGCCGCCCACGAACATCGCGACGACGATGTACTGCGGGATCGCCAGCAGCCACCACTTGACCAGCACCAGGCCGCGCGAGAGCCGCTCGGGGTAGGCCACGTCGAAGCGGGCCGGATAGCCGGGCACGTCGGCCAGGGTGAACGGCGGGTACCGGTCGGTGCCGAGCGCGGTGTGGGCGTAGTAGCTGACCCGCCAGTTCCACCGCAGCACGCCGACGTTGAAGTCGAAGAGGGGCCGGGGATACCGGGCGGTGAACAGGATGGCGAAGAACGCGACGACGCTCACGAGGGCGAACGCGATCCACAGGAAGAACAGCACGATGTAGTGCGGGACGGCGAGCAGCCACTTCACCAGCCACAGCCATCGGGACAACCGGTCGTCGACGGACGCCTCCAGGCGCACGGGCGACGTGGTGACAGGAACCATGGGGCGGCACTCCCTTCGCCTGCAGGCTCGCAAGCGAAGGGGAGCCCCGCGACCCGGGCGGGGCCGTTCGTGCGTTCGGGTTCTTTCCTGTGTTCGGACCGGTTCGTGCGGCCGGGACCGTTACGACGGGACGGGGGCGGCGCTGTCCGGCTCGTCGGTGCCGTCCGGTTCAGCGGCGCTGTCCCCCGGTTCCTGCGGCGGTTCGCCGAGCTGCTCGCGCACGTAGTTCCAGACCACCGCGATCAGCGCGGCGACGGGGACGGCGAGCAGGCTGCCCACGATGCCGGCCAGGCTGCCACCCAGTGTCACCGCCAGCAGCACGACGGCGGCGTGCAGGCCCAGCCCCCGGCTCTGGATCATGGGCTGGAAGACGTTGCCCTCCAGCTGCTGCACCACGACGATGATGATCAGCACGATCAGCGCGTCCGTCAGGCCGTTGGAGACGAGCGCGATCAGGACCGCGACGAAACCGGCGAACAGGGCGCCGATGATCGGCACGAACGCGGACACGAAGGTCAGCACCGCCAGCGGGAGCACCAGCGGCACGCCCAGGATCCACAGGCCCAGCCCGATCAGGACGGCGTCGAGCAGGCCGACGGCCGCCTGGGACCGTACGAAGGCGCCCAGCGTGTTCCAGCCGCGCTCGAACACCGTCGGGACGTCGGCGGCGAGCCGGCCGGGCAGCTGACGGGAGAGCCACGGCAGGAACCGCGGGCCGTCCTTGAGGAAGAAGAACATCAGGAAGAGGGCGAGGACGGCGGTGACCAAGCCGTTCACCACGGTGCTCACGCCCGTGACGACAGCGCCGACCATGCTGCCGACACCCTCCTGGGCGCGGGCGACGGCGGTGTCGAAGGCCTTGTTGATCTGGGCGTCCCCGATGTTCAACGGCGGCCCGGCGGCCCACTCGCGCATCTTCTGGATGCCCTCGACCACGCCGTCGGTCAGCTGACCGGACTGAGATGCCACGGGCACGGCGATCAGCGCCACGACACCCGCGGCGACCAGCAGGAACAGCACGGTCACCACCGACGCGGCGAGCGCGGGCGGCCACCCGCGCCGACGCAGGAAGCGGGCCGCGGGCCAGGTCAGCGTGGTCAGCAGCAACCCGACGACGAGCGGCCAGACCACCGACCACATCCGCCCCAGCAGCCACAGACCCACTGCAAGCATCACAAGCACCAGCAGCAACTCTGCGGAGACGCGGGCGGATATCCGGAGCGCGTCACGGGTTTTCGTGGAACTCAAAGGCGCAGTCACGGAGGCACTTTATTGCCACGAAGCCCTCTTGCCACGGCCGATCACTCCGATACGGTAGCGGCGCGGTGCGAACCATACGGGGTGAAGGGACGCAACGATGGCTGAGCCGTTCGCTGAGTACCGAGAGGTCAAGGCCGCCGATCCGTTGCGGCAGGGAGACGTCCTGGAGGCCGCGGACGGGGGAGCGACGATGTGGCGGCGCCACCTCCTCGTCATGACGGCCGACTGCGACTTCGCCTACGCCAAGCACCAGGGGCGTGTCACCTGTGTCCCCCTGCTCGCCGCGGACGAGTACCTCCTGGAGATGCAGATCCCCAAGATCCGCGAGCAGCTCGTCAAACAGCAACTGAAGGAACTGCGCCAGATCTTCTCGAAGACCACGGTGCCCGCCATCGGCGACCGGCGACTGAGGGAGTGGGCGAGTGAACAGGCGCCCGCGGACATCGTCAGAATGCTCGAACTGGGTCAGGCGGACGCGCAGAAGGCAAGGGCCGCCCTCGAAGCCATCGGCATCATGGACGCGCTGCCGCACAGTCTCAAGGAGAGTGTCGACCTGCTGGTGAAGGCGCAGCTCGTCGGTGCCGGCCCGCCGAAGCACGACAGCGCGGTGAAGAAGGTCGTGAACCACTTACGAGGGGTGTACGCACAGCCACCGGGCGACGCACTCTTCCTGTCGGCGATCGGACCCGGACAGGAATCCGGCTACTTCGCTTATCTCCGTCAGATCGAGCAGGTCTGGGAGCCCGATATCGCGCGCGGGCCGTCGCACACGGAGGTCGCGTACCGCCGGATCTCGCGGATGCGGGACCGGTTCACACACGCCCTCGTGCAGAGATTCGCGATGGTGTTCATGTCGATCGGTCTTCCGCAGCAGTACGAAGAGCTTCGTGATCTGCATGCAGCGATTCAGGGGGACAGTCTCGGATGAAGCCGCTGGTCACCACCGTTCGCGCGCTGAGTGAGCTTGCCACCGGGCTGTCGCCCGACGCCGTCGCGTCGTCAGCGGTGCTCTTCGAATACAGCACGGACGAACTGGACTTGCTGATCGCCGCGGACGACGACGAAGGAGTCCAGCGCATCGTCGTGATGCGCGACAAGAACGTCAAGGAGCGTTTCGTCCCGGAGCATCTCGTCGGCATGAGGAGAGACGTTCTGAGCCGCATGGCGAGTTTCGCCGAGCGGGCGCGGAGCACCGGGCCGCTCTCTTTACCGCGCCAGTGGCACCAGTACAAGTACAACAACTTCATCGCCTTCCGGTCGGCGCCGAGGTTCGACGCCCAGGCGAGCCGCTGGATCACGGAGGTGACCCCCGGCGAGCGCGCGGACATCATCTTCTGGGGAACCACCACGTCGGACAAGAAGTCGTCGCTGGAGGACTTCGGCTCCAAGCGGCCGACCCCGCCCGCGCTGGACGGCGCCTGGACAACGGCCGTCGCAGCCGCACGGGAGCACTTCTCACAGGCGCGCTCTCAACCCGCTGACGTGGAGATCAGCCTTCCGGCTCTCGAACAGTCGACGACCAAGGGCTGGACCTTCGAGCAGTGGAAGGAGGCCGTCAGCCAGGAGCAGCGTGCGTTCATCGACGCGAACACCGACAAGTCGATACGGCTGCGCGGCCCGGCGGGATCGGGCAAGACGGTCGCCCTGACGCTGAAGGCGATCCGCGAGGTCCTCAACTCCCGCGAAACCGGTGCGGATGTACGGGTCCTCGTCGTGACGCACAGCTGGGCATTGGCGGCTCAGATCTCGGACTCCATCGACTCGATGGGCCTCGGACTGCTGCAGGAGATCGATGTCTTCCCCCTGCTCGAAATAGCGAGGATGATTTCCCCTCAGTACGTCCAGGACGTCTCCTCCGGTTTCAGTCTGATCGGCGAGGACAGCCTCAGCGGAAAACAGGCTCAGCTGGACGAGATCCAGGACGTGCTGGCCGAGTTCATCACCGGGGACTGGATCACCTACAAGGCGAGCGTCAGCGAAGGGCTGCGCGAGAGATTCGACTCGCCGCAGGAGGGCGAACGGCGCGCTCTCGCCTGGGATCTGCTCATCGAGTTCGGATCCGTCATCGGCGCCGCGGCCATCTTTCCCGGGGCCGGGTCCGACCTGCGCTATTTCCAACTCCCGCGCGCTTCCTGGATGCTTCCCCTCAACACCCGGGAAGACCAGCGCGTCATCTTCGAGTTGTACACGCGCTACTGGGCGAGCCTCGACAAGCGCTCACGCACCACGTCCGACCAGGTGCTGGCGGACTTCCTGATCCATCTGTCGACCAACACCTGGAATCGTGCCCGTCGGGTGCAGGGCTACGACCTGGTGTTCGTGGACGAGTTCCATCTGTTCAGTCCGCTGGAGCGGCAAGTGCTCCACTATCTGACCCGGGACACCTCGGTCTACCCACGCGTCTTCATGGCCGTGGACCCCCGGCAGTCACCTTCCGAGGCCTTCATCGGACTGGCCGCCGACGAGACGAAGTCGTCGAGCGGGGTGCCGACGGACGACAACCTCGGTGACGTCGCGAACTTCGAGCTGACGACCGTCCACCGCTTCACCCCGCAGATCCTCGAACTCATCAAGCACGTCCATCACGAATTCCCCACGCTCGATCTCGGCGAGGAATGGGACATCGACTTCACCAGGGTGGAGTCGGCGCAGGCGGACGGCTCCCTGCCGCGCCTGGTCTCCGCGGCTTCGCGGAGCGGCGAGGACGATGACATCGTCCGTGCGGTACAGGCCCTCTACCCGTCGGGCCGGCTGGCGCTCGCGGTGGTCGACTCCCGGCAGTGGACGAGGTTCAGCGCGCTCGCTTCCCGGATCGGGCACTCCGGCAAGTTCCACGTGTCCACCGTTTCCGGGCGGTCCGACATCGAGGGACTCGGCTATCGGCGCCGTGGGCTCGTCGTCGGGACTGCGGAGTACCTCGCGGGACTGCAGTTCGACTCGGTGCTCGTGGCCGGAGTCCCGGATCTGAACGCGTCCGCCCAGAACGCGAACGAACGCATCCGGTACCTGTCGTTCCTCTACCTCGCGCTCAGCCGGGCGCAGGAAGAGGTACGCGTCTTTGTGAACGAGGACGACGGCGGGGCGCCCGAGGTCCTCCTCCGAGCAGTCACCAACGGGCTGATGCGGTCGGACCGGGGGAGTCTCGTCTAGGCGCCTGCGGAGTCTCGTCCAGGGGTGACGCCGGTCGTCACCCCTCGGCCTTGGCCACGCCGATCGGGCAGGACACGCCCGTACCGCCGATGCCGCAGTAGCCCGCCGGGTTCTTGTCCAGGTACTGCTGGTGGTAGCCCTCCGCCGGGTAGAACGGACGGCCCTCCGCCGGGACGATCTCCGTGGTGATCTCGCCGTGCCCGGACGCGGTGAGGACCCTCTGGTAGGCGTCGCGGGAGGCCTTGGCGGTGGCCGCCTGCTCCGGGGTGTGGGTGTAGATCGCCGAGCGGTACTGCGTGCCCACGTCGTTGCCCTGGCGGAAGCCCTGCGTCGGGTCGTGGGACTCCCAGAACGTCTTCAGGAGGCGCTCGTACGAGATCACCTCGGGGTCGTAGACCACGCGGACGACCTCCGTGTGGCCGGTCAGGCCCGAGCAGACCTCCTCGTACGTGGGGTTCTCCGTGTGACCGCCCTGGTAGCCGGCCAGGGTCGTCCACACCCCTGCCGGGAGCTGCCAGAACTTGCGCTCGGCGCCCCAGAAGCAGCCCAGGCCGAAATCGGCGGTCTCAAGGCCCTCGGGGTAGGGACCGAGCAGCGGGTTGCCGAGAACGGTGTGGCGGTCGGGGACCGAGAACGCCGGCTCCGGGCGGCCGGGCAGCGCCTGCTCGGGGGTCGGCAGCTGGGGCGTACGGCTGTGCAGGAACATGCGGTCTCCAATCGGCACGACACCCACGCGGGGCGACGCCCTGTTCAACGCGCGAGGGGCGGGTGGAATTCCGGCCGGAGACCCTGCCCAGGGGGCCGGGCCCACGCCCCGGGCCTTCGCCCCGCTCGCGGTTCAGTGCGGGAGGCTCGCCGGGCTGCCGCCGTTCGCCTCGTAGCCCGCCACCGCCAGAGCCCGGTACACCGCGAACTCCGCCGCCGGGTCGGCGGACAGCGTCCAGGGCAGGGCGCCGACATGGCCGTCGATGTGCACCAGCTGGCTCATGGCCTCCGACCAGCGCTCGCTGCGGACCAGGAAGAAGACCAGCATGTGCCGTACGTGCGCCAGCATCGGGTCGTCGGCGCGGGCCGAGTGCACCGCGTGCAGCGCGCCGTGGACCGCCTTCGTGACGACCTCGGTCTGCCAGAAGCTGCTGACCAGGGTCACCTCGGGGAGGTGCTCGAACACGGCGAAGAGGGGCATCGCCGCCAGGAGGGAGCCCTTGGGCGCGCGGGCCGCCGCGGCCTCCGCGAACTCGTACGCCAGCGCACGCGAGCCGTGCCACTTCTCGCACCAGAAGTGCAGCGCGGCCAGGTGCGCTCCCATGTGGGCCGGGGCGCGGTCCAGGATCTTCAGCCAGAGCTGCTCGAAGTCCTTCTGGGAGTAGCCCAGCCCGCGGGCCACCGACAGCTCCACGATGTACGGGATCGGGTCGCCGGGAGCCAGCAGCGCCGCCTCACCGCACGCCGCCTTCGCCTCCTCCATGATGATCCGGAACTCGTCCGTCCCGGGCGTCGCCGTCCGCCACGCCTGCTGCACCAGGAACTCGGCGTGCACCGCGGCCCCGCCCGCGTCCTTGGGGGCCTCGGTCCGCCACACCCGCAGCCACTGCCCGCCCGGCGCCTCGCTCACCCCGCCGGGACGCTGTTGCAGTTCCAGCGAGGCCGCGCCCGCGAAGGCCTGCACGCGCTGCCAGCGGCGCTCGCCCTCCGTCTCCGTACCGGCGAGGAGCTGCTGGGCCGCGCGGTAGTCCTGCGTGCGCTGCACCACGTCCAGCACGTCCAGCAGGTCCTGGTCGGGGCCGGGCATGCGGATGTCCAGCTCCTCCTCGCGGACGAAGCCGTAGTTCGCCGGGTCCGCGGCGTCCGGGTGGTCGGGCGAGACCAGACCGATCGCGGCCCCGCGCCTGCGCCGCAGGAAGGGGAGCAGCACGAAACCCAGCATGACCAGCGCGATCAGGACCCAGAGAATCTCCATGCAACAAGCGAACCAGACCGCGCCGACAATTGGCCAACCTGGTCCGCGAACCTGTGGAAAACCGGGCCCAGCCCGTCCCGCTGCCCTGTGGAAATCCCCGCTCCCGGGCACTCAGTGCGTCGGCGCACTACCCTCGGTGCTCATGAGCGACAGGCATATCAGTCAGCACTTCGAGACGCTCGCGATCCACGCGGGCAACACCGCCGACCCCCTGACGGGCGCGGTCGTCCCGCCGATCTACCAGGTGTCGACGTACAAGCAGGACGGCGTCGGGGGCCTGCGCGGCGGCTACGAGTACAGCCGCAGCGCCAATCCGACCAGGACCGCGCTGGAGGAGAACCTCGCCGCCCTGGAGGGCGGCCGCCGGGGTCTCGCGTTCGCGTCCGGGCTGGCGGCCGAGGACTGCCTGCTGCGTACGCTGCTCAGGCCCGGTGACCACATGGTCATTCCCAACGACGCCTACGGCGGCACGTTCCGCCTCATCGCCCAGGTCGTCGCCCGCTGGGGAGTGGAGTGGTCGGTCGCCGACACCAGCGACCCGGCCGCCGTACGGGCCGCGATCACCCCGAAGACCAAGGCCGTGTGGGTGGAGACCCCCTCCAACCCGCTCCTCGGCATCACGGACATCGCCGCCGTCGCTCAGGTCGCCCGGGACGCCGGCGCCCGCCTCGTCGTCGACAACACCTTCGCCACGCCCTACCTCCAGCAGCCGCTCGCGCTCGGCGCGGACGTCGTCGTGCACTCGCTGACCAAGTACATGGGCGGCCACTCGGACGTCGTCGGCGGCGCCCTGGTCACGGACGACCCGGAGCTGGGCGAGGAGCTGGCCTTCCACCAGAACGCGATGGGCGCGGTCGCCGGGCCCTTCGACTCCTGGCTGGTGCTGCGCGGCACCAAGACCCTCTCCGTGCGCATGGACCGGCACAGCGAGAACGCGGCGAAGATCGCCGACATGCTCACCCGGCACGCGCGCGTGTCGAGCGTCCTGTACCCGGGCCTGCCGGAGCACCCCGGTCACGAGGTCGCCGCCAAGCAGATGAAGTCGTTCGGCGGCATGGTCTCCTTCCGCGTGGCGGGTGGCGAGGAGGCGGCCGTCGAGGTCTGCAACCGCGCCAAGGTGTTCACGCTGGGCGAGTCCCTGGGCGGCGTCGAGTCGCTGATCGAGCACCCCGGCCGGATGACGCACGCCTCCGTGGCCGGCTCGCTCCTGGAGGTGCCCGGCGACCTGGTGCGGCTGTCCGTCGGCATCGAGAACGCCGACGATCTGCTGGAAGACCTCCAGCAGGCGCTCGGCCAGTAAGAACCGGGCGGGGTCACCAGCCGGTGAGGGGTGGGGTCGTGTCCGACGGCGGCTCCACCCACGGGCGGGCTGTCAGCGCCCACACCGTGAACGCCACGGCCGCCGCGAACATCAGCAGCCACAGCAGGCGCCGGGCGACCGTCCTGCGCCGCAGCATCCGGTTGCCCCGGCGCACCGCCTCCGCGTGAATCTCGGGCGGCACGGGCCGCGACGGCGCCTGCTCCAGCAGCCGCCGTACGGCCGCGTCGCGGTCGTTCCCGCTCATGACGGCACCGCCTTCGCGGCCGTCACTGCCGGGGCCGGGCCCCGCGCGCGGTGCAGCAGGGTCGTCGTCGCCCGGTGGCAGACGGCCCGTACGCGCTCCGGAGACAGGCCGAGCAGGGCCGCCGTCTGCTCCTCGGCGACGCCCTCGTAGAGCATGAGCACCACGATGAGCCGCTCCTGCGGGCCGAGCGGGGCCAGGGGGCTCGCCGGGTGCGGCCGGGAGCGGCCGGGACCGCCGTAGTGGTGCCACGCGCCGCGCGCGAAGCGGGTCGCCAGATACTGCCGGGTGCGGTCGTACGGATCCTCGCCGCGCAGCCGGTCCCAGCACGCGTACGTGTGCGCCAGCGACAGGGTCAGCAGGCGCCGCGCGCGGGGGTTGTCGTCCGGGCCCTCCGCGGTCAGCAGGGTCGCGGCGTGCAGCAGCCGCCCGGCCGCGCCCGCGACGAACGCCTCGAACTCCCGGGCCCGGCGGGTTGCCCGGGACGCGTGCCGCTCTCGCATCGCGCCTCCCGCCCGACGGCGACCTTGAGGATGCGGGCCCGGCCGGGTACACGCGCGACGGCCGCGTACGACGGGGACCCGGTCTCATATCAGGCCAGGGGTGGCCCCGAGGTCAAGAGCCGCGCACCGAGTGGGACGGCGGACGGCGGCGACAGAAGCGGGCCGGAACCCCACCCGGGCCCGACCGGCCGCCTGCCACAGGTGTGTCGCGGCCCGCCGGCGGACGGCGTCGGCGTCCCGCCCGCTGCACCGGCCACGCGCGCGTGGGGGTCAGGACGGCGACTGCGCCTCCGGCTCCGGCACTCCCTGGACCGCCATCCGGGCGGACAGCGCGCTGTTGAAGCGCGTGAGCAGCGAGCAGAACGCCTCGCGCTCCTCCGGCTGCCAGTCCTCGGTCAGCTCGGCCATCAACTGCCGCCGGGACGAGCGGACTTCCTCCAGCCGCGCCTGCCCGCGCGGGGACAGCTGGAGTACCACCGCACGCCCGTCCTCGGGGTGCGAGGTGCGCTTGACGAGGCCGGTGTCGACGAGCGGAGCCACCTGCCGGGTGACCGTCGACGAGTCGATCCCCATGCTCGCGGCGAGGGCCTTGACGCCCATGGGGCCTTCCTTGTCGAGACGGTTGAGCAGCAGGTACGCGGCGCGGTCCATGGAGTTGCGCACCTGCCCGACCCCGCCGAGCCGGGTCTGTTCGGCACGGCGCGCGAACACCGCCACCTCGTGCTGGAGGGTGTCGAGAAGACCGGTGTCACCGACGGTCGTCATGTCCATCGACATTTCAGGTGTTGTGGGCATGGCCGGGGGCTCACTTCGTGAAGGGCTGGCTGATTGGGGGACAGGGTACGCGGCCGGGAGGCGGGCCGTACCGGCGCTGCGCAAAGCGGGTCTCGGACGTTGGTCACAACGGCCGTTCCCGTTCGTGAACTGCGATGCTGGAGTCATGAGCTACAGCACGGCGGACTCCTTGCGGCCCGTCACCCTCGACGACGTGCGCGGCGCCCAGAAGATGCTCTCGGGCGTGGCGCGGGTGACCGCGATGGAGGGCAGCAGGCACCTGTCCCAGATGGTCGGCGCGCCGGTGCACCTCAAGTGCGAGAACCTCCAGCGGACCGGGTCGTTCAAGCTGCGCGGCGCCTACGTCCGGATCGCCGGTCTGCTGCCCGAGGAGCGCGCCGCCGGTGTCGTCGCCGCGAGCGCCGGCAACCACGCGCAGGGCGTGGCCCTGGCGTCCGCGCTGCTCGGCGTGCGCTCCACGGTGTTCATGCCGAAGGGCGCCCCGCTGCCCAAGGTCAGCGCCACCCGGGACTACGGGGCGGAGGTGCGGCTGCACGGCCAGGTGGTCGACGAGACGCTGACCGCCGCGCAGGAGTACGCGGCCGAGACGGGCGCGGTGTTCATCCACCCCTTCGACCACCCCGACATCATCGCGGGCCAGGGCACGGTCGGCCTGGAGATCCTGGAGCAGTGCCCCGAGGCGCGCACGATCGTGGTCGGCATCGGCGGGGGCGGGCTGGCCGCCGGGATCGCGGTGTCGGTGAAGGCGCTGCGGCCGGACCTGCGGATCGTGGGCGTCCAGGCGGAGGGCGCGGCGGCCTATCCGCCGTCGCTGGCGGCGGGCCGGCCCGTCACGGTGGAGAATCCGGCGACGATGGCCGACGGCATCAAGGTCGGGCGGCCCGGCGACGTGCCGTTCGGGATCGTCGGCGATCTGGTCGACGAGGTGCGGACGGTCAGCGAGGACGAGCTGTCCGCCGCGCTGCTGCTGTGCCTGGAGCGCGCCAAGCTGGTCGTGGAGCCGGCCGGGGCGAGCCCGGTCGCGGCGCTGCTGAGCCGGCCCGACTCCTTCGAGGGGCCGGTCGTCGCCGTGCTGTCCGGCGGCAACGTCGATCCGGTGCTGATGCAGCGGGTGCTGCGGCACGGCATGACCGCGCAGGGCCGCTACCTGGCCGTCCGGCTGCGGCTGACGGACCGGCCCGGAGCTTTGGCCACACTTCTGGGCGTGTTGTCAGTGGTCGACGCTAACGTCCTCGATGTGAGCCATGTACGGACCGACCCACGGCTCGGGCTCACGGAGGCGGAGGTCGAGCTGCACCTGGAGACGAAGGGCCCGGCGCACTGCGCCGAGGTGGGCCAGGCGCTGCGCGAGGCGGGCTACACGGTCATGAGCTGACCGCCTGCCGAGCCCGACGCGCCGGGCTCAAGATCCTTTCGTCGCAGGAGTACAACGCGGAAAGCCTCATTGTGAGACGCGATACATCGCGTTATGGTGTGTCGTGAAGCGTGATCCCCTGTCCGGCACTCCCCGAAGACGCGGAGATTCATATGCCAGCCGCCATCCATGCCGAAGGGCTGGTCAAGACCTTCGGTGACGTAAGGGCCTTGGACGGAGTCGACCTCGACGTGCCCGAGGGCACGGTCCTCGGCCTGCTCGGGCCGAACGGCGCGGGCAAGACGACCACCGTCCGCTGCCTGACCACCCTGCTGCGCCCCGACAGCGGCCGGGCGGTCGTCGCGGGCATCGACGTGCTCAAACAGCCCGACGCCGTCCGCCGCTCCATCGGCCTGTCCGGCCAGTTCGCGGCCGTCGACGAGTACCTGACCGGCCGCGAGAACCTGTACATGGTCGGCCGGCTCTACCAGATGAAGGCGAAGGCGGCGAAGGAGCGCGCGGCCGAACTGCTGGAGCAGTTCCACCTCGCGGACGCGGCCGACCGCCCCACCAAGACCTACTCCGGAGGCATGCGCCGCCGGCTCGACCTCGCGGCGGCCCTCGTCGTCTCGCCGCCCGTGATGTTCATGGACGAGCCGACGACCGGCCTCGACCCCCGCAACCGCCAGCAGCTGTGGGAGGTCATCAAGCAACTGGTCTCCGGCGGCACGACGCTGCTGCTGACCACGCAGTACCTGGAAGAGGCCGACCACCTGGCACACGACATCGCGGTGGTCGACCACGGCAAGGTCATCGCCCAGGGCACCTCCGACCAGCTCAAGGCCCGCACCGGCGGCGAGCGCGTCGAGGTCGTCGTGCACGAGCGCGAGCACATCCAGGCCGCCGCCGAGGTGCTCACCGGCTTCGGCAAGGGCGACACCACGATCGAGGAGCACATGCGCAAGCTCACCGCGCCCGTCACCGGCGGCGCCAAGCTCCTCGCCGAGGTCATCCGGGAGCTGGACACCCGGGGCATCGAGATCGACGACATCGGCCTGCGCCGGCCGACCCTCGACGACGTCTTCCTGTCGCTGACGGGACACGTCGCCGAGGCGAAGAACGAGGACGACGACGAGGAGGCCGTGAAGTGAGCGCCGTCACCGACACCGTGCGGGTCGCGCCGGCCGCGAACCCGGTCAGCCAGTCGATCCGTGACTCGCTGGTCGTCGCGCAACGCAACCTGATCCGCATGTCCCGGATCCCGGAAATGATCATCTACGGACTGATCCAGCCGATCATGTTCGTGGTGCTGTTCACCTACGTCTTCGGCGGTTCCATGCAGATCGGCAGCAGCACCAGCGCCGTCGACTACAAGAACTTCCTGATGGCGGGCATCTTCGCGCAGACCGTCACGTTCGCCACCGCCAGTTCCGGCGCCGGTATCGCGGACGACATGCACAAGGGCCTCATCGACCGCTTCCGCTCCCTGCCCATGGCGCGCGGCGCGGTGCTCACCGGGCGCACCCTCGCCGACTCCGCGCAGACGGCCCTCACCCTGGTCGTCCTCGCGGTCGTCGCCCTCCTGGTCGGCTGGCGCGTCGGGTCGGACGGCGACACCAACGCCGGCAAGGTGCTCGGCGCCTTCGGCCTGCTGCTCCTGCTCGGCTACGCGTTCACCTGGATCGGCGCCCTGATCGGCATGTCCGTGCGGACCCCGGAGGCGGCCACGTCCAGCGGGCTGATCTGGCTCTTCCCGGTCACCTTCATCTCGAACGCGTTCGTGGACACCAGCCACATGACCCCGTGGCTGCGCCACATCGCCGAGTGGAACCCCTTCAGCGCCACGGTCCAGGCCTGCCGCGTGCTGTTCGCCAACCCGGGCCAGTCCTCGTCGGACGCCTGGCCCATGCAGCACCCCGTGTGGGCCTCGCTGATCTACTCGATCCTGATCCTGGTCGTCTTCCGGACACTGGCGGTGCGCAAGTACCGGTCCGCGACGGCATGACGACGCCCCCGGCGCCGCGAGGACGCCGGGGGCGGGTCAGGCCTTCGGCAGGGGCGGTTCAGCCCTCGTACGGCTCGGCCTTGAGGATCTTCACCGAGGCCTTCTTGCCGTTCGGCAGTTCGTACTGCGCGTCCTCGCCGACCTTGTGGCCGATCACGCCGGTGCCCAGCGGGGACTGCGGGGAGTACGTCTCGATGTCGGCGCTCGCGTACTCGCGCGAGGCGAGCAGGAACGTCAGTGTGTCGTCCTCGTCACCGTCGAAGGCGATCGTGACGACCATGCCGGGCGCCACGGCACCGTCCGCCGCGGGCGCCTCGCCGACCTTGGCGCTCTCGAGGAGCTGGGTGAGCTGGCGCACACGGAGTTCCTGCTTGCCCTGCTCCTCCTTGGCTGCGTGGTACCCGCCGTTCTCACGCAGGTCGCCCTCCTCGCGCGCGGCGGCGATCTTCGCGGAGATCTCAGCCCGCGCGGGACCAGTAAGGTACTCAAGCTCAGCCTTGAGCTTGTTGTACGCCTCCTGGGTCAGCCAGGTGACGTTCTCGCTGGTCTGGGTCACAGGTGCTCCTCGTAGGTACTGGGAATACAAAGCATCGCCCTACCCAGAAGCATGTTCCTTCACGGATGGGCGAAACCACGAGCCTAACAATTCAGGGGCAGAAGGGGGAGGACATAAGCCACCAGTTTCACGTCAACGCAGGTCAGGCGCTACGTATTCCAGGTGACCCGGGCGGGGTCTCAGCCGGTGTGGCAGCCCAGCAGCTCGGCCGTCGTCCCCGGGGAGGTCGTACGGAGCGTGACGACCTTGTCGATGCGGGTGGCGTCCCCGTCGAAGCGGAAATCGGCCCGGCCGACCTCGGCGCCGTCCTCGGCCTGCGAGCGCACGGTGCAGTAGCCCTCGGCACCGGCGTCCTTGCGGACCTCCAGGTGCACCTGCACGGACTCCTTGCCGGGCTCGAAGCTGATCACCTCGGCGCTGATCTCGCTCTGGGCGACGTAGTGGTAGCCGAACCAGCCGACGAGCCCCAGCAGCGCCGCCGCGAGGACAGCGCCGACGATCTTGAGCGTGCGGTCGGCGCGCTCGTCCGAGGCACGGCCGTAACGCCCCTCGGGCAGTCGCGTGCTCGCCGTACTCATGATCGTCCTCCAGACAGGGCCGGGACGAACGCCCCGTAAAGGCGACCCGGGACCGGGGCCCGGAATTATTCGCCCCCCGGTTCGGTCACTATAGAAGCCGCTGATTGCGCCGACGCACACAGGGCGCCGACTTACTGAGGAATGAGTCTTGACTGACCAGTTGCGACTGATGGCCGTTCACGCCCACCCCGACGACGAGTCGAGCAAGGGCGCGGCGACCATGGCCAAGTACGTGTCCGAGGGGGTGGACGTGCTGGTCGTGACCTGCACGGGCGGGGAACGCGGCTCCATCCTCAATCCGAAGCTCCAGGGGGACAAGTACGTCGAGGAGCACATCCACGAGGTACGCAAGAAGGAGATGGACGAGGCCCGGGAGATCCTGGGCGTCAAGCAGGAGTGGCTCGGCTTCGTCGACTCGGGCCTGCCCGAGGGCGACCCGCTGCCGCCGCTGCCGGAGGGCTGCTTCGCCCTGCAGGACGTCGACCACGCGGCTGGTGAGCTGGTGCGGAAGATCCGCGCCTTCCGCCCCCAGGTGATCACGACCTACGACGAGAACGGCGGCTACCCGCACCCCGACCACATCATGACCCACAAGATCTCGATGGTGGCGTTCGAGGGGGCGGCGGACACCGAGAAGTACCCGGAGGCCGAGTACGGCCCCGCGTACCAGCCGCAGAAGCTCTACTACAACCAGGGCTTCAACCGCCCCCGCACCGAGGCGCTGCACCAGGCGATGCTCGACCGGGGTCTGGAGTCGCCCTACGGGGACTGGCTCAAGCGCTGGGACGAGTTCGGCATGAAGGAGCGCACGCTCACCACGCACGTCCCCTGCGGCGATTTCTACGAGATCCGTGACAAGGCGCTGATCGCGCACGCCACGCAGATCGACCCCGACGGCGGCTGGTTCAAGGTCCCGATGGACATCCAGCAGGAGGTCTGGCCGACGGAGGAGTACGAGCTGGCGAAGTCCCTCGTCGATACCTCCCTCCCCGAGGACGACCTCTTCGCGGGCGTCCGCGACAATGCCTGACATGAGCGCAAGCGCAAGCCTGGCAATGACGCACCTCGTCACCTTCGCCAAGGAGGTCGACGAGGACAAGGTCACCCCCGGCGTCCTCGGCTTCATCGTCTTCGCGGCGATGGCCCTGGCGGTGTGGGCCCTGATGAAGTCCATGAGCCGGCACATGAACAGGGTCGACTTCACACAGGTCCCGGACCCCAAGGCCGAGCAGGCGGAGCAGGCCGAGCAGACGGAGCCGGAACCCGCGGACGCGGAGGCCTCCGGCCAGGGCAAGCAGAAGCAGGACTGACGTCCCTCCCGGGGCGGGGCGATGCGCCTCTCCCCGGGAGGACACCCGTCGGCGGCCGACCGCCGCCGACGGGTGCGTCGCGCGCCCGCCCTGAGGGTGTCCCTAGGCCTTCGACTCCACGGCCACCCCCATCACCTCCCGCGCATGCCGGTTCGGCACCATGCCCAGGCGCCAGGCCTGCCAGCCCGCCTCCAGGGTCACGCCGCGTTCCAGCAGCAGGGCGTACGCGTCGAGGTAGTCGTCCAGTTTCCGGTCGCGCAGCGGATGGCTCGCGCGGGACAGCTGGGCCAGTTCCTCCTGGGCCACGGCCGTGCCGACCTCCATGCCGCCGGGGGCCGCGTACGGCAGCAGGGTGCAGCGCAGGAAGCGGGCCCAGTCCTCGCCCCGGCGGTCGCCGTACGACGCGAAGAGGCCGGCCGCCTCGTCGCACAGGGCCAGGGCCTGCTGGGTGCGGGCGTTGCCCGCGTCCACCACCGCCAGCTCCAGGCAGGTCCACGCCTCGCCGTGGGCGACGCCGATGCGCTGGAAGTCGGCGCGGGCGTCCACCAGCAGCTGGCGGGCGAAGCCGGAGTTGCGCAGGGAGCCCGTCTGGGCGGCGCGCTGGTCGCGGGTGACGCGGGCCGAGTGGTGGCGGGCGCAGGCCAGGCCGTAGACGTCCCGCATGCGGGAGAACATCGTGCGGGAGCGTTCCAGTTCGCGGACGGCCTGGTCCAGGTTGCCCGTCTCCTCCAGGGCCTGGCCCAGGTAGTAGAGGGTCCAGGCCTCGCCGCGCGCGTCCTCGTTGTCCCGGTGCCGGGCGGCCGCGCCGCGCAGTTCCTCCACGGCCGGCGACGCGTCACCGGCGACCAGCAGGGCGCGGGCCAGCTGGGTCAGGGCCCAGGCCTCGCCGCGGGCGTCGCGGGTGCGGCCGTACAGCTCCAGGGCCGCCCGCAGCTCGGCCTCGGCGCGCGGGACGTCGCCCATGCGCAGGCCCAGCTGGCCGAGCTGGAAGTGCGCCCAGGCCTGGCCGTGCACGGACTCGCCCCGCCGGTGCAGCACCAGCGACTCGGTCAGCAGGTCCAGCGCCTCCGCCACCCGGGCCCGGTCCCGCTCCACCGCAGCCAGGGCATGCATCGTCCACGCCCGGTCCGTCGCCAGCTCGAGGGAGGACTGCAGGGCCAACGCCTCGCGGAGCTTCGCCGACGCCTCCGTCAGATTGCCCTGGTGGTGCAGGGTGATGCCGAGGGAGCACAGGGCCCGGGCGGCCCCCGCGTCGTGATGGGCCTCCCGGTACAGGTCGACGACCGAGGCGAGAGTCGTCCGCGCCTTGTCCAGTTCGCCGAGCTGCCGTGCCGCGATGCCGGTGCGCCACTGCACCGAGCGGACCAGCAGGCCCTCGTCCACCGCCTGGGCCAGCTCGCTGATCTCGCCCAGGCGGTAGAGGTCGCCGCGCAGCAGGCAGTAGTCGCACAGGGCGCCCAGGAGGTTCAGGACCGCCGCCTGGTCCACGCCCTCGGCGTGCCGCAGCGCCGCCGTGATGAAGCTCGACTCGTCGTCCAGCCAGCGCAGCGCCTCGTCGAGGGAGGGGAAGCCGTACGGGCTGAAGCGGTTCGTGCGCGTCGACATGTTGCCGTCGACCATGCGCAGCACCGAGTCGGCCAGCTCGGCGTAGTTCACGATCAGCCGTTCCTGGGCCGCCGTGCGCTCGGCTGATTCCTCCTCGTCGAGGAGCCGGGCCTGGGCGAAGGCGCGGACCAGGTCGTGCAGCCGGTAGCGGTCGCCGCGGACGTGGTCGATCAGGCCCGCGCGGGTCAGGGCCTGGAGGTGGCGTTTCGCCTCCGCCTCGTCGGTGGCCAGCAGCGCGGCGGCCGCGGCGGCGCCCAGCGAGGCCCGGCCGGCCAGGGCCAGGCGGCGCAGCAGCCGCCGTACGGGCTCCGGCTGGTCGGTGTAGCGCAGCCACAGGGCGCGCTCGACCGGATCGACCGGGCCGTACGCCTCGAGGTCCGTGGCGAGCGCGCGCGGGGAGCGCGGGCCGAGGCAGGAGCCGGCGATGCGCAGCGCCAGCGGCAGCCCGCCGCACAGCTCCCGGACCCGGTCGGCGGACTCGGCGTCGTACGGCCCGGAACGGTCCTGGGCCGCCGCGCCCAGCAGTTCCTCCGCACCCGCGGCGTCCAGCGGCGCCACGGGCAGCTGGTGCACCCGCGCGGGCAGCTCGCCCAACTCCAGCGGGCCCCGCGCGGTCACCAGCACCAGGCTGTCGGACCGCTCCGGGACCAGGGCGCGGACCTGCCCGGCGTCCGAGGCGTCGTCCAGGACGACCGTGACCGGCAGGCCGGTCAGATGCTGGTGGTACAGCTCGCTCAGCCGTTTGACCTGCTGGTCGGGGGAGGAGCGCTCGCGGAACAGCAGTTGCTCGCGGGGTGCTCCGAGCCGGTTGAGCAGGTGCAGCAGGGCGTCGCGGGTGGACAGCGGGGACTCGCCCGGGCCGTCGGCGCGCAGGTCGACGACGCAGGCGCCGCGGAAGTAGTCCTTCAGTTCGTGCGTGGCGTGCACCGCGAGGGTCGTGCGGCCGCTGCCGGGCGTGCCGT
Source organism: Streptomyces sp. NPDC016851 (assembly GCF_055562795.1). Classification (NCBI taxonomy): domain Bacteria; kingdom Bacillati; phylum Actinomycetota; class Actinomycetes; order Kitasatosporales; family Streptomycetaceae; genus Streptomyces; species Streptomyces sp. NPDC016851. The sequence continues at coordinate 39,188 of NZ_JBVHEP010000006.1, forward strand.
GCAGGACGACCACCGTCGGCTGGGTCTCCGTGCTCGCCCGGGCCGCCTGCACCCACTGCCGGATCTGCGCCAGCTCGTGCCGCCGCCCCGCGAACGGCTCAGCCGGTTCGGGGAGCTGCGCGAAGGACTGCTCCAGCACATTGCGCCCGCGTGCCGCCGCGCTCTTGTCGGCGCCCCGCAGCCGCGGCCCGGTCTTCTTCGGCCCCGTGGAGGCGGCGAGCACCCGCTGCTGGTCCAGGAACGGCCGGATGCCCCGCACCTCCAGTGCCGTCAGCCACTGCAGCCGCAGCTGTTCGGGCCCGCCCGGCTGGCTCGCGGCCCCGGCCCGGTGGTGTGCGGCCGGCAGATGCGAGCCGACGACCTTCACGACGGTCGCCGCGGCGCCCACGACACCCACGGTCAGGCCCGCGCCCAGCGCCGTCCCGGTGTCCGTGCCGAGGGCCATGTCGGCGACGACGGCCGCGACCGCCGCGACCCCGGCCACCAGGAGCGGTGTCCCGCCGCCCTCGCGGGCGTAGCGCTGCCCGAAGGTGAGCTGACCGGCCGCCGCCTCGTCCAGGGCGCGCGTGTAGGCCTCGTACTCCTCGGCCGCGCTCTGCGCCATGGCGTCGAGCGCCCCGCGCGCCCGCGCGAGCAGCACCTTCCCGTCCGTGCGCCCGCCCGTCCGGCGCACCTCCTCCTCCACGGCCCGTGCCAACAGCCGCTCGGCATCCGCCCGATGACTGTCCCGCATGTCACGTCCCCCTCCGGCGGCACCGGCGTACCTGAGTCGTCGTACCGGTCGTTTCCTTGGTCAAGTGTGCTGCCCGCGGCGCATCGGGGCGAGGGGGCGTGCCCGGCCCGATTATGTGAAGACCCGGGCGGGTTGAGGCGCCGCGCGTCCGTCGGGCGGGCGCCCCGGACGGCGCCCGTGCGGCGCCTGACGCGTGCCGGACCGGGTACTGCGGCAGGATGGGAACCATGCCGAACCGACTGGCGCACGAGACGTCCCCCTACCTCCTTCAGCACGCCGACAACCCCGTGGACTGGTGGCCCTGGTCGGCGGAGGCCTTCGAGGAGGCCCGCAAGCGGAACGTGCCCGTGCTGCTCAGTGTCGGCTACAGCAGCTGTCACTGGTGTCACGTCATGGCACACGAGTCCTTCGAGGACCACGAGACCGCCGAGTACCTCAACGCGCACTACGTGAGCGTGAAGGTCGACCGCGAGGAGCGCCCGGACGTCGACGCGGTCTACATGGAGGCCGTGCAGGCGGCGACCGGCCAGGGCGGCTGGCCCATGACCGTCTTCCTCACCCCGGACGCCGAGCCGTTCTACTTCGGCACGTACTTCCCGCCCGCCCCGCGCCAGGGCATGCCGTCCTTCCGGCAGGTGCTCCAGGGCGTCCACCAGGCGTGGGAGGAGCGGCGGGACGAGGTCACCGAGGTCGCCGGGAAGATCGTCCGGGACCTGGCCGGGCGGGAGATCTCCTACGGCGACGCGCAGACGCCCGGCGAGCAGGAACTCGCGCAGGCGCTGCTCGCGCTCACCCGGGAGTACGACCCGCAGCGCGGCGGATTCGGCGGGGCGCCGAAGTTCCCGCCGTCCATGGTGCTGGAGTTCCTGCTGCGGCATCACGCCCGCACCGGTGCCGAGGGCGCCCTGCAGATGGCGCAGGACACCTGTGAGCGCATGGCCCGCGGCGGCATCTACGACCAGCTCGGCGGCGGCTTCTCCCGCTACTCGGTCGACCGCGACTGGATCGTGCCGCACTTCGAGAAGATGCTGTACGACAACGCGCTGCTGTGCCGGGTCTACGCCCACCTCTGGCGTGCCACCGGCTCGGAGCTCGCCCGCCGGGTCGCCCTGGAGACCGCCGACTTCATGGTGCGTGAACTGCGCACGGCCGAGGGCGGCTTCGCCTCCGCGCTGGACGCGGACAGCGACGACGGCACCGGCAAGCACGTCGAGGGCGCGTACTACGTCTGGACGCCGGAGCAACTGCGCGAGGTCCTCGGCGAGCAGGACGCCGAACTCGCCGCCCAGTACTTCGGCGTGACCGAGGAGGGCACCTTCGAGCACGGTCAGTCCGTCCTCCAACTGCCGCAGCAGGACGGCCTGTTCGACGCCGGGAAGATCGCCTCCATCCGGGAGCGGCTGCTGGCGGCGCGGGCCGGTCGTCCCGCTCCGGGCCGGGACGACAAGGTCGTCGCCGCCTGGAACGGGCTCGCGATCGCCGCGCTCGCCGAGACCGGCGCCTACTTCGACCGGCCCGACCTCGTCGAGGCCGCCCTCGCCGCCGCCGACCTCCTCGTCCGGCTGCACCTCGACGAGCAGGCCCGGCTCACCCGCACCAGCAAGGACGGTCACGCCGGCGCCAACGCGGGCGTGCTGGAGGACTACGGCGACGTGGCGGAGGGTTTCCTCGCGCTGGCGTCCGTCACCGGGGAGGGTGTCTGGCTGGAGTTCGCCGGGTTCCTGCTCGACCACGTCCTGGCGCGTTTCACCGACGAGGAGTCGGGCGCGATGTTCGACACGGCGGCCGACGCCGAGCGGCTGATCCGCCGCCCGCAGGACCCGACCGACAACGCCGCCCCGTCCGGCTGGAGCGCAGCGGCGGGCGCCTTGCTGAGCTACGCCGCGCACACCGGGTCGGAGCCCCACCGCACCGCCGCGGAGAAGGCCCTCGGCGTCGTCAAGGCGCTCGGTCCGCGCGTGCCGCGCTTCATCGGCTGGGGGCTCGCCGCCGCCGAGGCCGCGCTGGACGGGCCGCGCGAGGTCGCGATCGTGGGGCCGTCCCTCGAACAAGAAGGGACGAGGGCCCTGCACCGCACGGCACTTCTGGGTACCGCGCCGGGCGCGGTCGTCGCCGCCGGCGCCCCCGGGAGCGAGGAGTTTCCGCTGCTCGCGGACCGTCCGCTGGTCGGCGGTGAACCGACCGCGTACGTCTGCCGTAACTTCACATGTGACGCCCCGACGACCGAAGTTGAGAGGTTGCGGGCGACGTTGACCGACTGAAGTCGGGAATCAACGGAAACATGCTCTTTATCTGAACAGGCCCCAGGCTTCACAGTTCCCCCTTAATCTCTGCACAGTGCCGTGACGGATGAGGCAAGCCGTCACGGCGGGGGGTTCTGGGATCTGGGGGGATCTGTTTGCTGACGTCTGTCTTCATCGCTGCCGTTTCACTGGCCCTGTTCTGGATGGCGGCGTTCACCCTGTGGTGGCAGATGCACGCCTGGCGCACGCCGGAAGTGCTCGCCTCCACGCGGTTCAGCAGTCCGGACGGGGACGAGCACGTCTCGTTCTCGCTGCTGCTGCCCGCGCGGCACGAACAGGCGGTGCTCGACCACACGATCCAGCGGCTGCTGGAGTCGAGCCACACCGACTTCGAGATCATCGTGATCGTCGGACACGACGACCCGGAGACCACCGCCGTGGCCGAGCAGGCCGCGGCGCGTGATCCACGGGTCCGCGTCGTCGTCGACACGCACGAGAAGAAGAACAAGCCGAAGGCCATGAACACGGCGCTGCCACACTGCCGCGGTGACGTCGTCGGCGTGTTCGACGCGGAGGACCAGGTCCACCCCGAGCTCCTCGCGCACGTCGACCACGCCTTCCGCACCACCGGCGCGGACGTCGTCCAGGGCGGGGTGCAGCTGATCAACTTCCACTCCAGCTGGTACAGCCTGCGCAACTGCCTGGAGTACTTCTTCTGGTTCCGCTCGCGGCTTCACCTGCATGCGCAGAAAGGTTTCATCCCGCTCGGCGGCAACACCGTCTTCGTCCGCACCGGCGTCCTCAGGGACGCCGGCGGCTGGGACCCGGACTGCCTCGCCGAGGACTGCGACCTGGGCGTCAGGCTCTCCAGCGTCGGCAAGAAGGTCGTCGTCGCCTACGACTCCGACATGGTGACCCGGGAGGAGACCCCGGGCTCGCTGATGTCCCTGCTGAAGCAGCGCACCCGCTGGAACCAGGGGTTCCTGCAGGTGTACCGGAAGAAGGACTGGAAGCAACTGCCCACCCTCGGGCAGCGGCTGCTCGCCCGCTACACCCTGATGACCCCGTTCATGCAGGCCTTCACCGGCCTGATCATCCCGCTGAACGTGGCGATCGCGCTGTTCCTGGACGTGCCCGTCGGCATCGCCTTCATCACCTTCCTGCCGGCCGTCACCGCCCTGGTCACCTTCGTCTTCGAGATCGTCGGACTGCACGACTTCGGCAAGCAGTACGGGCTGCGCGTGCGGTTCGCGCACTACCTGAAGCTGGTCGTGGGCGGCCCCTTCTACCAGGTCCTGCTCGCCGGGGCGGCCGTCCGTGCCGTGTGGCGTGAGCAGCGCGGCCGCAACGACTGGGAGCTGACGAGCCATGTCGGCGCGCATCTCGACGAGACTGCCGTGACGCGGCAGGGCGTTCCCGTGACCCGAGAGGACGTTCCCGCGTGACCTCCACCCTTCCCGCGGTGACCACAGCGAAGGTCCCCGCGCAGCGCCGACCTGTGCCCGGCACCGGTGCGCACCGGCGAGCGGAGCCGCCGAAACGGCTGCGCTCCTCCCGGCCCGACCTGCTCCTGTGCGGTGTCCTCCTCGTGGCGATCCTCGTCGTGCAGGGCTGGAACATCGCCGACTACCCGGCCCTCAGCGACGACGAGGGCACCTACCTCGCCCAGGCCTGGTCGGTGCAGCAGGGCGACGGCCTCGCCCACTACACCTACTGGTACGACCACCCGCCGCTGGGCTGGATCCAGATCGCCGTGCTGACCTGGATCCCCGCGCTGATCAGCCCCGAGTCGATGACGGTGGGCACCATGCGCGCCACGATGCTGGTGATCAGCGGCATCAGCGCGGTCCTCGTCTACGTCCTGGGCCGCCGCCTCGCCCTGCCCCGCTGGGCGGCCGCGCTCGGCATGGTGTTCTTCGGCCTCTCGCCGCTGTCGGTCGTCCTCCAGCGGGAGATCTTCCTCGACAACCTCGCGGTGATGTGGACGCTGCTGGCCTTCACCCTGGCCGCCTCCCCGAGCCGCCACCTCTGGCACCACTTCGGCGCCGGGATGGCGGCCGCCACGGCCGTCCTCACCAAAGAGACGATGCTCATCGTCCTGCCCGCCCTGTTCCTCACCATGTGGCGGCACAGTCACAAGGACACCCGCAAGTTCGCCCTCACCGGAGCCGTCACGGCCTGCGCCCTGATCGGCTTCGCGTATCCGCTGTTCGCCCTGCTCAAGGGCGAGCTGCTGCCGGGCGCCGGGCACGTCTCCCTCTGGGACGGCGTCAAGTACCAGATGACCAGGCCCGGTTCGGGCTTCATCCTGGACCAGGGCTCCGGCTCCTGGGGCGTGCTCCAGTCGTGGCTGTACTACGACAAGATCCTGCCCCTCGGCGGCCTCGCGGGCGCCCTGCTGCTCCTCGTCACCTGGCGCTGGTCGGTCACCGCCCGCGCCCTGGCCGGACCGGCCCTCGCCGTCGCGATCTTCGCCGCGCTGGCCCTGCGCCCCAACGGCTACCTGCCCGCGATGTACGTCATCCAGGCCCTGCCGTTCCTCGCCCTCGTCCTCGCCGGAGGAACCGCCTCCGTCGCCCACGCGGTGCTGAGCCGCTGGCGCTCCGAAGCGGAGAAACGATACGTCAGCGTGGGCCGGTACGCGCTCGCGACGGTCCTCGCCCTCGCCGCCGGCGCCTACGTCCTACCGCACTGGTACGACGGCGCCCGCACCGCCGTCACCACCGACGCCAACGCCCCCTACAAGGCCGCCTCCAAGTGGCTGGCCACCGAGGTCGAGAACCCGGAGCGCACCCGCGTGCTGGTCGACGACGCCCTCTGGCTCGACCTCGTGCACCAGGGCTACCGGCCGGGGCTCGGCGTCATCTGGTTCTACAAGGCCGACCTCGACCCGGCGGTGACGAAGACGATGCCGCGGGGCTGGAAGGACCTCGACTACGTCGTCGCCTCGCCGACCGTGCGGCGGGACGCGGCCGACCTGCCCAACGTCAAGGCCGCCATGGAGCACTCGGCCCCGGTCGCCACCTTCGGCACCGGTCCGGACCGTATCGAGATACGCCAGATCCAGACCACCGCCGGAGGCACGCGATGAGCCAGGAGTCCACCGTCCCCGGAGAGGTCGTCGAGACCGCCGAGATCCCCGAACCGGGCGCCGTCACCATCGTCGTACCGACGTTCAACGAGTCGGCGAACGTACGGCAGCTGCTCCGCCAGATCACCGAGGCCGTACCGGCCCGGCTGCCCTGCGAGGTCGTCTTCGTGGACGACTCCACCGACGACACGCCCGAGGTCATCGAGAAGGTGGCGCAGGACTGTCCCTTCCCGGTGACCGTGCTGCACCGTCAGGAGCCGGTGGGCGGGCTCGGGGGCGCGGTCGTCGAGGGACTGAAGGCGGCCACGTCCGACTGGATCGTCGTCATGGACGGTGACTGCCAGCACCCGCCGTCCCTCGTGCCCGACCTGGTCGCCACCGGTGAGCGGGCGAACGCCGGGCTGGTCGTCGCCTCCCGGTACATCAAGGGCGGCAGCCGGGCCGGGCTCGCGGGCAGCTACCGCGTGGCCGTCTCACGCGGGGCGACCTGGCTGACCAAGGCGCTGTTCCCGCGCCGGCTGCACGGCATCAGCGACCCGATGAGCGGCTTCTTCGCGATCCGCCGCAGCGCGGTCACGGCCGACGTCCTCCAGCCGCTCGGCTACAAGATCCTCCTCGAACTCGCCGTCCGCAGCCGCCCCCGCACGGTCACCGAGGTGCCCTTCGTCTTCCAGGACCGGTTCGCCGGGGAGTCCAAGTCGACCGCGCAGGAGGGCCTGCGGTTCCTGCGCCACCTGGCCGGGCTGCGCGCCGCCTCGCCGGTCGCGCGCATGGTCGGCTTCGGCCTGATCGGGCTCACCGGCTTCGTACCGAACCTGCTGGGCCTGTGGGCGCTGACCGCCGCCGGCATGCACTACGTACCGGCGGAGATCCTCGCCAACCAGCTCGGCGTCGCCTGGAACTTCGTGCTCATCGAGCACCTGCTGTTCCGCGAGCGGCGCCGGCACCGGCGCTGGTGGGACCGGGCCGGGCGGTTCGCGCTGCTCGCCAACGCCGATCTGGCGCTGCGCATCCCGCTGATCGCCCTGTTCGTGCACCAGCTGCACCTGGGCGTGCTGTCCGCCACCGCGCTCGCGCTGGTGACGACGTTCGTCCTGCGCTTCGCGGCCACCGAAGCGCTGGTCTACCTGCCGCGCCGGGGCCCTGAGAAGCCCGTGCGCGAGAGCCGCACCGCGAGGAGAGCCGCGTGAACAAGTACCTGGACAAGTACCGGAGAAGAACCGCACTCGTCGGCGTGGGCGCACTCACGGCCGGCCTCATGCTGACTGCGCCCCAGCCCGCCTCCGCCGCCAACCTCATCAGGAACCCCGGCTTCGAGACCGCAGGCGCCGGCGACATGCCGTACTGCTGGGAGAAGTCCGGCTGGGGCGACAACGACTTCACCTTCACCACCACCAACGACGCGCACACCGGCGGCAAGGCCATGAAGGTCGAGCTGACCCGCCGAGCCGACGGCGACCGCAAGGCGCTGATCACCGAGTCCGCCGAGTGCGCGCCGGTGGTGACGCCGGGCAAGCAGTACGACCTCGGCCTCTGGTACAAGACGACCACGCCCGACGCCTCGGTCACCCTCTTCCGGCACGACAAGACGGCCGGCTGGCAGTACTGGACGGACCTCAAGACGCTGGACCTGGCGAACGACTGGACCGAGGCCACGGTCCGCACCCCCGAGGTCCCGGCCGGCACCGACCGCATCTCCTGGGGCGTCTCCGTCTACGGCACCGGCTCCGCCACCACCGACGACTACCGGATGGACCAGGTCCCCGACCCGGTCCTGCCGCCGAAGTGCACCGGCACGGCCGAGCAGTGCGCGAACGGCAAGTGGGACGTGCTGCCCACGAAGAACCCGGTCCGTTCCATGCACTCCGTCGTCCTCAACAACGGCAAGGTGCTGTTCATCGCGGGCTCCGGCAACGACGAGTCGATGTTCAAGGCGGGCACGTTCACCTCCGCGGTCTACGACCCGGCGAACGGTTCCTACAAGGTCGTCCCCACGCCGAAGGACATGTTCTGCGCCGGCCATGTGCAGCTCCAGGACGGGCGCGTGCTGGTGATGAGCGGCAACAAGGGCTATCCCACGGCGGACGGCCGCGTCGGCTACCAGGGCTACAAGGACTCGTACATCTTCGACCCGGAGACCGAGACCTACACCAAGACCAACGACATGAACGACGGCCACTGGTACCCGTCGGCCACGATCCTCGGCAACGGTGACGTCATCTCCTTCGGCGGCCTGAAGGAGGACTCCACCGGCTCGGTCACCGCAGAGCTGTTCTCCGAGGCCGAGCAGCGGTGGCAGCCGCTGTGGAAGGTCAACCAGACCTGGTCCTACTGGGGCCTGTACCCGTCGATGATCCTCATGCAGGACGGCCGCCTCTTCTACTCGGGCAGCCACGTCTTCGGCAACAACATCCCCGGCACCGGCTCGGCGATCTACGACTACGGCGCCAACACCACCACCCAGGTGCCGGGTCTGCAGAAGAAGGACGAGCGCGACCAGTCGGCCAGCGTGCTGCTGCCCCCGGCGCAGGACCAGAAGGTCCTCACCCTCGGCGGAGGCAACATCGACTCCAACCCGGAGGCGAACCGCCTGACCGACATCATCGACCTCAAGCAGCCGAACCCGTCCTACGTGGCCGGGCCGCCGATCCCGCAGGGCACGGTCGACCTCGGCAACGGACCCGTCCCGCAGACCGGGAACCAGGGCAAGATGTACCTCTCCGCCGTGCTCCTGCCCGACGGCAAGGTGCTGGAGACGGGCGGCGCGCTGCACAACCGCGCCAACCCGGTCTACGAGACGTCGATCTTCGACCCGGAGTCGGAGACCTTCGACCCGGTGGCCGTCGACCCCGAGGCGCGCGGCTACCACTCCTCGGCGTTCCTGCTCCCCGACGGCCGCGTGATGACCACCGGCGACAACCCGGGCAACGGCTCCTGGAACCACGACGTGTCGGTCTACAGCCCGCCCTACCTGTTCAAGGGACCGCGACCGGCGATCACCTCGGTGATCGACACCGAGTGGAACTACGGCGACACCCAGCGGATCACCGTCGACCGGCCCATCGCCAAGGCCGAGCTGATCCGCCCGGCCGCCGTCACGCACTCCTCCGACCCGAACCAGCGGTTCGTGGACCTGCCGCTGTCCGTCGACGGCAACAACGTCGACCTGAACGTGACGAGCAATCCCAACCTGGCCCCGCCCGGCTGGTACATGCTCTTCGCGGTCGACGCGAACGGGGTGCCGTCGGTGGCGAAGTGGGTGCACCTGAAGGGCCCGCAGGCCCTCAAGGCGACGGACGCCTCGGCGCACGTCCACGACTTCGCGGACGCGCCGGAGGGCAAGGTCGCGGGACCCGGCAAGAAGCGCACGTCGCAGAAGGTCAGCCCGACGATCTCCGGCTGCGACCGCCACTACGGCTCGGCCAACGTCTGCGTGCCGACCGACTTCCCGGCGGAGGTGAAGAAGACGACGGCGTCCCGCTGCGCATGGCTCAAGGCGAACGACTACGGCCGCCTGAAGGTCAACGGCAAGGACGACCCACTGGGCCTGGACCCGAACGGCGACGGAATTGCCTGCGGCAAGAGGGACCTGACCAGGCGTTGAAACCGCCCTCAGAGGGGCGCCCCTTCAGGGGCGCGGGGAACTGCGCGACCAGCCACAACGGTCCCGCAGTTCCCCACGGCGCTCACCACTCAACGGCGCTCGGAGCGAAGCGCCATCGCCCGCTCCACGATCGCTTCCAGCTGCTCGTGATGCGCGCCCTTCCAGTACGCCCGCCCGCACTGGGTGCATTGCGCGAACACGTCGTACGTCGCATGCGTCCCGTGCTTCAGCTGGTCGGCGACCTCGTCCTTGGTCGCCTTGCGCAGCAGCCCGTTGCAGGCCGTGCACCGCGTCCAGGGCCGCAGTTCGGGCTGGAACCGGTCCAGGACGTCCCGAAGCTGCTCCTCCGGCCGGGTGCTGTACACGAACGCCCCCGCCCACAGTTCGCGCCTCCGCAGCAACCCCCGGTCGCGGCTCAGCATGACCCGCTGTTCCGCCGCCGAACGAGCGGCCAGCGCCGGGTCGCCGATGTCGGTCGACTCGTACGCCGTGTCCACACCGAGCAGCCGCAGCCGGCGGGCCAGTGTGCCGAGGTGTACGTCGAGGAGGAACCGCAGGGGCGCGCCCGGCACCCGCTGGGGGCGGGCGACGGTCCGTACGGTCACGGACTCGCCGGCCGCGGGGACGTGCGAGACGGGCACTTCGCGGCCGTCCACGACCAGGGCGCCCACCTCGGTCAGCGGCACACCCAGCGACTCGACGACATGGCCCAGGCTGGAGGCGCCGTCCGTGGTGGCCCGCAGGGTGCCCGACCGCCGGGCCTGGGGGACGAACACGTGCAGCTCGGGGGCGAACTCGACGTGGATCTCGGGACCGTTCACCCGGTCAGGATGTCACGGGGGGCTCGGCAGCGGCCTGCCGTTTCGGCAGGTCCTTGAGGGTGTCGAGGGTGCGGTCGACCAGTTCCGGCAGGTCGTCGCGGAAGTCCCGTTCGACCCAGTAGATCATCGCCTCCAGCAGGGCGCCCATCAGGCCCATCGCGTAGACGCGCACTTCGAGCTCGTCCTGGTCGCGGCCGGCGCGTTCCGCCAGCGCCCGGCACAGCAGGCGGCCGGTGACGGACATGCTCTCCATCATCCGCGCGCGCAGCGCGGGGACCTCGACCATCAGCCGGACGCGAAGGATCATCTCGTCCTGTTCGACGGCAGAGCTGTCGGCGATGGCCGCGGTCAGTCCTTGGCGGATCGACCAGCGCAACGACTCCAGGACCGGTTCGTCCTGGGGCCGTGCCCGCAGCAGGTCCTCCACCAAGGGGTCGTACTCGTCCGTCAGGACGATGTCCTCCTTGGTGGGGAAGTAGCGGAAGACCGTGCTCGGCGAGACCTCGGCGCGCTCCGCGATCTGCTCGACCGTGGTGGCCTCGTACCCCTGTTCCTTGATCAAGGCGTACGTGGCGTCCCTGATCGCGATCCGGGTCTTGATCTTCTTGCGCTCCCGCAGGCTCAGATGCCGCGCGGCCTCGGGAACAGGGGTCCGTGCCGTGGTCATACGGCTCATTGTCGGTCATCCGCCTCCAGCCGGGCCACGGCCGGGGCGGAGGCCGGCTCGGCCCGCGGGTCGGGCAGCAGCAGCGCCGTCAGCGCCGCCGTCACCAGGGCCGCGATTCCGCAGACCACGAGGACTGCGGACATGCCGTCCACATACGCGGCGTCGGCGGAGCGGGCCAGCGCCGGAAGCCCCAGCTGCTCGGCCACGGCGTGGGCGCCGCTGAGCGAGTCGCGTGCCGCGTCCGCCGCCCGCGGGGGTAGTCCGGCGGTGTCGAGCCGGTCGTCGTAGGCGCCCGCGACGAGGCTGCCGAGCAGCGCGATCCCGAGGGCGCCGCCCACCTGGCGCAGCGTCATCAGCAGTCCGGAGCCGCTGCCCGCCTCCTCGGCGGGGATGCCGCCGAGCGCCGCGTCCATCGCGGGCACCATCGCCAGGCCGAAGCCCAGACCCGCGATCGTCAGCCACAGGGCGGTGAAGCCGTAGCCGGAGCCGGGCTCCGTGCGGGAGCCGAGCAGCGCGGCGAAGCACAGCACCACCAGGCCCGTGGTGATCACCGAGCGCGGTCCCATGCGCTGCGCCAGCAGAGTGCTCAGCCGCGCGGAGACCATCAACCCGCCCATCATCGGCAGCAGTCGCAGCCCGGTGCCGAAGGCGTCGCTGCCACCGACCTCCTGCAGGTACGTGGGCAGCATGAACAGCAGCCCGGAGAAGACGAACGTGCCGAGCGTCGCCGCCAGGCTGTTGAACAGGAACCCCCTGCGGCCGAGCAGTTTCAGGTCCAGCATGGGCCGCACCGCGCGGCGTTCCCGGGCGACGAGGGCGGCGAGCAGCACGGCGGACACCGCGAACGAGCCGAGCACCGGGCCGCTGCCCCAGCCGCGCTCGGGCGCCTCGATGATGCCGAAGACCAGGGCGCTGAGCCCCAGCGCGCTGGAGGCGGTCGACAGGGCGTCCACCCGGGGCGAGGAGGGGTCCCGGGACTCGGGCAGCAGGAGCAGACAGGCGGCGATGCCGAGCGCGGCCATGGGGATGTTGATCAGGAAGATCGAGCCCCACCAGTAGTGGTCGAGCAGCAGCCCGCCCACCAGCGGACCCAGCGGCATCCCCGCGGCCATGGACGCGGTGACGGCGGCGACGGCCTTGCCGCGCTCCTCCTCGCCGAACATCGACGGCAGCACGGACATGCCGAGCGGAATCACCAGCGCGGCGCCGAGCCCCATCAGGGAGCGTGCCGCGATCACCAGCTCCGGGGTGTCGGCCACCGTACCGGCCAGCGACCCGGCGAGGAACACCGCCAGGCCCGTGACCAGCATCCGGCGGCGCCCGAACCGGTCGCCGAGCAGCCCGGCGGGCAGCATCAGCGCCGCGAACACGACGACGTAGGAGTCCACGATCCACTGCAGCTCACCAGTGCTCGCGTCCAGCTGCGCGGCCATCGTCGGCAGCGCCACGTTGAGGATCGTCAGATCGAAACCGAGCGTGAGCATGCTCGCGACCAGGGCGCCGAGCGCCCACCAGCGGCGGGGGTCCCGGTGCCCGGAGCCCTGCTGAGTGACAGTAGCCATGAAATGAGAGTTACTCTCAAAAGAGTCACACTGTCAATGTCTGAAGGCATGAAAAAGGGCCACGGCTCGGAAAGCCGTGGCCCTGGGCTGCGCGGCAGCTGTCAGCCGTGCTGGTACGCCACCAGCGAGATCCCCACGTAGTGCGCGATGAAGGCCGCCAGGGTGAGGGAGTGGAACACCTCGTGGAAGCCGAACCAGCGCGGTGACGGGTTGGGCCGCTTGATCCCGTAGATCACGCCGCCCGCGCTGTAGAGCACACCGCCGACGATGACCAGGACGAGGACGGCGATGCCGCCGGTCCGCATGAAGTCCGGCAGGTAGAAGACGGCCGCCCAGCCCATCGCGATGTAGCACGGCGTGTACAGCCAGCGCGGGGCGCCGACCCAGAAGACGCGGAAGAGGATGCCGGCCGCCGCCGCGGCCCAGATGCCCCACAGCAGCCACTCGCCCTTGGCGCCGGGCAGCAGCAGCATGGCCAGCGGTGTGTAGGTGCCCGCGATGATCAGGAAGATGTTGGCGTGATCCAGACGGCGCAGCACGCCGTCCATGCGCGGACTCCAGTTGCCGCGGTGATACAGCGCGCTCACGCCGAACAGCAGGCACGCCGTCAGGGCGAAGATCCCGCAGGCGATGCGCCCTCTGGTCGAGTCGGCGAGGGCGGTCAGTACCAGGCCCGCGACGAGGACGGCCGGGAACATACCGAGGTGGAGCCAGCCGCGCAGCTTGGGCTTGACCGGGTGCGGCAGAGAGAGCGCCGTGGGACCACGGCCGTCGGCCGGCGTGTCCGAAGGCGCGTCGGGGGCGAACGCAGTCATGGCCGAATGGTAGCTACGGAACCGTAAGTGACCTATCAGTCGGGTCGATTGGCCGATGAAGAGTGGCCATCCTCTCACCGTGGCCGAACGATGGTTACGCAAACGGACGGTCAGGTGAACCCAACGTGCATGTAAAGGGGTGCGAGAAACCGTGGCGATCCTCACGTTGCTCACCTGTGCGCTCCTCTGGACAGATGGGCGCGAGCGTCGGATGATCAAATGAGTGCGGTCGGCACCGGATGAGCGCCAAGTTTCACCGTGAAGCATCCGGGTCGCAGCCCCCACGGGGCCTCCACATCAAAAAAATCCCTCATTTAGGAGCAATCGTGGCGCGCGACATCGCGGCTCCCACCGTCCCCACCACCCACCAGGGCCTGATCTCGTGGGTCAACGAGATCGCCGAGCTGACGCAGCCGGACAACGTGGTCTGGTGTGACGGGTCCGAGGCCGAGTACGAGCGACTGTGCGGGGAGCTCGTCCAGAAGGGCACCTTCCGGAAACTCGACCCGATCAAGCGCCCCCACTCCTACTACGCGGCCTCCGACCCCACCGACGTCGCCCGCGTGGAGGACCGGACGTTCATCTGCTCCGAGAAGGAGGCGGACGCGGGCCCGACCAACCACTGGAAGGCCCCCGCCGAGATGCGGGAGATCTTCCAGGGCTCCGGGGGCCAGGGCGGCCTGTTCCGCGGCTCGATGCGCGGCCGGACCATGTACGTGGTGCCGTTCTGCATGGGCCCGCTCGGCTCGCCGCTGTCCGCGCTCGGTGTCGAGATCACCGACTCGGCGTACGTCGCCGTCTCCATGCGCACGATGACCCGCATGGGCCAGGCGGTCCTGGACGAGCTCGGCTCCGACGGCTTCTTCGTCAAGGCCGTGCACACCCTGGGCGCCCCGCTGGAGCCCGGCCAGGAGGACGTCCCCTGGCCCTGCAACACGACCAAGTACATCTCGCACTTCCCCGAGGACCGCGAGATCTGGTCCTACGGCTCCGGCTACGGCGGCAACGCCCTGCTCGGCAAGAAGTGCTACGCCCTGCGCATCGCCTCCGTGATGGCCCGGGACGAGGGCTGGCTGGCCGAGCACATGCTCGTGCTGAAGCTGACCCCGCCGCGCGGCGAGGCCAAGTACGTCGCCGCCGCCTTCCCGAGCGCCTGCGGCAAGACCAACCTCGCCATGCTGGAGCCGACCATCCCCGGTTGGACGGTCGAGACCATCGGCGACGACATCGCCTGGATGCGCTTCGGCGAGGACGGCCGGCTGTACGCCATCAACCCCGAGGCGGGCTTCTTCGGTGTCGCGCCCGGCACCGGCGAGCACACCAACGCCAACGCGATGAAGACGCTGTGGGGCAACGCGGTCTTCACCAACGTCGCGCTGACGGACGACGGCGACGTCTGGTGGGAGGGCATGACAGAGGAGCCGCCCGCCCACCTCACCGACTGGAAGGGCAACGACTGGACGCCCGAGTCGCAGACGCCGGCCGCGCACCCGAACGCCCGCTTCACCGTCCCCGCCGCCCAGTGCCCGATCATCGCGCCGGAGTGGGAGGACCCCAAGGGCGTGCCGATCTCGGCGATCCTCTTCGGCGGCCGCCGCGCCACCGCCGTACCGCTGGTGACGGAGTCCTTCGACTGGAACCACGGCGTCTTCCTCGGCGCCAACGTGGCCTCCGAGAAGACCGCCGCCGCCGAGGGCAAGGTCGGCGAACTGCGCCGCGACCCCTTCGCGATGCTGCCGTTCTGCGGCTACAACATGGGCGACTACATGGCCCACTGGATCGACGTGGCCAAGGACAAGGACCAGTCCAAGCTGCCGAAGATCTACTACGTCAACTGGTTCCGCAAGGACGACGAGGGCAAGTTCGTCTGGCCCGGCTTCGGTGAGAACTCCCGCGTCCTGAAGTGGATCGTGGAGCGCCTGGAGGGCAAGGCGGAGGGCGTCGAGACCCCGATCGGCGTCCTGCCGGCCAAGGACGCCCTCGACACGAACGGCCTGGAACTGGCCGACTCCGACCTGGACTTCCTGCTCACCGTCGACAAGGAGGTCTGGCGCGAGGAGGCCGCCCTGGTCCCCGAGCACCTCAACACCTTCGGCGAGCACACGCCCAAGGAGCTGTGGGACGAGTACCGCGCGCTGGTGCAGCGCCTGGGCTGATCCCACCCCCTGTACTCCGCGGCCGGCTGGAACCGACAGTGCCCTGACCAGCAACATCGTCACGGCCGGCCGCGGAACCGACTGGCGGGGCCCGCACAACGGCGTGCGGGGTTCCGGGCCCGTCGCCGCCCTCCGTCCGCCCCGACGGAACCCTGCGGCGAAAGACCCACTCCCGCCCGCTTCGGCGCGGCCCGCCCCGCGGGCTCACGAACGTGCCGATGAATGACCGAGCGCTCCGGCCGACGGGATACGTCGACCGGGGCGCTCGGGCGTCGCGTGGGAGCGCATCGCGGAACTGGCGCGGCGCCGCCGGATCGTTCCCCAGATCCTTCCGTGGAACTGCGGGG
Organism: Streptomyces sp. NPDC016851; assembly: GCF_055562795.1. Lineage (NCBI taxonomy): Bacteria > Bacillati > Actinomycetota > Actinomycetes > Kitasatosporales > Streptomycetaceae > Streptomyces > Streptomyces sp. NPDC016851. The sequence goes on from NZ_JBVHEP010000006.1 coordinate 55,227, forward strand.
GGCAGCGGTCTGGCGCAAGAGCACCTACAGCAACGGCGACGGCGGCAACTGCGTCGAAGTCTGCGACGCCCACACTGCCGTCGTCCCCGTCCGTGACTCCAAGGTCCCCCACGGCCCGGTCCTCACCATCACGGCCCCGGCCTGGACGTCCTTCGTCACGTCCCTCAAGTCGGTACGTGTCGCCTGACCGCCACGTGGCACAGTGACGCTCGGCTGGGACACCCCAGCCGAGCGCCTGCTGTGTCTACGGTTTCACCGGGTCGCCGTTCCCGATGGCCAGCCACCACACTCCGTCGTCGCGGGTGAGGTCGAGCGTCTGGCTGCTGTCGTTCCCGAAGCGGAGTTCGACACTGGCCAGACCCGGTGTGACAGGGTCCGCGACCACGGCCTTCACCGGACGGCCGGCCTGGGCGCCGAACTTGGAGATCAGACTCCGCGCGGCGGCCTCCCTGCCCGTGTACCACGGAGCACCGATGTCAGCCAGGTCCTCGGCGTCACCGTCCTGGAGGCGCTGGACGTACACCTTGAGAACCAGTTCGGCCTCATGGGCGACCTCCTCGGCCTCGGGATAGGTCGACGTGGCGGCTCTGACCGTCAGGTGCACCTCAGGGGTGTCCCGCAAGGCGTACGGTGCCTCATCGCGCTGTGACCACCAGACCAGGGCGCCCACGACCACGCAGAGAGCGACGACCACGGCGATGAGCCACCGCGCTTTCGCAGTCCGGGGCATCAGTACCACTCCGGAATGACTCGGTGGATGTTCGCCCACGTTCCCCTCTGACTGTTGATGTAGGTGTCGAGCCGCTGGTTCAGGCGGTTGTTGTTGTGGGCGCTCACGTAGGCCTTGCCGTTCTTCATCTTCGTGATGACGCCCGCGTGGTCCCAGCCGCCCTTGCCGCCCCAGTTGAAGAAGACCACGTCACCGACCTTGGCCTCTTTCTGCTTCGACTCGGTGTTCACGATGCCGGCGCTGTGCTTGGAGAGGAAGGTCTCCATCTTGTCGGCGACGGTCCACGTGTGGGACCACAGATAGTAGAACCCGCCCCCGGAGTGCGCTGGCGACGAGTGCTTCGTGCGCCACCAGTTGTTGGTGCTCTTCCTGTCCTTGCCCACGCCCTTCATGCGCATGCCGCCGCCGTGATACAGCGCCTTGGACACGAAGTTGGTGCAGTCCTGGCTGTACTCGTGCCGGTCGTTCCAGTGCTTCTTCGCCCACTCGGACGTGCCGCTGCGGCTGATGCTGCCGAAGGCTTCGTACTGCGCCGTTCCCAGGCCGAGTGCGGCTGGGCTGTCGGGGACCTGCCGTGTGAGCGCGGTGGGCGAGATGTCGCTCTCCACGCTGCCGTACGTCACGGTTCCGAGGGCGTCGTCCCCCTTGGACAGGCGCTGCTCGTACTGCTGCGCGTTGAGCTTGCTGCGCAGTACGGGCGCGTCCTGCCCGGAGAAGGTGTAGAGGAGGGCCGTCTCGTTGGTCTCCGGTTCCTCGGGGCTGTCGGCGAGCGTCCGCTGCTCGTTCACGGTGGCCCGGACGGCCACCGATCCGTCGGAGGAGGGCATGACCAGGACATCCGACAAGGTCGACGTCATGGCCGTGTAGACGAGGCCGTCCGCCCCCAGGGACCTACGGGTGTCGAGCAGCCAGAACTCCTCGGCCTTCAGCAACCAGGAGTACTTCGAGGCATGCGGCTTGTCCTGCGTCGCGGCACCGGCTGTGCTGTGCGCACCGGTGGTCAGAGCGGCGACGGCGGCAAGGTACTCGTCGAGCGCCGCGGTGTAGGTGGCGGTGCTCAGCAGGGCCTTCACCGGCGTGGCGGCATCGCTGGTGACGGTGGTGCTGGTGCCGTACGGGCTCGATGCCTTGACCCGGAACGTGTAGGGAGCGTCGTTGCTGAGGCCGGTGATCACGGCGTCGGTGCCGCTCGTGCTGCGTGTGGCCGCCACGCCACCGGAGGAGTCGATCGCGGACACCTCGTAGGTGAGCTCCGTGTCGTTGTAACCGCTGTCCTGGCTCGGGTTCCACGTCACCAGTGCGCCCTGGTCACCGGGCTGGGCCCGCAGATCCCTGGGCGGTGACGGTGCCGTGGCCGGCCCGTACTCGATGGTGAGTGCGGCCGAGGTGAAGCTGATGCCTGCCGTGTCGGCCGCGCCTTGCGCCCTGCGCAGGACGAGGCCGTGGTTGGCGTTGGCGCCGTCGGTCCACCCGGTGACCAGGCCGGTGACGTCGATCTTCCAGGGTGCGGTGGCATCCAGATTGACGCCTGGGGCGGTGGCGCTGTCCAGCTCCGCTCCGGTCCCACCGGTGGCCCAGGCCGCGTTGAGCGCGTGCACCGCGAGGTCCGGTGCGGTCGCGGTCGACTGCAGTTGCAGCGTGGCATCGGTGATGCGGGCCCCGGCCGGGATCTTCGACAGATCGGCCTTCAGATGGCTTCGCCAGTTCTTGCCGGAGACGTTGCCGACCTTCAGTGCCGTTGCCGTCTGGCCGACGCAGTCGGCTGTGTCGGTGCAGACCGTGGCCTTGGTGAGCGGAACACTCACCGACATGGACGGGGCCGTCTCGGCTGGCGACGTGGCGGAACCCGCGGAAATCGCCGACTTCTCCGACCACGCGGAGCACTTGCCCTCGAAACAGGCCCTCATCGACCAGTCGAAAGGCCCTGACGAGGTGAGCTTGTCGGCGGGGATCTGGAAGCCGGCCCGTTCGCCGTTGGGCACGATCTGACTGCCCAGGAGCTGGGTTCCACCCGCGTTGCCGAGCCGGAACTGCGCTTCGATCATGCCGCCGTTGGGTGAACTGACGACACCGGTCACCACAGGGGAAGCGGTGTCGGTCGCCCCGGCCTGGAGCTGCCTGGGCAGGTCGGCGGGCTGTACGGCGCTCGCGTCGACGAGGAACGTCGTCCAGCCGGACCACGCCGACGTGTCGATACCGTCACTGGTGCGTGCCCGCACTCTCAGATGGCTGCCGTCCGGCACCGCGGAGGCGGTCGGTATCTGCGTCGTGGCCGTGGTGCCCGGCGTGAACTCCACCGTCTTCCCCGTCCACGTGTACGTGGTGTCGGCGTGCGCGGGGTCAGGCTGGACCTGGAACTCGGTGGTCAGCGCAGAGCCCGCGTCGCTGTCGTCGACCTTCGCCTGAAGGGTCGGCGTAAGTGAACCGATCGTCAACGGGGTCTCTGCCTTGCGCGGGGTCACACCCAGCTGCGCGGGCACGGCCGGGGCCGCGTTGTAGGTGACGATCAGCGAGGGCTCCGTCGCGGAGTCGTGCGAGCCGTCGACGTAGTTGGCGGACCGGTAGCGCCGCCAGGTGAGCGGATCGGTCTCGTCGACGGCCGCCAGACGGACTCCGTAGTCGGGCTGACCGTCCGCCCACGCCTGGACGATGCCCGCGACGTCCCACGACACATGACCGGCCGGGCAGCTCGCGCTGTAGCCCTTCGCCGCCTTCGACACCGGGGCCGCCGTGGTCGTGGTGCTCGGCTGGGCCGACCAGGAGATCGCCGAGGGATCCCAGTCGGAAGTCACCCGCCGGACCTGGACTCCGGCGTTCTCCGTCGAACAGGTCGACGACCAGTGGGAGAACAGGCGCAGATCGGCGTCGAGGATCCGCTTGCCACTGAATCGGTCCGTATTGAACTTGAGGTAGGAGCGCGCCTTCTCCTTCCCGTCGTACGTGCCGGCCTTGAGCTCGGTGGAGCCCCGCTGTGACGACGGATACGCCGCGTCCTGCACCCAGGTGTCCGTGAGCGGGCCGAGCAGGGTGTTGGTCGGGTCCACTGTCACCGGATACTGCAAGCCCGGATCCTCGAGAAACGACTTGGCCGGCTTGAGCACCAGAGTCTGCTGGTTACCGCTGGCCTCGACCGACACGGCGACATCGGACACGTCTTCCGGTTCACGTGAACCAGCGTGTTCCTCCGCTCCCCACATGACGGGAACGGGTGCGGTGGCCACGTCTCTGCCGTCCTTGCCCTCCCAGAGCAGACGCTCGTCACTGGTCTGACGGAGCTTCACGCCCTCGGTCGACACGGGGATGCGCAGCTCCACCTGTTCGGTCGGCCGCTCCTTGAGCACGAGGAGGTGCGAGAAACCTTCCGGCAGCGCGGACACCACCAGGTCGGCGCCCGGCTGGACGTTCTCGTAGGTCGCGGTGTTGCCCCGGAGGACTGGCTCGGGAAGCTCACCTTCCCAGCCGATGCCCAGGCTCTGACTGCCCTCACTCACCTGGGCGAGCCGGCCGGAACCCCCGGCGGAGATGCTGATGTCCGCCGCGGCCTGCTTGGGCTGGACGACGCCGTCACGCAGCACGAGCGTGGTGTCCACGTCGCGCCAGGCGCCCTTCTCGTCCTTGACCCTGATCGGGCCGGTGGACGACTCCTCGGTCACCGAACCGTCGGGGTTGACGTAGACGGTCGAACTCTCCGTGCGCAGGGCGGGCACTTCCACCCTCTTGCCGAGAGCCGCGGCCCGGACGCGAGCCGCACCGACCGCCGCGTCGTCGCTGGCGGCCCCCGTCGCCGTCAGCGATGTGTCAGCGGATCCCGTGGCACCGGCGGGATGTGCCGGTGCGCCCAGCCCCGCGGCCAGCATGCCCGCAAGCAGGCATGCGCTGACCCCGAGAGTTCTTGAACTCCCGGGTCTGAAAGGTTTCTTCACTTTTCCCCCATCAAACTCACAGAAAGAAGGCGAATCTTCACAGGAGGATTCCGGGCTGTCCAGGCAGTGAGAGAAACCGCACAGTGAAGCTCTTCGGGGCCTCACAGGAGACGGCGACCGGGGGTACTGGACACCGGCCTGTGTCGGGCCGAGGCATCGTCCCGGTCGTGCCGGCACGTGGTGTGCGCCGGAAGCGCCGTCGTCCGGCAGCCCGGGGCAAAGTCGCCACCCGGGCGACAGTAGGGGGTTGGGGGAATCGCATCGCGGTCCCGACAGGCGTGAGGGCCGTCGGTACGGGTGCCCGACGGCCCTCACGGAGGGTCAGTGGCGCCCGGTCCGCGCGTCGCTGCGGGTGCGCGCGGACCGGGGCCGTCAAGGGGAGCCCGGCAGGGCTCAGCGGGACGCGAGTTCGCGGGGCTCCAGGGCCGCCGTGTGGGCGTCCATGCGCTCGGCGGCCAGGATCGCGGCCGCCGTGTCGGCGCGGGAGGCGGCGACGACCAGCGCGCGGCCCGCCAGCGCGTGCGCCCGCCGGTGCAGGGCCGTCACGCCGCGCTCGCGCCGGGTGCCGCTCATCGGTGCGCGGACCGGCGTACGTCCTCCCCGCAGCCGGCTCACCTGCTCCGCGAGCCGCTCCGCCGCGGTGTCCAGGTCGGTCGAGCTCTTCGCTGCCCGCAGCTCGTCCGTGACGGCGAGCAGGGCGGCGAGATGGCCCGCGAGCTGGATGTCCAGCTCTTCCTCGCGGGAGCGGTGGGGAAAGTCGGGGGCGGGGCCGTCCACCGTGCTGTGGACCGACTTGGTGCGGATCGGTTCGTACATGGAAGGCCTCCTGTGTGCTTACAGGAAGCCATCCTAGCTTAGATTTCGTCTAAAGTTGAGTTGTTCGCAATTCCGGACTGGCCGTACACGTACCGTGAGCGAGGTGTCCGGTCAGGCCTGGCTGTAGCCGTCCAGGAAGTGCCCGATCCGGCCCACCGCGTCCCGCAGGTCGCCGACCGTCGGCAGGGTAACCACGCGGAAGTGGTCCGGCTCCGGCCAGTTGAAGCCGGTGCCCTGGACGACCATGATCTTCTCGCGCCGGAGCAGGTCCAGGACCATCCGCCGGTCGTCCTTGATCTTGAAGACCTTGGGATCCAGGCGCGGGAAGAGATACAGCGCCCCCTTCGGCTTCACGCACGTCACGCCCGGGATCTGGGTCAGCAGCTCGTAGGCGACGTCCCGCTGCTCGCGCAGCCGGCCGCCCGGCAGCACCAGGTCGTTGATCGTCTGGCGTCCGCTGAGCGCCGCGACGACGCCGTGCTGTCCCGGCATGTTCGCGCACAGGCGCATGTTCGCCAGGATCGTCAGGCCCTCGATGTAGGAGTCGGCGTGCGCGCGGGGCCCGGAGATCGACATCCAGCCGACCCGGTAGCCGGCCACCCGGTACGCCTTCGACATGCCGTTGAAGGTGAGGGTCAGCAGGTCGGGGGCGACGGCGGCGGTCGGGGTGTGCGCGGCACCGTCGTAGAGGATCTTGTCGTAGATCTCGTCCGAGCAGATCAGCAGGTTGTGGCGGCGGGCGATGTCGGTGAGCCCCTTGATCATCGCCTCGTCGTAGACGGCCCCGGTCGGGTTGTTGGGGTTGATGATCACGAGCGCCTTGGTGCGGTCGGTGACCTTGCGCTCGATGTCGGCCAGGTCCGGCATCCAGTCGGCCTGCTCGTCGCACCGGTAGTGCACGGCGGTGCCGCCGGACAGGGAGACGGCGGCGGTCCACAGCGGATAGTCCGGGGCGGGCACGAGCACCTCGTCCCCGTCGTCCAGCAGGCCCTGCATCGCCATGACGATCAGCTCGGAGACGCCGTTGCCGATGAAGACGTGCTCGACGTCGGTCTCGATGCCGAGGGTCTGGTTGTGCATGACGACCGCGCGGCGGGCGGCCAGCAGGCCCTTGGCGTCTCCGTACCCATGTGCGGAGGACACGTTCCGGAGGATGTCCTCCAGGATCTCGGGCGGACACTCGAAGCCGAACGCGGCCGGGTTGCCGGTGTTCAGCTTGAGGATGCGGTGACCGGCGGCTTCCAGCCGCATCGCCTCCTCGAGCACCGGGCCCCGGATCTCGTAACAGACGTTGGCGAGCTTGGTCGACTGGATCACCTGCATGTCTGGGAGCTTACGGCGCGGTAATGCGCCACGGGTCGTGTTTTCCGCCACGTGAGACGCGTCGCTTTGGGTGGATATCGCCGCGCGCTGTCCCACCAGCACCTTCGGTGCCTAGAATGCGCCGCCATGTCCAGGCCATCCGAGTACGCCGACGGAGCGACGGGCGGCGCCCCCCAGGGGCCGCCGAACGTGTACCTGCCGCAGGCCGACCCGCCACCGCCCTACGACGCGTACGCCGATCCGGCGGCGGCGCACGGTTGGCAGGACGTGTACGACCCCATGGACGGCCAGGACGCCGCGCGCGGCACCGGCGAGACGCGGGACATGGGCGACACGCGCGAGCTGCCGCCGGTGCCGGGGCCGGTGCACGGCCCTGCCGGTGGGGGCCGCCACTCCCGCCGGAGACGGGCGCCGTGGCGTGCCCGCCGGGTGGCGGTCGCCGTCGGGGCCGTGGGCGCCGTGTCGGCGGTCGCGCTGATCGCCGGTCTCGGCTTCTCCGACGGGCCCTCCGGCGGGGCGCGCGAGGGCGGTGCGGACCATGGCGGGGGCGGCCGGACGGGATCGTCGGCGGGGGAGTCGCCGACGGCGCCCTCCAGCGGTGGCGGCCGGACACCGACCCCCGCGACCCCGCTCGTCGGCGCCCCGGAGGATCCTGACGAGCCGTCCGGCGCCGCGTCCGCGAGCCCATCCACGGAGGGGGACCCCACCCCGTCCGAGCCTGGGCCGGACACCGAGAGTCCCTCGGCCGGCATCTCCACGGACAGCACCCCGACCACGTCCGCTCCCGCCGCCACCGCCACGCCCCCCGGCCGGGCCGACGGAAAGCCCAGGCACGGTCCCGGCGGCACGAAGGGCCCCAAGTAGTCGGTCTCCACGGCCCTGTCACCACCGCTCTGGTCCCGCGCTCCTGTCCGCCGAAGCCGCCGGCTTGACGTTCACGCCGACGTGAACGTCGAGGGTGGCGCCATGAATCGTTCGGAACACGACGCCGGCCGTCCCGCACACAGCGGATCGGCGTGGGCGCTGACCATCCTGACCTTGTGCGCGTTCACGCTCGGGACCGGCGAGATCATGATCGCCGGAATACTGCCGGACCTCGCGGCGGCTGCCGACATCTCGTTGTCCACCGCCGGCCTGCTCGTCAGCATGTTTGCGCTGACCGTGGTCGTGGGAGGCCCGGTACTGGCTCTGACCACGACGACCGCGCGCCGCAGCCGATTGTTGGGCGTGCTGCTGCCGCTGTTCGTGCTGGGCACTGCCCTGTCCGCGCTGACCTCGTCGTTCGCCGTCATGACCATCGGGAGGATCGCGGCCGCCCTCGCACACTCGGCTCTGATGCCGCTGTTCTTCGGCCTCGCAGCCGACGCGGTGCCCGCCCACAAGCGCGGCACCGCGGTGGCCCGGGTGTCCCTGGGGCTCAGCCTCGCCATGCTCCTGGGCCTGCCGATCGGGACGGCGCTGGGCCAGTGGCTCTCCTGGCGGGCCCCCTTCGCCGCCGTAGCCCTGCTCGCCCTCGCCGCCACCGGTCCGGTGCTCACCCTGGCCAAGAGGACGCCTGCCGCCGAGGAGCCCGGCGCAGCGGCGAACCGCACCGCGGAGATCCGCGTGCTCGCCGAACGCCGGGTCCAGGCAGTCGTCGTGGTCACCACGCTGACCGCCGCCGCCGCATTCACCGCCTACACCTACATCACGCCGCTGCTCACCGGCGCCGTGGGCTTCACTCCTTCCAGCGTGACGATCCTGCTGCTGCTCTTCGGGATCGGCGGCACGGTCGGCAACCTCCTCGGCGGCAAGCTCACCGACCGGTCCGTGACCGGGGCAGCGTGCCTGGCCGTGGCGGCGCTCGCAGGCTCCTTGCTGCTCCTGGGAACGACGGTCACCGTCAAGCCGCTCGCCGTACTGTTCCTCTTCCTCTTCGGCGCCGCCTACTACGCCGTCATCCCGGCGGTGAACACCCGCATGCTGAACGTGGCTTCGCGCCGGGCACGGACTCTGGCCCTGACCGTGCAGAGCTCCGCGTTCAACCTGGGCATCGCCGCGGGCGGCTGGGCGGGCGGAGAAGCCATCGCCGGCGGCGCGGACCTGAGCCGGCTTCCTCTCCTCGGCGGGCTGATCGCAGTCCTGGCACTGGTCATCGTCTGTGCCGAACACCGGGCCGGCCGACGAGGGGAAGCACTCGGTGACACCGAGCAGGACGCCCCGCGGCGCCGCGTCGGCAGCGCTCACCCCCCGGTTTGACCTTCACGTAGACGGCAAGGTTTACGCTCCCTCCCGACCGCGTGGATCAGGAGGGAGCAGGATGCGCATCGGGGAACTCGCCCGTGTCACCGGTGTCACGACCCGGGCGCTGCGCTACTACGAGGAACAGGGCCTGCTGCGACCCGACCGTTCCCTCAATGGCTACCGCAGTTACCCGGACAGCGCCGTACGCGTCGTCGAGAACATCCGGCTGTTCCTGGCCGCCGGGCTGACCACGGACGACCTGCGTCTCCTCGACGACTGCCTGCGTGACGAGCTGGTCGGGGACCATGCCTGCGCCGACCCGACTCCCAAGATCGACGTCTTCGAGCAGCGCCTCGCCCTTCTCCAGCAGCGCATCGATGGCCTCGTCGCCGTCCGCGAGCAGCTCCTCGACCGTCTGTCCGACATCCGCCCGGCGGCACCGAGGGACCCAAGTGATCCGGCCGCCAGGGCCGTTGAGTAGGGTCGGGCCGGACGGGCAGGTCCCCCGCGCGAAACAACTCCTTGCCCCATCCGCCTTGCGGCGATCACAATGCGCATGACAACAGTGCAGGCGGCCGGAAGTTTTCCGGCCGCCTCCGTCGCAAGAGGGGACCCCCCATGAGAAAACCTCTCGCAGCCGCGTTCTGCGCCCTGGCGATAGCCGGGGCCGGCGCGGCTCCCGCGACCGCTGCCGATGCCGCCCCCACGGGCGTCGGCAAGGCCGCGGACACGGGCGCGGTCACGTCCGCCGTCTCGGACGTGGTCACGTCCGCAGCGGAGACCGTGTCCGGGCTCACCAACCCCGCGCCCAAGGGCGTGAACTTCGCCGGCACGGTCGCGCTCAGCAACTGCTCCGGCTCCGTCGTCCGCATGCCGGACTCCGAGGCCGACGACCCGGCGCTGGTGATGACGAACGGACACTGCCTGGAGTCCGGCTTCCCCGGCCCCGGCGAGGTCCAGGTCGACAAGGCGTCCAGCCGCACCTTCAGCCTGCTCAACGCCTCCGGCTCGCGCGTGGCGACCCTGCGCGCCGCCAAGCTCGCGTACGCCACGATGACCGACACGGACGTCGCGTTCTACCAACTCACCACCAGCTACGGGCAGATCAAGAGCTCGTACGGCATCAGCCCGCTGACGCTGAACGACACCCACCCGGTCGCCGGCACCGCCATCAGCATCCCCTCCGGCTATTGGAAGCGGATCTACAGCTGCGACATCGACGGGTTCGCGCACACCCTGAAGGAAGGCGACTGGACCTGGAAGGACTCGGTCCGTTACACCTCCGCCTGCAACACCATCGGCGGCACGTCCGGCTCGCCCGTCGTCGACCAGGCCACCGGCAAGGTCGTCGCCATCAACAACACCGGCAACGAGGACGGCGAGCGCTGCACGGTGAACAACCCCTGTGAGGTCGACAAGAGCGGCAACGTGACCGTCCGCAAGGGCATCAACTACGCCCAGCAGACCTACCAGATCCCGTCCTGCTTCGGCATCGACAACAAGCTCGACCTGAGCGCGAGCGGCTGCACCCTGCCCAAGCCGTAAGGCCGGGGCAGGTCCCGTCGGGTCGGGCGGTCACGCGGGAGTCCTGCGGACCGCCCGGCCCGCCAGGGCGTCCGTGCGACGCCCGTCCTCGATCACGAACCGCCCGCCGACCAGCACGTACGGGATGCCCGTCGGCAGCACGCGCGGCTCGGCGAAGCTCGACCCCGCCGCGACCGTCGCCGGGTCGAAGAGGACCAGGTCGGCGACGTACCCCTCGCGCACCAGACCCCGGTCCGGCAGCCGCAGCCGGGCCGCCGGGCGTGAGGTGAGGTGCGCGACGCACTCCTCCAGCGACAGCACTCCCAACTCCCGCACGTAATGGCCGAGGTAGTGCGGGAACGTGCCGTACGCGCGCGGGTGCGGCTTGGCGCCCTGGAGGATGCCGTCCGAGCCGCCGGTGTGCACGCGGTGGCGCATGATCGCCCGGACGTTCTCCTCGTGGCCGACGTGCTGGAGGATCGTCGGCGCCAGCCGGTCGGCCAGCAGCAGCCCGCGCGCGGTCACCCAGGGGGCCTCGCCCCGCACGTCCGCCGACTCCTGGACCGTACGGCCGACGTAATCGGCCAGGGCCGGGTCGCCCACGCCGGAGATCTCGATCGTGTCCCACTCGATGGGCACGCCGTGGCAGCCGTCCGAGCCGGTGACCTCCAGATCGTGGCGGATCCGCTCGGCCGTCTCCTCGTCCGCCAGCCGCTCGACGACCCGCTCGGGGCCGCCCTCGCTCGCCCAGCTCGGCAGCATGGCCGCCAGCGTCGTACAGCCCGGGGTGTAGGGGTAGGTGTCGAGGCTGATGTCCGCCCCGTCCGCCAGCGTCTCGTCCAGCAGGGCCAGCAGCTCGGGCGCCCGGCCCTTGTTCACGCCGAAGTTCATCGTGGCGTGGGCGAGATGCAGGGAGCAGCCCGCCTCCCGGGTCAGCGCGACCATCTCCTCGTACGCCTCCAGGGCGCCCGCGCCGTAGGAGCGGTGGTGCGGGCAGTAGTAGCCGCCGTACGCCGCCACCACCCGGCACAGCTCGGTCAGTTCGGCGTCCTTCGCGTACATGCCGGGCGTGTACGTCAGCCCCGACGACATGCCGACGGCGCCCTGTTCCATGCCCTCGGCGACCAGCTGCCGCATCCGGTCCAGCTCCCGCGGGGTCGCCTCCCGGTCCTCCCAGCCGACGGCGAGCGCGCGGACCGTGCCCTGGGGGATGAGATAGGCCGCGTTCACGGCGATCCCGCGGTCCAGGCGGTCGAGGTACTCGCCCACCGTCCGCCAGTCGAAGTCGATGTCGTCGCCGGAGCCGTTCCACCCGGCGATCGCCCGGCGCACCTCGCCGAGCGTGCGGTCGTCGACCGGCGCGTACGACAGCCCGTCCTGGCCGATGACCTCCAGCGTGACGCCCTGCGCGGCCTTGGCGCTGTGGTCGGGGTCGCGCAGCAGGGCCAGGTCGCTGTGGGCGTGCATGTCGACGAAGCCGGGCGACAGCACGAGGCCCTCGGCGTCCAGCTCCCGGCGTGCCTTCGGCCGCTGGCAGCCGGCCGCCGCGGCCTCCTTGACGATGGACACGATCCGGCCGCCGTCGACCACGACATCGGCCCGGTAGGAGTCCGCGCCGGAGCCGTCGACGACGTCCGCGTCCCGGATGACCAGCTCTTCCATCGCTTCCCGCCTCCTAGAAGAACGTACGGACGTAGTCGACGACCGTGCCGTCCGCCTCGGCGACCGGGATCAGCGGCCACTTGTCGAACGACGTGCACGGATGGGACAGCCCCAGACCGACCCAGTCGCCCACCTCCAGATCCGCCTCCGGCGTGGTGCTCAGCCAGGCGTGCTGGTCGGACAGGGCCGTCACCGACACGCCGGTCGCCGGGCGCTCGGCGCCGTCCCGGCGGATCACCTGGGCGAAGGGCAGGTCGAGGTCGTAGGCTGCGTCCCGCTTGCCCGCGTTGACGAAGGCCTGCTCGGTGGTGGGCCGCGACACCACCTGCGTCCACAGCCGGAACGCCGGCTCCAGGGCGCCCTCCTCGGGCACCCGGTTGAACGGGGTCAGCTTGCGGTAGTGGCCGTCGTCGTGCGAGACGTAGGCGCCCGAGCGCAGCAACTTCAGGACGGGCCGGGAGAGTTCGGGGATCTCCGAGAAGACGTCGGCGACCGCGTCGAACCAGGCGCTGCCGCCCGCGCTGACGACGATCTCGTCCACACCGGAGAACCGTCCGGCCTTGTCGAAGTCGGCGGCCAGCGCGACCAGCCGCCGCAGCCAGGCGGTCACCCGCTCCGTGTCGGCCTTCGGCACCTCGCCCTCGTAGCCCGCGACGCCGACGAGCCGCAGGGTCCGCGTGCCCGCCACCGCGTCCGCGACCGCCGCGCACTCCGCCTCCGTACGCACACCGGTACGGGCGCCCTCCCCGGCGGCGAGTTCGACGACGACGTCCAGCGGGCGCCGGGCCTCGCCCAGCGCGGCGTCCATCAGGTCCACCCCGCGCACCGAGTCGACGTAACAGACGAACCGGAACTCCGGATCGGCGTCGAGCTCGGCGGAGACCCAGCGCAGGGCCGCCGCGTCGACCAGCTCGTTCGCCAGGAACACGCGCCGGGTCCCGAACGCGCGCGCCACCCGCACCTGATGCGGCACCGCCAGCGTGATGCCCCACGCCCCGTGCTCGATCTGCCGTTGGAACAGCTGCGGCGCCATGGAGGTCTTGCCGTGCGGAGCGAAGGCCAGGCCGTGCCGGTCCGCGTAGGTCTCCATGAGTCTCAGGTTGTGCTCCAGGCGCTCGGCGGACAGCGCGAGCACGGGCGTGGCGAAACCGCCGGTGAACAGGTTCCGGCGCTGGGCGGCCAGCTCGCCCACGGTCAGGCCGTCGGCGTCCGGCGGGAGGCCCTTGAAGCGGTGGTCGACGCGCTCGGAGGCGAGCCGGGCGAGGGACTCGGCGGCGGTATCGGCTGTCATGGAGCCTCCCTGATCAGGGGTGTTGCACTGCATGCAACACTCATTGCGTATATCGCTCAACGCTGTCTAACATCTCGGCCACCCGGGGTCAACGAAAGCGGCCGCACCCGCCGCCCCCGCCGAGCAACCAGGAGCTACGAGCATCGTGACCCCCACCGGACCCTGCAACGCCCCCGACGTCGTGGACGTCGTCGCGCTCGGCGAGTCCATGGTCACGTTCCTGCCGTCCCGGCCGGGACGGCTCGCCGACGTCCCCTCCTTCGACCGGGGCATCGGCGGCGCCGAGTCCAACACGGCGTGCGTGCTGGCCGCCGCCGGGCACTCCGTGCGGTGGGTCAGCCGGGTGGGGGACGACCCGTTCGGCGACCACCTGGTCGAGGCCGTCGGCGGGTACGGGGTGGACGTGGCACACGTCCGGCGCGACCCCGCCCGCCCCACCGGCATCTACTTCCGCACCGCCGGGGACCGGGCCACCGACGCGCACGAGGTGGCGTACTACCGGGCCGGATCGGCGGCCTCGGCCATGTCGTCCGACAACGTGGACCTGGACGCGGTCCGCGCCGGCCGCGTGCTGCACCTGTCCGGGATCACGGCCGCGCTGTCCGGGACCTGCCTGGACCTGATGCGCGAGCTGACCGCGCGCCGGCCCGGTCGCCCCCTGGTCTCCTTCGACGTCAACCACCGGCCCGGCCTGTGGCGCGACACGGACGCCCCCGAGGTGCTGCGGGACCTCGCGCGCGGCGCGGACCTGGTGTTCGTCGGGCAGGACGAGGCCTGGGGGCTGCGCGGCGCCGAGGCCGTCCGCGCCGCCCTCCCCGAACCGGAGGTGCTGGTCGTGAAGCAGGGCGCCGCGGGAGCCACCGTCTTCGACCGGCGGGACGTCACCTTCGTGCCCGCCCCGCGGGTCGACGTGGTCGCCGCCGTCGGCGCCGGGGACGCCTTCGCCGCCGGGTTCCTCTCCGCCACCCTGCGCGGACTGCCCGTCCGGGACCGGCTGCGGCACGGGCACCTGATGGCCGCCGCCGCGCTCACCGCCCCCGGCGACCTCGCCGCGCCGCCCGCCCGGGAGCACGCCGACCGCCTCGCCGCCCTGGACGACGCCGCATGGGGGAGACTGCGACTCGGCCCCGGCTGGACCGATGACACACAGCGGGCCCCCGAGGAGGTACGTACGCCATGAGCCAGACCGTCGACCGCGCGCTCAGCATCCTGCCGCTGCTCGCCGAGGGCCCCGCCGACCTGGGGCAGGTCGCCGACCGCCTCGGCGTGCACAAGTCCACGGCCCTGCGCCTGCTGCGCACCCTCCACGAGCACGGCCTCGTCTACCGCCAGTCCGACCAGCGCTACCGCCTCGGCGCCCGCCTCTTCGCGCTCGCCCAGGAAGCGATGGAGAACCTCGACGTCCGCGAGATCGCCCATCCCCACCTGGTCCGCCTCAACGAGAGCTGCGGACACACCGTGCACCTCGCCGTGTACGAGGAGAACGAGGTCCTCTACATCGACAAGGTCGAGAGCCGCTACCCGGTGCGGATGTACTCGCGCATCGGCAAGCCCGTCGCCATCACCGTCGCCGCGGTCGCGAAGCTGCTGCTGGCCGACCTGCCCGAGCACGAGCGGCGGGCGGTGGCGGAGAAGCTCGACTACCCCGCGTACACGGCCCGTTCGACCCCCAACGCCACCGCGTTCCTGCGCGAGCTGGAGAAGGTGCGCGAACAGGGCTGGGCCACCGACCTCGGCGGCCACGAGGAGTCCATCAACTGCGTCGCGGCGCCCATCCGCGGCGCCGACGGCCGGGTCGTCGCCGCGATGTCGGTCTCCGCGCCGAATGTCGTCGTCACCGCCGACGAACTCCTCACCCTCCTGCCGCTGGTGCGCCGTACGGCGGACGCCATCAGCGGCGAATACTCCGGCAGAACACCAGTGAAGGGCACCACATGACGGACAAGACCGCGCTCACCCCCCGGACCCACACCACCCCGCCGGCGAAGTTCTCGCACGGTGTGAAGAAGGGCAACATCCTCCAGGTCGCCGGACAGGTCGGCTTCCTGCCCGCGGAGGAGGGCAAGCCGCCCACGCCCGCCGGGCCGACCCTGCGCGAGCAGACCCTCCAGACCCTGGCCAACGTCAAGTCCGTCCTCGAAGAGGGCGGCGCCGGCTGGGACGACGCGATGATGATCCGCGTCTACCTCACCGACGTGGCCCACTTCGCCGAGTTCAACGAGATCTACAACGCGTACTTCGAGGAGCAGGGCCTCACGCAGCCGCCCGCCGCGCGCACGACGGTCTACGTCGGCCTGCCCGCGGGTCTCCTCGTCGAGATCGACGCGCTGGCCGTCCTGGGCTGACCCACCCCCCACTCCCGCACGTCCGTGAGGCGCGGCGCCCCCGATGCGCCGCGTCGCGCTTCCCCCTACCCAGAAGCTGAATGCATTTACGTAGAGGACCCCCAAATGTCCCATCCGCTCGCCGCGTCCGCCCCCGCCGAGACCCCACCCCACACCGGAGGCCTGCTCCTCCTGGTCGACGGTACGGCCGGACTCCTGCTCACCGCCGCGCTCGGCATCGGGCTGCTGCTGTTCCTCATCATCAGAATGAGACTCCAGCCGTTCGTCGCCCTGCTCGCGGTCTCCATAGCCGTCGGCCTCGCGGCCGGGCTGTCGGTCACCGAACTCTTCGGCACCGTCCAGAAGTCGGACGCCGTCTCCACCATCGAGTCCGGCATGGGCGGCATCCTCGGCCATGTCGCCATCATCATCGGCCTGGGCACCATGCTCGGCGCGATCCTCGAAGTCAGCGGTGGCGCCGAGGTGCTGGCCGGTCGCCTCCTCGGCATGTTCGGCGAGAAGCGCGCCCCGCTCGCCATGGGCCTCACCGGCCTGATCTTCGGCATCCCCGTCTTCTTCGACGTCGGCATCTTCGTCCTGGCGCCCATCGTGTACGCCGCCGCCAAGCGCTCGGGCAAGTCGATCCTGCTCTACTGCCTGCCCCTGCTCGCGGGCCTCTCCGTCACCCACGCCTTCCTGCCCCCGCACCCGGGCCCGGTCGCCGCGGCCGGTCTCCTGCACGTCGACCTCGGCTGGGTCATCCTCATGGGCGTCGTCTGCGGTCTGCCGGCCGTCGTGGCCGCATGGGCGTACTCCGCGTGGATCGGCCGCCGCATCTTCGTCGCCGTGCCGCAGGACATGGTCGAGGCCGCCGAGGAGGCCAAGCAGGCCGTCGTCGACGAGCAGCGGGCGGCCGGCACGGAGCCGCGCGAGCAGCCCGTCTCCCTCGGCACGGTCCTCGGCATCATCGGCACCCCGCTCGTCCTCATCCTGGCCGCGACGTTCTCCTCGATCGCCCTGGACCCCTCCACCCTCCGCTCGGTGATCGAGTTCTTCGGCAACCCGTTCGTGGCGCTCACCCTCGCCCTGTTCCTCGCGTACTACCTGCTCGGCATCCGGCGCGGCTGGTCCCGCAAGTCCCTGGAGACGGTGTCGACCGCGTCCCTGAAGCCGGTCGGCAACATCCTGCTCGTGGTCGGCGCGGGCGGCATCTTCGGCGCCGTCCTCAAGGCCAGCGGCGTCGCCCAGGCCCTGTCGGACACGTTCAACGACGTGGGCCTGCCAGTGCTCGTCCTGTCGTACCTGATCTCCGTGGTGCTGCGCGTCGCCCAGGGCTCGGCGACGGTGGCGATCGTGACGACGGCGGGCATCGTGGCGCCCCTGCTGTCTGAGGGGAACCACTCCCAGGCCTTCGTCGCCCTGGTCATCATGGCGATCTCGGCCGGCTCCATCTTCGCCTCGCACGTCAACGACGGCGGCTTCTGGATGGTCGCCAAGTACTTCGGCATCAGCGAACGGGACACGCTCAAGTCGTGGACCGTGCTGGAGAGTGTGCTGTCGGTGGTCGGGTTCGTGGTGGCCGCGGTGTTGAGCATCTTCGTGTAACGATGCGGGGGCCGACTGTGTGCGGCACAGGTTCGTCGACCATACTGCTCCGCTGTGGAGCAGCGCATAGGTTCGAGCAGCCAGCCCCTTAAGGCAGAGCCCGTGAAGGGCGCCGGATTCGACCCGGCCTTCATCCCCGGGCTCACGTCACCCGCGTCCGGAAGGACGGAGGACGACGGGCCGGAGAAGGATCCGGAGGCCGCCGAGGCCGAGGAAGCCGAGGAGGCCGCCCCCGAGCAGGAGGAGACGGCTCAGACGTCCCCCTCCGAGCCGGAGGAGGCCGATGCCGACGGCCCCGTCTTCGAGGCCTCCGACCGCCGCGCGAGAATAGTCGCCGACCACAGAGGCGTACGCCTGTCCCTGGACGACCAGGAATGCGAGTTCCGCTGGGACGAGATCGGAGCGGTCGAGACGGAGACCGCCCGCTTCGGCAAGCGCTACACCGTCACGGTCCACACCCCTGACCGGCGCTGGTACCCGATCGAGATCGAGGCGCCGGCCAGGAGCCGTTTCACGGAGTGGGACGAGCAGTTGGACGCGGTACTGGACGCCTACTTCGACGAAGACGCCGAGTAACCGGCCGGGCGGCTACCGGCAGTACTGGGTCTCCTTCCCGATGGCCCGGTACATGCAGTCGGCGTTCTCCAGGAGTTGCAACACCGCGTCCCGGTTACGGGAGGTCTCCCGCTCGATCACCTCGTCGGGCGGGTAGAACCCGCCACCGCCGGACCTCGGATACATCTCGAACGTGTACCCGAAGATCTTGTGGGCGCCCCAGAGGTAGTCGTCGATCGAGCCGTCCGTGATGTACAGGTCGCTGGACTGCTCCGCCGTGTAGCCGTTGCTGGCGGCCATCTTCTGCCCGACCGCCTTGAACGCCGCGTGGTCGTCCGCGGTCATGCCGGTCGTCGTGTCGGAGTACGTGTAGCCGAACGGCCACAGCACCAGTTCGCTGTACGTGTGGAAGTCGATGCCGGCCTTGATCTGCTGCACCCCGCCGACGACCCGGCTGCGCACGAAGTCGGCGACGACCTTCACCTCGGGTGCCGACTCCGCCGCCCGGCCCCGGTAGGTGTCGGAGGACGGTGAGCCCGAGGAGCCGCCGCAGCAGCCCCAGCGGTAGTTCCAGTTGCGGTTGAGGTCGGTGCCGACGTACGAACTGCCGCTGTTGGGCTGGCGGTTCTTGCGCCACGAGCGGTACGACCCGGTGGCGATGTCGTACTCGCCGCCGTCCGGGTTGATGTCCGGGACGATCCAGATCTCACGGTTGTTCACCAGGCTGGTGACGCGCGAGTCCGAGCCGTAGTCGGAGGTCAGCTCGCGCAGCAGGTAGAGCGCCATCTCGACGGTGAGGTGCTCGCGGGCGTGCTGGTGGTGCGTGAACAGCACCTCCGGCTCGGACTCGTCGCTGCCGACGTTGTCGCTGATCTTGACGGCGACGATGTCCCGGCCCTGGTACGACTTGCCGATCACGCGCCGGCTCGCGATGGACGGGTTGGCCGCGACGATCGAGTTGATCTCGCTCGTCATCTCCGCGTAGTTGTGGTAGCGCGAGTCGGCGGACGGGAAGTCGAAGACCCGGACGTCGTCCTCGCCGGCGGACCGGTCGGGGACCGCGCCGAGCGGGGTGACCTCGTAGCCCAGCGCGCGCAGCTTCTTGATCTGGTCCGCGCGTCCGGAGACGACGACACCGTGGTCGTGGGCCTCGTCCACGGTCACTCCGGTGCGCTGGAGTGCCGTGCGGTCCTCGGCCGTCGCGTGCAGGTGGATCTCGTACTGCCGGACGTCGTCGGCGGAGGGGGCCTCCTTGCGGACGCTGTCGGCGGTGGCGTCCGAGGTCGTCGCGGACAAGGGTGCCGCGAGGGCGAGTGCGAGAAGGGCGGCGAGGGCGGCGGTGCGTCTGCCGGTGCCGGCACCGGAGCCTCGTATGCGAAGTCGCATGAAATCTCCTTGTGGGAGGTGGGGTTGTTCCGTGCGACGTACGTGGTGCGGGTGGCGCACATCGTTCTGCCAATGGCATGAGCAGGTCAAGACGGAAAGCGGTCGCGCATAGTACGCGGGCGGCGCGGCGGTCGAGCTGTCCTGGTCGAAGTACACCCACGGGTGTGACCCGAGCGTGCATATATGTACGCAACGGGGGAGAGTGAGGACCCGCGCTAGGGCCTGTCGGCCCTCGGACCACACCCCCAGAGGACTGGCTGATCATGGGCGGATCAGCGCCACGACGGGACCACCAACTGCCGGTCGAGACGACCAGCTTCGTCGACCGGCGTGGCGAACTGACCCAGGGCCGCGAGCTGCTGGCCCGCGCACGGCTGGTGACGCTGACCGGGCCGGGCGGCGTCGGCAAGACCCGGCTCGCCGCGCGCATCGCGGCCCGGGTGCAGCGGGCCTTCCCGGACGGCGTGCGCTTCGTGCACCTCTCCGGGCTGCACGACCCGGCGCTCGTGCCGCTCGCCGCCGCCGACGCGCTGGGGCTGCACGACCACTCCGCCCAGCCCCCGCTGGACGCCCTCGTCGAGCAGGTCCGGGACCGGCGGTTGCTGCTCGTCGTCGACAACTGCGAGCATCTGGCGGGCGCGTGTGCGCAGCTCGCCGCCGCCCTGCTGCACGGCACCGAGGGCGTCCGCGTCCTCGCCACCAGCCGGCACCGGCTCGGCCTCACCGAGGAGCACCTGCTGGAGGTGCGGCCCCTGCCGGTGCCCGACCCGGACGGCGACCTCTCCGCCGCCGAGGGCTACCCGGCCCTCACCCTCTTCGCCGACCGGGCCGCCGCGGTCGTCCCCGGCTTCCGCCTCACCCCGGACAACCGCGCCTCCGTGGCCCGCCTGTGCCACCGCCTCGACGGCCTCCCCCTCGCCATCGAACTCGCCGCCGTCCGGATGCGCGTCCTCGACGTCGACCAGCTCCTGGACCGCCTCGACGACCGCTACCGCTTCCTCACCACCGGCAGCCCCGCCGCCCTGCCCCGCCACCAGACCCTGCGCGCGGCGGTCGCCTGGAGCCACGACCTGTGCACCGGCCCCGAGCAACTCGTGTGGGCCCGGCTGTCGGTCCTGGCGGGCGGCTTCGACCTGGCGACGGCGGAGGCGGTGTGCGCGGACGACACGGCGGAGCCCGACGCCGGGCGGGGAACGGGCCCGGCACCGGCGGAGGCGCTCCTGTCGGGCGGGGCGTTCGCGGGTGGTGTCCAGGGCGGGGCACGTCTCGATGTGTCGTCGGGCGGCGCCCGGTTCACGGACGGCTCCGGTGAACGGGCCCTGCCCCTCCCGGTGTTCGCGGGGACGGCGACGCTGCCCACGCTCCACGGCGACCCGGGGAACGTGGTGCCGCCCATGCCGGCTCCGGCAGGCGGGCCCGTGCCGTTGCCCGTGATGCGCCCCGAGCCCTTGATCGTCCCGAGCCCCGGCACCGGCCCGGGCGGCGGTCCGATGCGGCCCCCGTCCTTGTCCGACCCCGGCACTGGTCCGGGCGGCGGCCCGATGCGGCCCCCGTCCTTGTCCGACCCCGGCACTGGTCCGGGCGGTGGCCCGATGCGGTCTTCGTCCGGGCCCGACCCTGGGACCGGCCCGGGCGGCGGCCAGATGCGGCCCCCGTCCGTGTCCAACTCCGGCGGCCCGGGCGGCCTGACGCGGCCCCCCTCCGTGCCCGAACCCGGGGCCATGACCTCGTTCCCGCCCTTGCCCCCGTCCGTGCAGGGCCCGGGAGATATGCCGCTATCCCGGCTCGGCGGCCTGACGTGGCCCGTGTCCGTGCCCCATCCCGGGGCCACGGCCTCGTTTCCGCCCCTGCCCTACTCCGGCAGTCCGATGCTGCCCCCGCCCCTGCCCGACCCGGCAGGCCCCGCCGCATCCCCGCCGGCCGCGGACGCGGCCGGTACCTGGCTTGCCCGGCCCGGCCAGGGCCTCCGTGCCGACGACGTGCTCGACGCCGTCGCCGGGCTCGTCGACAAGTCCGTGCTGTGCCGGGAGCCGGGGCCCGGCGGGGTGCGGTACCGGATGCTCGACACGCTGCGGCAGTACGGGCTGGAGCAGTTGCGGCGGACCGCCGGGGAGGAGGGCGCCGCCCGGCGGCGGCAGCGGGACCGGATGCTGCGGTGGGTCGAGGAGTGCGAGCGCGGCTGGTTCGGGCCCGGGCAGCCGGAGACCGTCGCCCGGCTGCGCGCCGACCGGGACAACCTGCGCGCCGCCCTCGACTTCAGCCTCTCCACCCCGGGCGAGGCCCGCGCAGGGCTGCGGCTCGCCGGCACCCTCTGGTTCTACTGGCACGCCTGCGGCGCCCCGCGCGAGGGCCTGTACTGGCTCGACCGGGCCCTGGCCGCCAACCCCGAGCCGACCCCGGAACGGGCCCGCGGCCTCTGGGTCGCCGGGCTGCTCGCCGCCGCCACCCAGGACTTCCCCCGCGGCCGCCGCCACGCCGAGGACGCCCTCGCCCTAGCCCGGGTCCTGGGCGACGGCGCCGAGGCCGCCCACGCCGAGTACGTCATCGGCGTCCTGAGGCTGTTCGGCGACGACCTGCCCGGCGCGCTGCGGCACTTCGAGACCACCGTCGCCCGCGGCCCTGTGCCCGGCCAGCACCTCAGCGTCGTAGGCCTCGACCAGGTCGAACTCGCCTGCGTGCTGAGCTTCCTGGGCGAGGCCGACCGGGCCGTCGAGGTGTGCGAGCGGGCCCTCGGGCTGTGCGAGCGGCACGGCGAGCAGTGGGTACGGTCGTACGTGCTGCGGATACTCGCCCTCGCGCACAGCGTGCGCCGCGACTGGGCCCGGGCCGAGCGGCACGCCCGCGAGGCCCTGCGCCTGAAGCTCGCCGTCCACGACGTCATCGGCATCGCCCTCACCCTCGACCTGCTCGCGTCGATCGCCACCGAACGCGGCGCCCACCGGCACGCGGCCGTGCTGCTCGGCGGCGCCGACCGGGTCTGGGCGGACATCGACGCCGCCCGCTGGGGCGCGCGCACCCTCAACGCCGCACGCCGGGACAGCGAGGAGCGGGCCTGCCGGGCCCTGGGACGGGAGGCGTTCGAACGGGCCCACCGGCGCGGCGCCGGACTCGGCCTCGCCGAACTCGTCGGCCAGGCGCTCCAGGAGCCGGTCCACCCGCACCCCCGCGAGTCCGGGGCCCCGCACGACGACACCCCGGTCCGTCTCACCCGCCGCGAGACCGAGGTCGCCCGCCTCGTCGCCGAAGGGCTCGCCAACCAGCAGATCGCCGACCGTCTGGTGATCGCCCGCCGCACCGCCGAAGGCCATGTGGAACGCATCCTCAGCAAGCTCGGCTTCAGCAACCGCAGCCAGATCGCCGCCTGGGTGACCGCCCAGCGCCGACCCGCCCGTACCGCGACCCCCGAGGGAAACCCATGACCACCCGACAGCCCCCCACACCCGCCGCGTTCGACCACCGCATGGCCGTCTTCGGCACCGACGACGACTTCGTGGCCGCCGCCCTGCCCTTCCTCGGCGAAGGCCTCGCCGCGCCAGGGGAACCACCCCCCGTGGCCATCGCCGACCCCCGCAACCTGGACCTCCTGCGGGACGCCCTCGGCGGGGACGCCAAGGACGTCACCTGCATCCCGCACACCGACTGGTACACCGGATCGGCCGCCAACGCCGTCGCCCAGGCCGCCTCCTACCTGACGGCCCACGCCGGTCCCGGGGGCAGGATCCACCTCCTCATGGAGCCCGTCTGGAGCGGCCGGGCCGGCCGCTCGGCCCGCGAGACCACCGAGTGGATCCGCTACGAGGCCCTCGCCAACCTCCTCTTCGCGCCCATGGCCACCACCGCCCTGTGCGCGTACGACACCCGCACCGCCGGCCCCGCCGTCGTCGCGGCGGCCCGCCGCGCCCACCCCGCCACGGAGGTGTACGAGGAACCGGTGCGACTCGCGGCCGAACTCGACGCCGTGCCGCTGCCGCTGCCCCCGGCGGACGCGCAGCCGCTCGCGGAGCCGCACGCCGCGGCCGTGCAGGCCTGGGCGCAGGCACGGGGGCTGCCCGCCGCCGACGCCGAGCTGTTCGCCGCGGCCGTCGCGGAGACCGCGGCGGCCCTGGCGCCCCTCGACGGCACGGCCTGGCTGTGGGGCGAGGCACCCGCCTGCGTGTGCGAACTGCGGTCGTCCCGCCCCGTCGGCGACCCGCTCGCCGGCTTCGTCCCGCCGCCGCCCACCGGCCCGGAACCCGGCCCTGGCCTGTGGTACGCGCGGCAGGTCTGCGCGTACGTCGACATCCGTGACGACGCCCAGGGAGCCACCGTCCGCCTCCAGTACGCGTAACCCGCCCACCTGCGCAAGCAGGTAGGGGATCGGGTAGTCCTCCCCCTGCGCCGAAGCGGCCCCGGGGACACCCTTGGAGCCATGCTGCAACTCTCCGGGCCCCACCTCCCGGACCCCGACGCCCGGTACGGCCCGTTCCCGCAACCACCCCTGGGAGCAGGCCACCTGAGCGTCGAGTACGACCCCGAGCCCTCCGCCGTCCCCGAGGCACGCGCGCAGGTGCGCAGGCAGCTGGAGGGCTGGGGGCTCGCGGAGCGCGGTGAGGTGGCGGACGTGGCGGAACTGCTCGTCGGCGAACTGGCCACCAACGCCTTGGTGCACGCCGAGAGCCGCTTCAGGCTCACGCTCTTCGCCGCGCACGGCGTACTGCGCTGCGAGGTGGCCGACACCGAGCGCCGCGTACCCCGGGTGCTGGACGCCGGCACCGGGGAGAACGGCCGTGGAATGTTCCTGGTGGACGCGCTGGCCCAGCGCTGGGGCTGCCACCGGGACGGGCCGGGCAAGACCGTGTGGTTCGAGCTCGGCACGTGCGGATCGGACGGCTGTGGTCGGCGACAGCCGTGACGCTCCGCTGGTCGGGCCTTGGCGGTATGCCCAGCCGCCTGGGCCCGGCTTCGGTCTGCGGGCTCGTCGTGGCCGTTCGCGCAGTTCCCCGCGCCCCTAGGGTGACTTCGCTCAGGCCCTCTTGTCGGCCCGGCCTCATTGCGGTTTCTTGACCCTCATGGCGGACACCACAGGAGACACGACGGAGAACGCGGCCCACGAGCCCCCTCCGATGCGTAAGGCGAGTTGGAAGTACATCGGTCCGGGCATCGTCGTCGCGGCGACCGGTGTCGGCGCGGGCGACCTGGTCGCCACACTGATCGCGGGCAGCAACTTCGGCTACACCCTCCTGTGGGCCGCGATCATCGGCTGCCTGGTGAAGATCTCCCTGGCCGAGGCGGCGGGCCGCTGGCATCTGTCCACGGGCCGCACGCTGTTCGACGGCTGGGCGAGCCTCGGCCGCTGGACGACCTGGTTCTTCGCCGTCTACGTCGTGGTCTGGGGCTTCGTCTACGGCGCGGCGGCGATGTCGTCGAGCGCGCTGCCGCTCCAAGCGCTGTTCCCGGACGTGATGGACCTGAAGTGGTGGGGCATCGCCTGCGGACTGGTCGGTCTGGTCTTCGTCTGGTTCAACAAGTACGCGGTGTTCGAGAAGGTCATGACCGTCCTGGTGGGTGTCATGTTCCTGGTGACCGTGTACCTGGCGATCCGGGTCACGCCCAACATCCCCGACGCCTTCGCGGGCCTCCTCCCGGTGCTGCCCGACGAGAAGGACTCGATCCTCAACACCCTGGGCCTGATCGGCGGCGTCGGCGGCACGATCACCCTCGCGGCCTACGGCTACTGGGTCAACGCCAAGGGCTGGACCGACACCGGCTGGATGAAGGTCATGCGCCTGGACAACCGCGTCGCCTACGCCACGACCGGCATCTTCGTGATCGCCATGCTCTTCGTCGGCGCGGAACTCCTGCACTCGGCGAACGTCGCGATCGCGAGCGGCGACAAGGGCCTGATCCAGCTGGGCGACATCCTGGAGGACGAGTACGGCGCGGCGACGGCCAAGTTCTTCCTGATCGGCTTCTTCGCCACGTCGTTCACCTCCCTGATCGGCGTCTGGCACGGCGTGAGCCTGATGTTCGCCGACTTCGTGACCCGGCTGTCGGGCACGGGCCAGGCCAAGGGCGAGGAGGTCGCCTCGGGGACCCGCGAACGCTCCTGGCCCTTCCGCGCCTACCTGCTCTGGCTGACCTTCCCGCCCATGATCCTCCTCTTCGAGGGCCAGCCCTTCCGCCTGATCATCATCTACGGCGTCCTCGGCGCGGCCTTCCTGCCCTTCCTCGCCGGCACGCTGATCTGGCTCCTGAACTCCTCCCGCACGCCCAGGGAGTGGCGCAACGGCCCGCTCAGCAACGTGATGCTCGCCGTCGCGGGCCTGCTGTTCCTGGTCCTGTGCGTGAAGCAGGTCTGGGACCAGCCGTGGGGGGAGTTCTTCTAGGGCACTACCGCCCGTAGGGCACTACCGCCCGGCGGGGTGAAGGGACAGGACCGCCCTCACCCCGCCGGCCAGGTCAGCGGTGACTACGGCAGCCCGTGCACATGCGGCCCCACCGCGCTGGACCACGCGTTGCCTGCCGTCGCGTCCCAGTTGGTCGACCAGGTCATCGCGCCCCTGAGGTCCGGATACGTCCGGGGCGGCTTGAACGAGCCGCAGCCCGAGCCCCTGGTCAGGCAGTCCAGGGCGCTGTTCACCACGGACGGTGCCACGTACCCGCTGCCCGCCGCCCGGGTCGAGGCCGGCACGCCCAGGCCGACCTGGGACGGGGCGAGACCGTTCTCCAGCTGGATGCAGGCCAGCGCGGTGAGGAAGTCGACCGAGCCCTGGCTGTAGACCTTGCCGTCGCAGCCGAGCATGGAACCGCTGTTGTAGTACTGCATGTTGACGACCGTGAGGATGTCCTTGATGTTCAGCGCCGTCTGGAAGTAGGAGTTCGACGTCGACTGCATGTCGATCGTCTGCGGGGCCATCGTGATGATCAGCGACGAGCCCGCCTTCGCCGAGAGCGACCGCAGCGCCTGCGTCATGTAGGTCGCGTTCAGACCGTTCTCCAGGTCGATGTCGACGCCGTCGAAGCCGTACGTCCGCATCAGTGAGTACACGGAGTTCGCGAAGTTCGCCGCGGACGCAGCGTCGTTCACCGCCACCGTGCCGCGCTCACCGCCCACCGAGATGACGACCTTCTTGCCGGCCGCCTGCTTGGCCCTGAGGTCCGCCTTGAACTGGTCGACCGTGTAGCCGTTCAGCCCGGCCGAGTCCAGGGTGAAGGTCACCGCACCCGGCGTGGAGGTCGCGTCCGCGAACGAGACGGCGATGATGTCGTAGTGGGAGGGCACGTCGGACAGCTTCTGGACCGCCGCGCCGTTGTTGAAGTTCTGCCAGTAGCCCGTCACCGCGTGCTTCGGGAGCGCGGGGCCCGGGCCGTTCGGCTTGTTCGTGGTCCCGGTCACCGCCGCCGACTTCGGCGACTCGCCCGCCGCGTTCGTGGCCGTGACCTGGAAGGAGTACGAGGTTGAGGCCGCGAGGCCGGTCACGGTCGCCGACGTGCCGGTCACCGCCGTCACCTTCGTGCCGTCGCGGTAGACGGTGTAACCCGTCGCTCCCGAGACCGCGTTCCAGGCGAGGGAGACCGAGGAGGACGTCGTGCCGGAGACGCTCAGGCCGCCCGGCGCGGACGGGACCGTCGGGCCCGGGTCCGTGCCGCCGCCCCCGTCGGGGCCGAACACCGACACGTCGTCCGCGTAGTAGGCCGCCTGCCCGTACCAGCCGTGCGTGTACACCGTCACCGACGTCGTCGACGAACCCGTGGTGAAGGTCGTCGACAGCTGCTTCCAGGAGGCGGAGTCCGGCGTCCAGGTGGACACGTCCGTCGTGCCCGTGCCCGAGACACCGAGGTAGGCGTAACCGCCCCGGACCCAGGCGCCCAGTGTGTACGTCGAGCCGGGCTTCACCCTGACGGTCTGGCTGCACCGGGCGTTGTCCTGCCCCGCCGGGGTCGCCTTCAGCGCCGCCGTGCCGCTGCGCACCGGGGAGGAGACGGTCGTCCCGCTGCCCGCGGAGCAGGTCCAGTCGCTCAGGCCCGACTCGAAGCCGGCGTTCCTGGCGTTGTTGACGTCGGCGGCGGACGCCTGGCCGACGGTCGTGACAGTGAGGGCCAGGGCCGCCGTGAGGGCGCCCGACCACAGCCGCAGGGATCGTCTGTGTCTGGACATGACAAGAAAATGGTCCAGACCAGCGGCACTGTCAAGAGGTCCAGACCAACCTGTCCAGCAGGAGCCCGACCGCACATCCCGCCAGCAGCACGCCGGTCGACATCCACAACGCCGGCCCCGCCGGGTCCAGCACACCCGGCCGCAGCGCCAGCAGCAGCACCTGCGCCGCCGCAGGAGCCGCGCACGCCGCGGCCAGGTGCCGCGCCGGCATCTCCCGCCACGGCTGCGGATGCACCCGCGCCGCCGCCCAGGTGGCGAGCACGACGCACACCAGGTTCGGCAGGTGCACCAGCGCCAGCGCGGCACCGAACGAGCCGACGCCCCGCGGGCCGACGAACGGGCCGTACACCAGCGTCATCTGGACGTACTCGCTGACGACCAGGACGACGATGCCGACGGCCCAGCAGCGTACGAGCGCCATCAACCACTCCCGAAGATCTCGACGTAGAGGAGGACCGCGAAGCCCAGCGCGGCCATGCCGCAGCCCGCGACCAGGGCGAGCGCCTGGAGCACCGGGGACCAGCTGCCCCGGCCCGCCACCGTCGCCGTGCCCTGCGGATCGCGCGGGTCGTAGGTGACGGTGACCCGGGTGCCCTCCGTCGTCGACCAGCCCGCGAGGTCCTCGAACTCGACCGGCGTGCCGTCGGCCGTACGGAAGGCGAAGAAGTGCCGCCGGGCGTCCGAGCGGTGGTACGGCTCCGTCTCCACCCGGACGCACTCGCCCTCCGCCCGCGCCCCGCGCCGCAGCACCCGCGCCACCGTCACCAGGCGCCGCGCGTACTTCCACGACAGCGCGCCGAACAGCGCCACGAGCAGCGCGAGCACGACGTAACCGGCACCCGGCACCTCCATGGCTAGTGCACCTCGACCGAGTCGATGATCCGGTCCAGGTCCCCGTCCGGCAGCGACCCCCGCTGCGCGTCGACCCGGACCGCGAAGGCGGTGTCGGCCGAGTCCAGCCCTGCCAGGATCACGCCCTCGACCGGGGTGCCCTTCGGCGGTCCGCCGTCCTCGCCGGTCGCCTTGAAGGTGAAGTCGATCCGCTTCGCCTCGTCCGCGCCGGCCAGCTCCACGTCCTTCTGGCCCTTGACGTCCGCGCCCATCTGGATGCCCGCCTCGGCGGCGATCGCGGCCTGCTCGGCGGAGTTCGCCTCGGTGAACCCGAGCTGCACGGTGATGACCGAGACCTTCCTGCCGCCCTCCGTGCGCACCGCCGCGGCCGCGTTGTGCTTGCCGCGCTCACCGGCGCTCTGCTCCTCGTACCCCTTCGGATACGAGACGTCGACGCCCTTGCTCCTCAGGGTGCCCCAGCCGTCGGGCACCGAGCCGGCGTCGGAGCTCCCGCAGCCGGTCAGGGCCACGGAGGCCGTCAGCAGGGCGGCGGCCAGGAGGGCACGGCGGGTCTTCATCGGCTTGGACTCCGTCTCGTCAGTTCGCACAGTAGCTGTAGGGAAGATAGGAGCGACCGTCCCCGCGGGGCGCCCCCAGGAACTGGGCGTCGGTCAGCGTCTCCGACTTCTTCTCCGTGCTGATCGTCATGCCCAGACTGAGCCCGAGATTCAACTCGAAGCCGTACTCGGCCGCGTTCACCTCGCCCGTGTACGTCATCCGGCTCGACCTGCCCTTGTCGAACATCAGCTGCCCGAAGGGGTCGTCGGCGCCCGGCCGGGAGGTCGGCGCGTGGTCGTCGAACATGTACTGGAAGGGCGTGGCGATCTGCTCGTTGTTGCTGTCCAGCCACCGCTCGGCGACCGCCCGGTCCGCGTCGCCCCCGGGACCGGGGTCGAAACTGACGGAGTTGGTGACGATCTCGATGCCGGTCTGCGAGTCCGTGCCCTTCACACCGGCGTTCCCGCCCCGCCTGTCGCCGTCCTGCTTGCCGTTGTCACCGCCGGCCTTGGCGCCGTCCTTCTGGCCGCCCTCCTCGACGGTGCGGGTCATGTCGACGCGGACCAGCTTGCCGGTCTTCTTGTCGTAGGTGACCGTGATGGTGCCGGTCTGCGTCGTGTTCGCCGCGTACTCGCCGCTGAGCGGGCCCGCCTCGTAGCCCACCTTGGAGCCGTACTCGATGGACGAGGAGTACGTGTACGACTTGGTGTTCTTGTAGGCGTTGTCCGTCCAGGTGACCTCGGGGGAGTACTTGAAGGTGCCGCCGAGCGCGGCGCTCAGCTTCTTCTCGTCGCCCGCCGAGATCTTCAGGCCGGCCGACGCCGAGGCCTCCAGGCCCACCTTGCCGTAGGTGATCTTCCGGTTGTCGCCCAGCTGGTCCTTGATCCGGTTCTGGGTGTCCTCCTCGTCCTTGAGCGGACCGGTCCCGAAGAGATAGGCGATGCTGTCGCCGAGACTGGCCTCCGCGCCCCCGGGCATGGTGCGCCGCATCTCGTACATCTGCAGCTTCTCCACGTCGTCCCGGAACCGCTGGGCCTCCTCCGGGCTCTGGAAGACCCAGGTGTCGCCGTTGGTCACCTTGATGCCGAGCCCGAGCTCCACCTTGTCGCTGCCGAACTTGCCGACCTTCATACCCGGTGTGAAGTCCTTCTTCGCGGCGACGGACGCGGCGTCCGTGAAGGTCAGGTAGACCAGCTGGTCCTTGCCGTCGACGGCGCCGTCACCGTTGACGTCCGTGTTCGCCTTGATGTGCTGCTCCTGGAAGCCGTACTCCTTGCCGATCTCCCAGAAGAAGATCTTCGCCTTGGAGCCCGCCTTGTCCGTGACGGAGGAGACCTGGCACAGCGCCGGCTCGAAGTCGGCGTCGGTGAGGGGCTTGCCCGGCCCGGGCCCGCCCGAGGCGCAGTCGCCGCCACCGGCCACCTTGCAGATCTGCGCGGCGATCTTGTCGTAGACGAGCTGCCCGACGCCGGTGGCCGAGACGGCCAGGACGATCGCGGCGCTGACGACGACCATGCCGAGGTACTCGGTGCCGGTCGCGCCGCGATCGTCGAAGACCGGTCTGTGCCCGTACGCCCGTATGCCACCCCCGCCGGCCATACGACACCCCTCCTTGCCCGAACCACGTGCCTTGGACGGCGAGAGTAGGTACGCGCACCGGTGGGAGGCGTGGGCCTCAGGGCCCAAACGGAGGCCCACCGTCAACACTGGGCCCTCCGGGACCACCGGCCCGGACCACCCGAGCCCTCGCCCGCGACCGGCAAGATGCTCAACCTGCCCCGTTTTGACGCATCTTGTGCAACGACAGTTGCTCTACAGCTACACAAACGCTGTTCTCCGGCCACAGAGCCGTGGATACAGTGCTGAGGTAGTCACGCAGTGAAGTCACCGAGGTGGGCCGCAGTGGCAAGGCGGCGCGCCGACGGGCATGGGGAAACGGGGAGCTGCGCGTGCCAACTGCCATTGCCGTGACCAGTGCCGACATGGCACTGCCGCCACAGGACGAACGCACCCTGCCCGCCGTCGTGCTGCGGGACGTCGACCGGCGCCCGCTGGAGCAGGCCCTCGCCGACATGCAGACCCTGGTCGAACACCACGGGCATGTGATCGTGGTCTGTTCCCAGGCCGCGCCCCTCGCCGTGCAGCGACGGCTGTACACCCTGCGCTCCCTCATGGAGACCGACCGGATCGCCCTCTTCCATCCCGATCTGCCCCCGCTCGGACTCGCCGTCCTGGCCCGCCAGTTACGACAGCTCGCGTCCTGCGACATCAGCCCCGGCGTGCTCGCCTCGGCGGGGC
This sequence comes from Streptomyces sp. NPDC016851, assembly GCF_055562795.1. NCBI lineage: Bacteria > Bacillati > Actinomycetota > Actinomycetes > Kitasatosporales > Streptomycetaceae > Streptomyces > Streptomyces sp. NPDC016851. The sequence continues at coordinate 86,413 of NZ_JBVHEP010000006.1, forward strand.
GACTGCTCGTGCACTACATCCACGCCGGCGCGCTGCTCAACTCCGTCGCCCGGCTCGACCGGGTCCCCGTCGGCCTGAAGTCGCACGCCAAGTCCTGGGTGCCCGGCAGCCAGTTCGGCGTCCTCGCCCACCCCGAGCCGCAGCTCGTCAGGATCACCCCCGAAGCCACCCTGCCCGGCCCCGAGTTCGGCACCTGGATGCTGGTCGCCAAGGGACAGCTCCAGTCCGACTGGGTCACCGGCACCCTCGCCCCGTCCTGGAAGGTGCAGGGCCTGCGCGAGACCCCGCTCCCGGCCGAGTCAGCGGGCTGGTGGGGCACCGGCAAGCTGATCGAGTTCTGCAGTTACCTGCCCGACCTGTCGGTCCTCTACCAACTCGTCACCTCCGTACGGCGGACCCGCTGCCACTGGTGCGGCATCGACGTCATCGGCGACCGCTGCGTGTTCTGTTCGGCCACGCCGCCCGTCCACGACCAACCCCGCCAGAGTCCGCACGAGAACCAAACCCCCGTCGGGTGAGTCCTGAACCACGGGACGCGCCACGGGACTCGTGTCCCGGGGTCCTGGTCCCGGCCCGTACGGACCACCGCTCACACCCATTCGTTTCCGCTCGACCGATATCCCCAATGAGGTTGTACGGTTCATGAACTCCCGTCAGCGCCGCGGCGTGATTCTCCTGCTCCTGTCGGTCGTCTGCGCCCTCGGCGCCTTCACCGGCGTGCTGTCCGTCATCAGCGACGTGAAGTCCAAGGTCGGCCCCGAGGTCACCGCCTACCGGCTCAAGTCGGACGTACCGCCCTACACCACCCTCAGCACGGGCCAGTTCGAGAAGATCAAGATGCCCGAACGGTGGCTGTCGGACAACGCCGTCACCGACCTGCGCGAGATCCAGGGCAAGATCGCCGTGACCACGCTGCAAGCGGGCTCCCTGCTCCAGTCCGACATGATCGTCCGCCAGCCGGCCCTCCAGCCCGGGCAGCAGGAGGTCGCCATCATGATCGACGCGGCGACCGGCGTGGCCGGCAAGATCACGCCCGGTGCCTCGGTCAACGTCTACGCCACCTTCGAGGGCAAGCGCGAGGGCGACCCCGACCAGTCGAAGATCATCGTCACCAACGCCAAGGTCCTCGACGTCGGCCGACTCACCGCGCTGAAACCGGACGAGAGCAACCGCACCCAGCAGCCCACCGACGCCGTCCCCATCACCTTCGCGCTGTCCGCCCTCGACGCCCAGCGCCTCACCTACGCCGAGTCGTTCGCCCAGCGCGTCCGGCTCGCCCTGGTCGCGCCCGGCAGCGACACCACCGTCCCCGAGCAGGACCGGACGTACGAACTCGCGAAGGACAAGTGAGAGGCTCGCATGCCCACGAGGATCCTCCCGGCAGTCGGTGACGCGGACGCGGTCCGGTCGATCACGACGCTCCTCAGCCAGCTCCCGGACGCCGAGCCGGTCGCCCCGGTGGTCGACTCCACCCAGCTCATCGACACCCTCGCGCGGCTGGCCGCCGAGTCCGTCGACGAACTGCCCGAAGTCGTGGTCGTGCACGAGCGCATCGGCCCGGTCCCCGCGCTGGAACTGATCCGCGAAGTCGCCCTGCGCTTCCCGGCCGTCGGCGTCATCCTCGTCACCTCGGACGCGAGCCCCGGCCTCATGCAGGCCGCCATGGACTACGGCGCCCGCGGCATGGTCGCCCTGCCCCTGAGCTACGAGGAACTCGCCAGCCGCGTCCAGGCGGTCGCCCAGTGGTCCGTCGGCGTACGCCGGCACCTGGGCGCCGGCGCCGACGTGTTCACCGGTGTCGGAGGCACGGTGGTCACGGTGAGCGGAGCCAAGGGCGGCGTGGGCACGACCCTGACGGCGATCCAGCTGGCCCTCGCCGCCCAGGCCTCCGGCCGCAGCACGGCGCTGGTCGACATGGACCTGCAGACCGGTGACGTGGCCTCGTACCTGGACGTCCAGTTCCGCCGGTCCGTGGTCGACCTGGCCGCCATCACGGACATCTCCCCGCGTGTCCTGGCCGACGCGGTCTTCCGCCACGACACCGGACTCGCCCTGCTCCTCGCCCCGGCCGAAGGGGAACGCGGCGAGGACGTCACCGACCGCGCCGCCCGCCAGATCGTCAGCGCCCTGCGCTCCCGCTACGAGGTCGTCGTCATCGACTGCGGCGCCCAGCTGAACGGGGCGGGGGCGGCCGCCGTGGAGATGGCCGACAGGGCCCTGCTGATCACGACGCCGGACGTGGTCGCGGTACGGGGCGCCAAGCGGGCGGTGCGGATGTGGGACCGGCTCCAGATCCGCAAGGCCGAGGAGACGACCGTCGTCGTCAACCGGCACTCGCGCGCTACGGAGATCCAGCCGCCGCTGATCCAGAAGATCACCGGCACGGCCGTCGCGGCCACCGCGGTCCCCGCCAACTTCAAGGAACTCCAGAGCGTCGTGGACGCGGGCCGCATCCACGAACTGGAGAGCAAGAGCACGGTGAAGCAGGCCCTGTGGGGCCTGGCCGGCGAACTGGGGCTGGTCAAGGTCCCCGACGGCGCCCAGAAGGCGGGCCGGTTGCGGGGGGACCGGGGGCCGGTGAACTTCCGGCGGCGGAAGGAGGGAGGGGGATGAGAATGCCCGGGTCCGCGAGACGGCGGTCCGTGAGACGGCGGGACGACGGCCAGGTCACCATCGAGTTCCTCGGCATGATGCCGACGATCATCGTGACGCTGGTGGTGCTGTGGCAGCTCGTGCTGGTGGGCTACACGTACACGCTCGCGGGTAACGCCGCGGATGAGGCGGTGCGGGCGGGGACGGCGGCGGAGCCGGGCGAGCGGGACGGCGCATGCCGGGCAGCGGGACTGGACAAGCTGTCGGACGCGTGGAGTGCCGGCGCGAAGGTGGGCTGCACCACCGGTGGCGGCTATGTCACCTCCGACGTCGCACTCGAGGTCCCCGTCCTCTTCCCGGGCACGATCTCCTTCCCGTTCACGGTCAGGGGCCACGCGGGTGCGGTCGAGGAGGCGAAGTGAGATGGCGTACGTCCGTAGAGAGCGCGACCGCGGCCAGGTCGCCATCGAATACCTCGGGTTCCTCCCGATCCTGCTGCTCGTCGCCATGGCGGCCGTACAGCTCGGGCTGATCGCGTACACGGCGCAGCAGGCGGGGACGGCGGCACGGGCGGGGGCGCGCAGTGCGTCGCTCCAGCAGGGCAGCGCCCAACAGGCCTGCACGACCGCGGTCAGCAGCTGGCTGGCCGACGGAACCGACTGTCCCGAGGCGCCGGGAGGCGACGAGGTCACGGTCACCGCCACCGTCGACATCCCGTCCATCGTCCCCGGCTGGGACTTCGACCCGGCACGGAAGACCGCCACCATGCCGCTCGACCACTGAGGCCGTCGGCAACGACCACTGAGGCTGTCGGCAACGAACGAGGAGCACGGGAGACCATGAGCCTGCGAGCACGCATCAACTCCCCGGAGGAGAACGGCAACCGGGGCGAGGACGGCCACATGGTCGCCTCCTACCGGGCCAAGCTCCTGGAGGAGATCGACCTCGCGGAGATGAGTTCGCTGGTCGCCGCCGAGCGCAGGGCGCGGCTGGAGCGGGTGCTCGGGCACATCATCAGCCGTGAGGGCCCGGTGCTGTCGACGGTGGAGCGTTCGCAGCTGATCCGCAGGGTGGTGGACGAGGCACTGGGCCTCGGCATCCTGGAGCCGCTGCTCGAGGACGCCTCCATCACCGAGATCATGGTCAACGGCCCGGACGCGATCTTCGTGGAGCGCGGCGGCCGGGTGGAGCAGCTGCCGATGCGCTTCGCCTCGAACGACCAGCTGATGCAGACGATCGAGCGGATCGTCTCGACCGTCAACCGCCGCGTGGACGAGTCGAACCCGATGGTCGACGCCCGCCTCCCCTCCGGCGAGCGCGTCAACGTCATCATCCCGCCCCTGTCCCTGACGGGCGCGACCCTCACCATCCGCCGCTTCCCGCGCTCCTTCACACTCCAGGAGCTGATCGGCCTGGGCTCGCTGGACGAGCACATGCTGTACCTGCTGGCGGGCCTGGTGCAGGCGAAGTTCAACGTCATCGTCTCGGGCGCGACGGGCACGGGAAAGACGACCCTGCTGAACGCGCTCTCCGGGCTCATCCCCGAGGGCGAGCGCATCATCACCATCGAGGACTCGGCCGAACTCCAGCTCCAGCAGGCGCACGTGATCCGCCTGGAGTCCCGCCCCGCGAACGTGGAGGGCAAGGGCCAGATCACGATCCGCGACCTGGTCCGCAACTCCCTCCGCATGCGCCCCGACCGCATCGTCGTCGGTGAGGTCCGCGGCGGCGAGTCGCTGGACATGCTCCAGGCGATGTCGACGGGCCACGACGGCTCGCTGGCCACCGTCCACGCCAACAGCGCGGAGGACGCGCTGATGCGCCTGCAGACCCTGGCCTCCATGTCGGAGGTGGAGATCCCCTTCGTGGCGCTGCACGACCAGATCAACAGCGCGGTCGACGTCATCGTCCAGCTCACCCGCTTCGCGGACGGCGCCCGCCGCATCACCGAGATCGCGCTGCTGGAGAGCCACGGCAGCGAGCCGTACCGACTGGTCACGGTCGCCCGCTTCAACGCCCGGCCCATGGCGGCGGACGGCCGTATCCACGGCGCCTTCGAGTACCACCCCCTCCCGCGCCGCACCGCCGACCGCCTCTACATGGCGAGCCAGCCCATCCCCCAGGCCTTCGGCATCGCCCAGTCCGCGGACCAGCTAGCCACCCGAGAAGCCAGGTAGGAACCGTCCCCATGGAACTGCACACGCTCATCACGCTCACGACCGGCATCACCTTGCTGACCTGCGTCCTGACGGTCATGGGCCTGCACTCCTACGCCATGGGCAAGGCGCAGCGGCAGGCGCTCGTCGACCGCCTGTCGGCCACCGGCCAGATCCAGGTCGGCGGTCGGCGCCGGAACTTCCGCGGGATCGACCGCCGCCTGCGGCGCACCAAGCTCGGCAAGAAACTGGAACTGCGCCTGGCCGCCACCGGCCTGGACATCACCCCGGGTGAGTTCTTCGTCTACATGCTCGCCACGGTGGCGGGCCTGTGGCTGATCGGCCAGGCGGCCCTGGCCCCGTTCTTCGGCCCCCTGGCCGGTCTGCTGGGCATCTGGGTGGCCCTGCAGTTCCTCAACTGGCAGCGGCAGAAACGCATCGAGAAGTTCATCAACCAGCTCCCGGAACTGGCCCGCATCCTCGCCAACGCGACCCAGGCCGGACTCGCGCTGCGCACGGCGATCGGCATGGCCGCGGAGGAACTGGAGGCCCCGGCGGGCGAGGAACTCGGCAAGGTGGCCGACCAACTGGCGATCGGCGCGTCGATGGACGACGCCCTGGGTGAACTGGCGGACCGCCTCCCCTCCCGGGAACTGGTCGTCCTGGTCACCACGCTGGTGCTGTCCAGCCGCGCGGGCGGCCAGGTGGTCAGCGCGCTGCGGAACCTGACGGAGACGCTGGAGGAGCGCAAGGAGACGCGACGGGAGGTCCGCACCCAGCTGTCGCAGGTCAGCATGACCTCGTACGCGGTGCCGGTGCTGGGCGTGGGCTCCCTGTTCCTGATGAACGGCGTGAAGGACGGGGCGCTGGAACGCATGACGGGCTCAGCGTTCGGACAGGGGGCGGTCATCATCGCCTTCTCCCTCTACGCCGTCGGCTTCATCCTCATCCGCCGCCTGTCCCGCATCGACGTCTGAGAAGGCCGGAGCAGAATCATGGGACTTCTTCTCGCACTGGTCATGGGCCTCAGCGTCTGGGGCGCCTTCGCCGGCATCCGCATGTACCGGGCCGAGGCCAAACTCCCCGGCGATCTCGCGCTCGCCCTGGAGGTCGGCTCCACCCGTACCGGCGCGGTGGACTCGCTCATCGACCGCCTGGGCATGCGCTACGCCCCCGCGGTCCTGCGCCTGATGGGCCCCAAGCAGGTCGCCAAGTACCGACGCAAGATCGACCTCGCGGGCAACCCCGGCGGCCTGACCATCGACCGCTACGCCGCCCGCCGAGCGGTCTACGGCTTCCTCGGCGGCGTCGGCTTCCTGGTCTTCCTGATGCGCGGCCAGCTCGTCGTGGCGCTGCTCCTGCTCGCCTTCGGCGCGTTCTGGACGGAGGTCGGCATCTGGGCGGCGATCCGCATCCGCAAGGACGTGATCGAGCGGACCCTGCCGGACTTCCTGGACGTGCTGGCGGTCGTGGTGAGCGCGGGCCTGGGCTTCCGCCAGGCCCTGGACCGCGTCGCCTCGAAGTACGAGGGCCCCTGGGCCGACGAACTGCGCATCACCCTGCGCCAGATGGACCTGGGCATGAGCCGCCGCCAGGCCTTCGCGGAACTGCGCCGCCGCAACGACTCCGAGCAGGTCGCCATGTTCGTCACGGCGTTGCAGCAGGGCGAGGAACTGGGCGCCCCGATCGTCGACACGCTGGTGGCCCTCGCCAAGGACATGCGCCGTACGGATGCCCAGAACGCCCGCCGCAAGGCCGCGCGCGCGGTCCCCAAGGCCACCATGATGATCACCACCTTCATGGTTCCGGCCACGATGCTCCTCCTCGGCGCCGGACTGATCCTCGGCTCGGGTACCGACTTCGGCGTTGTCACGGGCGAGTAGGGGGGCGACACCATGTCGATGACGGGAGAACGCACTGGGCGGCTGCGCCGCCGCCCGAGAACACCGGAGATCACCACCCCACCGGCAGGCACCGTCCTGCCGGCCCACGTCCGCACAGGCGCCCCCGACATCCCGGTGACGTCGGTGACACCGGCGCTGCCGCCGGGGTGGGAGCGGGCGGACGCGCCGGGTGGCAGGGCGGACACGGTCATGCCGGTACCCGTGAACGGCGGTCCGGCCGCCGACGGCGCTCAGCCCCCACCGGGGCCACCCGCACCCGGCAACGAAAGCCGCACGGGTGGTGCTGGCGGTGCCGCTGGGAAGCCGATCCCGGCCGAAGGCCGGGCCAAACCCGCACCGGCACCGGCACCTGAACACCCGGCGATACCCATCCAGATCAACGCACTCCAAGCCATGTGCCGGCAGGTCTTCGGCTTCCGGCTGGCCATGATCGCCCTGGCCACCCCCACCGCCCTCATCAACGCCAACGACGGCCTCCCCACCCGCCTGGTGGGCGCGGCCGTGGTCGTCACCTTCATGACCTCCTACGTCCTGTTCAGGGACTGGGAACGCTTCGGCCCCCTCCTCCTGCGTCATCCCACTCTCCTGGCCGCGGACACCCTCTTCGGCGCCCTCCTGCTCATCTCGGCGGGCCCGGGCAGCACCCTCGCCTACGTCAGCGTCTGCACCCCTCTGCTCGCCGGCCTGGTCTACGGCTGGCGCGGAGCAGCCGTGTTCGCCTCCCTCCAGGCCCTGCTGCTCCTCCTGATCCAGGCGGCGATGGAGGACCCCCAGCCCGGCATCGCCGAGTCGTCCCTCCTGCCCGGCCTCTGCGTCATCGCCGGAGCCGTCGGCTCCAGTCTCCGCAACCTCATGCTCCGCTTCGGCGCGGCCACCCAGGCGCTGACGACGGTCCAGGCCCGCCTGGCCGTCACGGAGGCGGTCGGCGCGGAACGGGCCCGACTGGCCCGCGAGATGCACGACTCGGTCGCCAAGACCCTGCACGGCGTCGCCCTGGCCGCGGACGGCCTGGCGGGCTCGGCGGGCGCCGCCCACATGGACGTTGCCCTGGTGAAGCAGCAGGCCGACCTGGTCGCCCGGTCGGCCCGCCGAGCCGCCGCCGAATCCCGCGAACTCCTGGCGGACCTGCGCCGCGAATCGGACCCCGGCCAGGGCACGGACGTACTGGTAGAACTGGCCGCGCGCACCCGGGACTTCAGCGCCCGCACGGGCCTCCCGGCGGTCTACCGCCCCACCGGTGACCACTCCGTACCCCCCGTGCCACCCGCCGTGGCCCGCCAGCTCCTCACCATCGCCTCGGAGGCCATGGAGAACGCCCACCGCCACGCGGGCCCGACCCGGGTCGACGTCCGCGCGGGCGTCCACGGCGACCTGCTCCGCATCAGCGTCTACGACGACGGCCGCGGCCTCCCGCCCGGAACCACCCTCGAACAACTGCGCCGAGCGGGCCACTTCGGCCTGGTCGGCATGGTCGAGAGGGCCGCCTCGGTGGGCGCCCGCATCCGCGTCGGCCGGGGCGGCCACCCCAAGGGAACGGAAGTCCGCCTGGAGCTACCGCTGGCGGCCCTGACCGCACCCCACGGCTGACCCGGCCGACCACCCATGACCACACCGCACACGTCCCCCACGACACGAGAGGAGGCAGCCGATGCCGGACCAGACGACCCCTCACCCCGGCGCCTCACAGCCGCCACCGCCACAGAACCCGTTCGACTTCCCGCAGCCCGCACAGCCGAGCCGCCTCAGGGTCGTCGTGGCCGACGACAACCCGGTGGTCCGCGCCGGCCTCACCGCCCTGCTCTCCGGCCGCGAGGACATCACGGTCGTGGCGGAGGCGGCCGACGGCCGCGAGGCCTACGAGGCCGCCCAACAGCACCGGCCCGACGTCGTCCTCCTCGACGTGCGCATGCCCGGCGTGGACGGCATCTCGGCGCTTCCGTACCTGGTGCGGATCGCCCCGGTCGTCATGCTGACCTACAGCAGGGAGTCGGAGATCGTCCAGGAGGCCCTCCGCCGAGGGGCGGGCGGCTACCTGGTCCACGGCGAGTTCACGGCCGGTCAGCTGGTCGACGCGGTCAGGGACATCAAGCAGGGCCGGGCCCACTTCACGCCCACGGCGGCGGGAGCGCTGCTGGCCCAGCTCCGGCAGGGCCAGGGCCAGGGTCAGGGCCAGGCTCCGGGGGACTCGCCGCTACCGGATGGACTGGGACAGGCGAATGCGAATGCATACGGAAATTCCGCTTCCGCATGGCCGCATAATCAATCCCAACTACCCGGTTATGCAGCGAGTATGAGCCTCCCGCACGTCCCGCCCCCACCCACTTCTCCAGAAAACCTTTCGCAAGTGCAATCGGATGTGGGACAGTCTTCGTCTGGGTGGACGAGTGGCCGTCCGGCCGCTCCCGACAGGTCGCGGTTCCAGCTGAGTACGAGGGAGGCGGAGATCATGGACCTCATTGCGTCCGGCATGAACAACCAGCAGATCGCCGCCACCTGCTTCATCAGCGAGAAGACGGTCAAGAACCACATCAACCGCATCTTCGCCAAGCTCCACAGCACCAGCCGCTCCGAGGCCGCGGCGAAGTGGCTCGGCACGGCACCGGGCTCACACCGAGGACTGGGGTGACCTTCGGTGACGGAATGGGGGGAGAGTTCGTTGGGCCCGCGCGATTGGGCCCTGGATTGGGCCCTGGGGCCCTCTGGTGGACCGGGGGTTCCGCCGTACGTTTCTGGTGTCGAAAGCGGTACCGGCAAGGAGGAAGCCGGTAACGCCAGTAGCGCCCAAGAGACTTGTACGTCGGCCGGTAGGCGGCCGGCCGGTACCGGAGGGGAACACCACCATGAGCAACTGGATCAACACCACCGTCTCGTACCTGCAGGCCCGCGCCGCTCGCAACGACAAGGGGCAGACCGCGGTCGAGTACCTGGGGATCATCGCGGTGGTCGTGGCGATCGTTCTGGCGATCACGGGTACGGACATCGGCAATTCCATCTACACCGCGATCACGGACCAGATCTCCCAGGTCACCGGCGGCTGATGAGGACCCGTAAGTTCGGCGACGCAGGGCAGGCCTTCCCCATCTACATCATGGTGGTGGTGGGCCTGCTCTTCCTTGCGTTCGCGTACCTTGCGGTCGGCCAGGCCGCGGCAACACGGAACGGCGCGCAGACGGCGGCGGACGCCGCTGCCCTTGCGGCCGCGCAGGACAAGCGGGACCAACTTACGGGCAGGTGGCTGGACAACCTCCTGAACCCGGACCTCTGGGAGGACATCCTCGAGGGCGAGGTGGACGGGCTCGAACCCTCCTGTTGGCGGGCGCAGCAGCTCGCCGACGAGAACGACGCACATGTCGTGGGAGGCGGCTGTGAGCCCGAGTGGGACCCACTGGGCTACGAGGTCGAGGTCAAGACGAACGATCCCGTCGGCGACAGCATCGTCCCCGGTACGGAAGACACGTACGCGACGGCAAAAGCCAGGGCCGTGATCGAGCCGCGCTGTTCCTTGCAACCGCCCGAGGAGGGCAACGACAACGACGAGGACCTGCCAAAGCTCAACTGCGGGGGCAAGAACTGGGACCTCGACGCAGACGATCCCTCGGATCTGCCCGGTCCCGATGACCTCTTCGACGTCCATCTGGCCGACTGACAAAGAACGACGAACAAAGGAAGCGGAACTCATGAGCATTCGGTTCACCACGACGGCCCGCAGGGGGATGGCCGCAGCGGCAGTTGCGGTCAGCCTGGCCCTCGGTGTGGCCGGCTGCAGCAGCGGGGACGACAAAGGCGGAGACGCGTCGGCGTCCGCCTCAAAGGACAGCGGATCGAAGCCGAGTGCTCAGGAAGGTCAGTCGGAGGAGCCACTGGCTGAACTCAAGGGACAAGACGGGCTGCTGCTTTCCATCACTTCGGCGGAGCGTGATTCGGGGGGCTTCGTCACTGTGAACGGTGAGCTGAAGAACGATGGTTCCCAGAATGTCACCGTGCCAGCTGCGGTGAGGGGGAATGAAACCGAGGTCCTCCAGAACGGCATGTCCTTCGGTGGCGCCACTCTTGTGGATTCCGAGGGAAAGAAGCGTTACTACGTGCTGCGCGACACCGATGGCCGGCCCCTCACGACCACGGGCTTCACGAGGGTCAAGTCGGGTGACTCGATGGCTGTCTTCATGCAGTTCCCTGCCCCTCCGGACAGCACGACCGAGGTGAGCTTCCAGCTCCCGACGTTCGCCTCCGGCACTATCAAGATCTCCGGCTGAGGCAGACCACCATGACCCACACCCGGACCCGAGCCCCACGCCTGACGGTCGTCCTCACCGCAGCCTCAGTCATGGTCGCCACGAACCTCTTCGGCGCCGTATCCGTCCATGCGGCCGACGGCCCGAGCTACCCGCCGGGCACCGAACCGAAGGCGAGCGCGCCGGTGAAAGTCGACGCGAACGACCCCGACCTGAAGCTGGTCGACGGCGCGACTCTCGCGGAGCCCAAGATCCTCGACATCAAGTCCGTCATAGAGGACCAGGGAGGCGAGGAACGCCGCGAAGACACCAACTCGGACGTGAAGTTCGCGCTGCAGGCGGAGGTGCTGTTCAGCAAGGACAGCGCGAAACTCAGCGGTCGGGCCAAGGCGCGCATCGCTGACATCGCCGAAGAGATCAAGGCGCAGAACGCGCAGAAGGTCCGCGTCTTCGGCTTCACGGACAACCTGGGTTCGTCGGCCCACGGTGACGTGCTGTCCCGCCAGCGCGCGTCGGCCGTACACGGTGTCCTGGACGACGAGCTCGCGGACTCGGGCATCACGTACGAGGTGCGCGGCTACGGTGAGCAGTACCCGATCGCGGACAACTCCACGGAAGCGGGCCGCAAGAAGAACCGCCGTGTCGAGGTCTCCTTCCCGCGCACGGAGAACTGAGTCACCAGCCCCCACTCACCCGGGGCCCGTCTCGCGCCACCGCAGGCAGGGACGGGCCCGGGCCCTGCGGTTCAAGTTGGGCCAAGGGTGGGCCCGGGGGCCCATGTGTCAGTGTTCGATTTTCCATAACCTCAGCCGGGTGCCCGTCTTGAATGCCCGCCCGCTGAACTGAGGTCACGCATGTCCGGTGCCGGTAACTCGATACCTCCGACCGGGATTTGGAGTGCACAGAACACCCCCTCCTGGGACCGGCGTTCGCCGTTGCCACGCGAACTGGGCTGGGTGCAGGTACTCCTGTGGGTGCAGTTCGCGCTGACGGCGCTGTACGTGGTCACCGTGCTGTCGGTGGTGACGTACTACTCCGGGGAGATCCTCGGGATCCTGGTGTACGACTCGCTGCCCAGCCTGGCGGGGATCTACCTGGCCCGGCGCCTGTGGCGTGGCGGGGTGTGGACGAGCCGCGCACTGATCGCCGTACAGGCGTGGATCGTGTGGCTGTCGCTCGGCACGCTGTTGCACGGTGACCTGCGGGGCTTCACGCAGGCGGCGATGCCGGTCGCGGTCATCGTGCTGTTGCGTCGGGCCCGGTCGCGAGAGTGGTTCGAAACCCCTCCCCAGGGCAGGGAGGAGCGCCGGGCGTTCAACCTGGCGAGGATGATCCGCTGGCGGCGGGACGAGGGCCAGACCGCGGTGGAGTACGCGGGGCTCATCGCGGTCGTCGCCGCGATCATCGTCGCGCTGTCGGTGGGCGGCCTCGGCGGACGCATCGCCGACGGCATCCAGTCGGCGGTCTGCTCGGTGACGGGCACGGCCTGCCCCGCTCCGCAGGGCGATGGCACCGAGACGGGTGCGGCCGGGGACAACAACGACGATGCGCAGCAAGACGGTTCGGACACCGGCACCGGCACTGGCACCGACGGCGGCAACGACGCGGACCCGGACGGCGGCGCGAACGCGAACGCGGACGATGGCGCGGGGGCGGACGGCGCCGGGGGCGCGAACGGCGAGACAGGTACGGAAGGCGACTCGGGCACCCAGGCCGGTCCCGGTGGCCAGGAAGGCACGAGCACCGGCGGTGCTACAGGCGGCAACAACACCGACGGCGGTCCGGCCTGGTCGACTCGGATCATCACCTACGAGGGCGCGGGGACGAACGACACGGTCCCCCTCGCTCCGGGGCCGTTCGACGAGAGGTCGCTCTGGGACGACGTACACGACCAGGAACGCCACGACAGGACGTTCATGGACCACGTCCGTGGCTTCTTCGTGGCCCCGACCAAGAGCTTCCTGGCCAGCACCATGGACGTCGTCAGCGACCCCGTCGGCTCGATCAAGGACAGCTGGAACGGCCTGAAGGGCTACACCACGAACTGGTGGGGCGACAAGTCCGACGAGCTGGGCAAGGAGTGGGACAAGGGGAACTACGTCTCCTCCGTATGGGGCTGGGTCAACTCGCCCGAGGACTTCGTGTCCGACCTTGCGACCGACACGTTCGTGGACAAGGAGAACTGGGAGAAGGGCAACTACGGCGCCTCCATCGGCAACACCGTCGTCGGCGTCGTCGGCATCTTCAGTCCGAAGACGATCACGAAGTTCACCAAGTTCAAGAAGCTGGCCGAGGTCGGTGAATCCCTCGACAAGGCGGCGGACGCGGCGGAGAAGGCCCGCAAGGCGGCGAAGGCGGGCGACTTCGCCGGCGCGAAGAAGGCTGCGGACGAGGCCCAGAAGCACGCCGACGAGACCAAGAAGAAGGCCGAGAAGAACGGCAGCTGCACCATCGCGTTCGGGCGCGTCCCGTACGGGGGTGGGAGCAGCCTGCGCGGAGTCCCGGGCAACGGCACCGGCGTCCTGGCGGCCCCGCAGGGCGGCCGGATCGTCGTCGCCGCAGGAGGCGGCAAGGAGTGCACAGGCGACGACGCCGACGACGCACGCCAGGCCCAGCAGGAGGCTTTGGATGCGCGGTCCGACCTGCTGCGGGAGCAGATCAAGGCCCACAAGAAGCTCCCGGGGGACGAGAAGGTCAACCTGCAGGAGGCCCAGCTCGAGAACCTGCTCAGGCGGGCCAAGGACGACGTCGACCCGAACTCCAAGGACATCAGCAAGAAGGAGGCGGCAGACGCGATTGCCGACGTCTCGGAGCTGCTGGAGCAGAAGAACATCCACAATGGCAGCCGGCAGAAGCTCGCGTCCAAGGTGCTGGGCTCACGGGACAAGGACGGGCTCGCCCAGAACCTTGCCGAGGTGCACGCCACCAAGCGGGTGGCGCAGAACGAGGCGGCGGACGGCAGCACGGTGTACTCCGACATTGGTGACGGCCCCGATCGGAAGAAGGGCGATCCGTCGGTATGGCCGGACGGCCTGGGAGGCGAGATCGACGTCAGGGGCATCCCGGACGCCGACGTGGCTTACCGTGGCAAGGACGGCAAGGTCCATGTCGTGGAGGTCAAGAACACGGGGAATGCGACGACCAAGGGCTCCATCGCCACTCAGATCGGCAGGTTGGGCAAGTGGCAGAAGGCGGAACCCGGCCGGGTCGCCCGCTACGAGATCGCCTCCACCAAGGGGTGGCAGAAGATCTTCGACGGGTTCAAGCCCGTGAAGCGGGGCGAGGAAGCTCCTACGGGAACCCCGGCCTCCCGCATGGCCCAGGACGAAGTCGGCGCCCGCATCGCCGGCCAGGAGGTGACTCCTGCGCAGCTCAGGGCGATGAATGACGCCTGGAATGCCAAGAGCGAGGCTGAGAGATACGACGCTCTGCGCTCCGGCAAGATGAAGGACCCGAAGACCGCGATGGAATACCTGGGGGCCTCATGACGGACGACGAGGAGCACGCGGAGGCTCAGGAGGACCGTACAGCTGCGCTCCTCGATGAGTTGGAGGCGGCGATCGCCGCCCTTCCGCCGAGAACGAGCGGTTGGCCGGACGAGCTGGAGGATCTCTGGGAGCGGGCCCAGGACGAACCGGGTCTCCCGCTCACCGACGGGCAGCGTCAGCACTTCGCGGCCCGGCGGGAACGTTTGGGGGCGTCGAACAAGGTCCAAGGATTGCTCTGGTCGCTGCGGGAAGCCGTGCGGCGCTGTGAGCCCTTGGATGCCGCCCGGGCCGCCGCGCTTGCCGAGCTGGGCGTACACGCCGGTATGGGCGGCCACGACAGCATCTGGCTTCTCCACGAACTCGGCCTCCCGCACGGCGAGCGGACGCTGGCGCGCCTCGTGAAGGACGAGTCCGTGGGCGAAAGCCACCGACAGGAGGCGCGCGAGTGGCTCGCGAAGCTGAGGGAGCCGGAATACGAGGCGCGGGCGGCTCGTCCTACCGACGGTGAGGAATTGCTCCTGCCCAAGGTGGTAAGGGATCTGACATCCGGGTGGTCTGGCGGCTGGGAGATCGAGAACGAACCGACGCTGGAACGCTTCGCCCAGGCGCGGGCCGTTCTCGAAGCGCTGCTGCCTGACAAACGGTTGGTGTCGGAGGAACCTCCCGTATGGGAGGGAAAGTGGCTGGAGGATGCGGAGGACCGGCCGGCGTGGCTGGAAGTCCACATGGTCCTCGTTCCCCTGATGCCCGACGCCCGACTGGTGACGCGGGAGCGTCTGATCTGGGCTTGGTACGAGTGCGAGCGGTTGGGCATCGACCTGGAGGACACGACCCCAGAGGCGTTCGCTGAGCGGTGGGTCGCCCGAATCGCCGCACACCTGGCACGGGGAATGCTCGAATGGCTGTGGCGCGAGGACTGCTTCGACCCCTGGGCCCAGGACCTCGCCATGCGCTGCATCGACCGGAACGTCGCGGTGGCCGAAGCGACGCGCCTGCTCTCCGAGGCGGCGGAGGCCGGCTACCGTAGCCCGCCGCAGTGAGGGGCTACAGCAGATGGTCGGCCTTGCCCGCCTTGATGTCCCGGATGAGGGTTCGGAGGGCATCGCGGCTGTCGGTCAGGTGGTGCTCCTCCTGTCCGGCGACGGCGATGTAGGCGTTGCCTTCGGTGTCGGTGCCTATGCGGAAGCAGTTGTTGCCTTCGCCGCAGAAAGGGTCCTCCCAGGCGATGCCGGTGGTCATGGTGTCGCCTCCAGAGTTCGCGGGCGATGTTACGGAGGAGGTCACGTGAGGCCGCCGGAGGCAGCGCCGCGTCGTCCATCCAGTCCAAGTGGGCACGGTACTTGGTGAGCTGAGTCTCGGCCCCGGTGAATTCCGGTGGGTGTGCTGAGTCCAGCTGCACGGTGTCCGGTTGGCGCACAGCAAAGACGGCACCGTGTACGTCAAGGAGGTCAAGCACGTCGGCTCGGCCACGCGCAAGGCGGAGTTCGCCAATCAGGTCGAGAGGCTCAAGGAGTGGGCGAGCGAGGAGCCGGGCCGCAAGGCCACCGTGGAGATCGAGACGGCGGACCGCTGGACGTCGGTCTTCAGCGAGGTCAAGCCCGCCCGGAACGGCAAGCCGGCGAGCGACACCAGAACGGCGGCCGGTGAGATGGCCAAGAACGGTGTGGACGTGAAGGTGGCGGGCCAGGGTCTGTCCGCCGACCAGCTCGGCAGGTGCAGCGTGCCATCGACGAGCGGACGGTGAACGGCAGGATGGACAGGAGGAAGATGAAGGACCCGGACAGCGCAAAGGCGTATCTGGGCATCGCATAAGACGAACGAGTGGACGACAGCCACGAGACGCGGCAGGACAGCGGAAATGAGCGAGTCGGACGCGGAGCTGAGTGCCGAGGAGATGTGGGATCCGCAGGTCGCGCGATGGCGTGATCCGGAGGGTGACTACGTTCTGCCCCGCGCCCTTCGAACCTTGCCACAGCCTTGGGACGAGGGCGACTGGGATCGGATCGGGGACCTGCCGCGCACCGATGAGCGGGTGGCGGAGGCTCGGCAGGTGGTGACCGAGCTGCTGGAGGCCCCGGAGTTGGCGCCGGATGTGCCTCAGCCGCCGTCTCCGGGCCTGTTGTGGCACGTGTGGGAGGAGTTCCACCAGGCGGTGGGGGAGAGGATGCCCCGCACGAGCCAGGTGACGTGGGCCGGTGTGGACGAGCTGGTGCGCGAGTGGCGGGGACGGGAGAGGCTGTACCCGCTTCAGCGGCATGTCGTTGATCACGTCGAAGCGGCGATACTCGCCATGATCCCGCGGCTGCGGGACGACACCGCCGACTCGGTGTTCCGCTGGCTGGCCCTGGACTCCGACCCCGGCCGTTTCGCCGACTGGGCGGTGGATATGGCCGAGCGCTGCGTGGTCGAGGACATCGGCGCGGACTCTGCCATCGAGCTGCTGGGCGCGATGGGGAGTCCTGAGGCCAGAGCAGCTCTGGATCGCCTGTCGGTGAAGCCGGGTGGCCCGGCGAGTTGGGACAACGCGGAGGCGGCACAGGGGAAGCTCTTCGATTTGGGGACGGAGAGGCGGAGCGGTAGTAGGCGCGGAAGCTGAAGAAACGGCATCTTCCGTGCATGCACCAAGCCCGGGAACGACGAGAAGGCCGAGCGCTGGTGGTGGTGTCGGCGTCCAAGGCATGTTCCATGGTGAGCCCGCGAGGACGAGAAGGAGCGCGGCACGCCCTTGGAGCGGAACTGCTTACTGTCCTCTCCCGACGTTATGAACCGGTGACGCTCACACCTGCGCACCTGCACTGGGCCTTAGCATCAACTCAGTGGGCGCAGACATAGATGGTGTGATCGAGACTCGCTCGGCCGACGGACACTGGGAGATGGCGGTCGACCTTCTGGACCTGCAACTGGGGCGGGACCACGAGGCGTGGGGGTGTCTTTTCAACTTCGGCGGGACGGAGAGTTTGGATCGTTCGCTCTTTGCCGACCGCGGGCTTCCGAGCGACCCCTCGGATCCGGTACGGGATACCGGAGGCGAGGACTATCAGCACAGCCACACGTATGCCACTTGGGCCGAAGTCGCCGTGGTCGACTGGGACGCCCCGCTCGCCGACGAGCCTGCTTATCACTGGGCGGGCCTGTGGCGGCCTGGTGACGACGGCGAGCTCGTCCAACACGACATCGTGTGGGCCTCAGCCACGCCCGGCCTGGATGAGGCCGCGGCCGATGCTTTCGGCGAGGATGTGTACAGCCCATCGGAATGGCCGCAGGGCGGCGAGGTCCACCTGGACGGCGCCGTGTACCGCCCTGTGATTCTCACAGCGCGGATGCTCGCTCCTCCGGACCAGGCACCCTGGTTCCGGGTCTGGAATGCGATGCGGGACCTCGCCGACAAGCACGGGGACGACAACGTACGTCTGGTCGTCTGGTTCGGTTGACAACGGCTCCGGCGTGCCCCGGGGCCTGTGTGGCCTCGTGATCAATCGGCTGCTTCCAGGAGATCTCCGAGCCAGATCATCGAGGCGCGGAGTTCGAGGCCGGCGAGGTAGTTCTCGGGCGTCTTGTCGAAGCGTGTGGCGATGCCGCGCCAGTCCTTCATCCGGTTGATCAGTCGCTCGACAGTGTTGCGACCACGGTAAAGACCGGCTTCGAAAGTGACGGGACGGCCGTTCCGGCTGCCCTTCTTCTTTTCGCGGGAACTGAGCCCGGCCGGGTGCGGGGCCGGCCCCGACCGGCAGACGAACCCGGATCTTCTTCAGCACGGGGACGAACTGAGGGCTATCCGCCCCGGCCATCGCGGGCGGCTGGGCATCGACGTGGAGGAAACGGATCCGGAGGCTTTCGCCGCATGCTGGGCAACCCGCATCGGGCAGTTTCTGGCACGGGGGCGTGCTCGAATGGCTGTGGCGTGAGGACTGCTTCGCCCCCTGGGCGCTGGGTCTGGCCATGCGCTACATCGACCGGAACGTCGCCGTCGCCGAAGCGACCCGCCTGCTGACCGAGGCGGCGGAGGCCGGCTCGCAGAGGGGGCCTACGGCAGATGGTCGGCCTGGCCCGTCTTGATGTCCCGGATGAGCGCCCGGAGGGCATCACGGCGAAGTGAAGAACACGGTGAACTTGACGTGTCAGCCGGACAATCATCGGGGAGATCAACACACTCTCCGAGTGGAAGAAGGCGAATCCGAGCACGGCTCGAGTTGAGATCGACAAGCCTGATAAATGGATAGCCGTCACACCGTGACGCACGACTGATGCCGCCAGGATTCCGTTCAGCCGCCGAACCAGACGACGAGGCGGACGTTGTCCTCACCGTGGAGTTCGGACAGCGTGCCCATCACATTCCACACAGGTTGCCATGGTCCGTCGGTCGGTACCAGGTCGCGATAAGGGGGGACGACAGGTCGGTACACCTCGTCGCCGAGCAGGAGTTCTCCGTCGGCGGGCCACCGGGCGGGGGCGATGTTGCCTTCTCCGAACTTGGCGGCGGCCGAGTCGTACAGCTCATCCGGGAGTGCGGCCAATCCGTTGGGTACGAAGGATCCTTCATGGGTGCGGGACCAGCGCCGGACCCAGTACCGAGACGGACCGTCGGTGCAGGGGGCATTCCAGTCGACAGCCGACAGCTCACGCCACGAGAACCACGAATTACTGTGGCCAGCGAAATCGTCCGCATCCCTTTGTACCGTGTCCGACATATCTACAGGGGCTCCGCGCTCAGGGAAGTGAGCTCTGACAGGCTCCACACTCCGGACGTCGAAGAGTGCTGACCACGACATGTAATCGCGGGCCCAATGAAGGTGCCGGAGTTCGGAGAAGGCCTCCCACAGCACGTGTTCAGTGCCATAGCGCCCAGGCTGGGGCCTGCATTCCAGCCATCCATACATGTTGGTACTCATAAAAGCGACTGTATCCAATGCTGCCGCTGCTGAGTGTTCTCATGGTTGCGTCCAGCGCAACACGAGCACGGCATGCTTGAAGACGCCCAGCGTGCGAGTTCCCTTGAGGCAGGCTGGGACCATGGATGGTCCAGGACGAAGACCCCGAAGGAAGCGATGGATTACCTGGACGTCTCGTGACGCCAGCGCCTCGAGAAGCTGCCGGGGCAGCGACGGAGAGCGACTTGTGGACACCTACCTGCTGCCCGCTGCCATACGCGAGCTGCCACCGCCCTGGCACGATCTGACATACCGCAAGTCTCAGGCTCTGGAGGCACTTGCTCCCACGGAGGAGAGACGTGAGCAGGCCCGGCACGTGCTGCGTGCGTGCCTGCCCGACCGACGGCAGAGTGTGCACGACTGGGACGAGGAACTACGGGACTTCTACGACGACCGTGATGACCACACCGTGGACGAGGCAGACGCCTGGTTGACCCGGATCATGCCGACCACTTCCCAGGTCACTCGGGAGCGGGTGGAGCAGGTGGTCGGAGCCTGGGCCGACATAGGGATTCCCGTGGTGCCTGAGCCACCGACTGAACAGTGGGTCGACAGGGTGGCGGCGGAGTGGGCCGCCTCGGTGCGGCAGGCGCTGGCGTACGACGCCTTCGCTTTCATCGAGCGTGCAACCACCGCCGGATTGCTGAACGATGGGGAGGCTGAAAACGCCGCGCTGCTCGCAGCGGCGTTCGTGCGGGTCGGCATGGCGGTCGAGGCGGCGGTGCGCCTGCTTGTCTCGCTCGGTCGTCCGCACGGCGAGAAGGCCCTGAGAGAACTCGTACACGACGACCAGGTCCGGGACTTCCGCCCGTATGTGCGTTCCCGGCTACTCGGGCTGCGCCGTTCGGTGTACGAGGATCGGGCCCGGGAAGTCACCCGCGACGAGGAGCCGCTGCTGCCCGAAGGGCTGCAGGGCCTTCCGCATTCCTGGCAGAACGACTTCGGCTGGGACGCGACCGCGCCCGATTCACACAGCCTCGCCCAGGCGCGTTCAGCACTGGAGGCGTGTCTGACTGTCGAACGGGTGCCGGATGACGCGCAGATGTGCAGTGACGCTCCGGCGGATTGCAGTGCCATCGCTGAGGTGGTGCGCGCCCTGATGCCGTACCCACGGCTGGTCACTCGCGAGCGAATGAACGAGGCGTGGCGCGAGTGCCAGTCGTTGGGGTTCGAGTTGGAAGGCATCGGCGCCGCGTGCTTCGCCAAGGTCTGGTGCAAGAAGATCGCTGACCGAGTCACCGCAGCCGTCTTCCGCTGGCTCGCTGACCTCCCGCAAGGCGGAGGGGCGGCAGGCGACAAGAAACCGGCTGTTCTGTCGGCGACGGCCCTCTGGGCCGCGGAATTAGCCGAGCGGTGCGCCCGGCGCGGCAGCGCGGTAGAGGAGGCCATCTGGTTCCTCCATCGCACGGATGACGTGCCGGACAGCCGGGAAGCCCTGGCGCGACTGGCCTTCGATCCGAGCCTGCCGGCCACGACGAGGAACGCCGCGCAGGAGTGGGCGCCATGAGGCCCCTACACCCGTTGCTGACCGCAGAAGGTGTACGACGGGGCGAGGGGTTGGTAATGCTCTACAGCGGCTCCTCCCAAGTGATGCCGTCGGTCATGGTGGCTCCTCCAGAGTTGACCGCGATGGAGTATCTGGGAGTCTCATGAGCGACGATCGGCAGGTGCCCAAGATCCTCGGGGAACTGGCGGCGGCGATGGCCGACGCTCCGCCGACCACAGACGGCTACTGGACGTCCGAAGAATTGCACGACCTCTACGAGCGGTTTGAGAAGGAGCCTGACCTGCCGCTCACCGACGGCCAGCGGCGACTCTTCATGGCCCGACGCGCCTGCAATGCGGCGTCGTCACGTGTCCATGGTCTGTTGCGCTCGCTGGGGAAGGTTGTGGAGCACGGCCAGGTGACCACCCTCCCAGAGGCCGCCGTTCTTGCTGAGGCGTGTGTGCGCGCCAGACTTGCGGGGTTCGATGCGATCAGCGTTCTCTACCGCCTGGGTGTGCCGTATGGCGAGCAGGCGCTGGCACGACTGGTGCCCGACATGCATGTGGGCGCCAGCGATCGACGCTGGGGCCGCTGGTGGCTGAGGCGCCTGCGGGAGCCGATGCACCGGGGGATGGCTAGCCGTCCTGTCGAAGGTGAGGAGCCGTTGCTGCCAGAGCTGGTACGGAACCTGACAGTCGGTTGGCAGGGCGGCTGGGAGGTCGAGGAAGAACCGGCGCAGGAGCGCTTCGCTCAGGCCCGCGCCATTCTCGAAGCGCTCTTGCCCAGCACGAGGCTGCCGTTTCCGGAGCCCATTCCGGAATGGGAGGGGGACTGGGACGAAGACGAGGATGAGCGCCCCGATTGGCTGGAGATCCGCATGGTGCTGCGAGATCTGATGCCGGATGTCGGGCTGGCTACCCGAGAGCGCATGGCCGAGGGCTGGTACGAGTGCAGGCAGCTGGGGCTGGATTTGCGTGAAGGGCCTGAGGAATTCGGTGCTCGGTGGGCCACGCGCATTGGTGCCTGGACCGCGGAAGGCATTCTGTCCTGGCTTTGGCGAGAGGACCAGTTCTCCCCGTGGGCCCAGGACCTCGCCAGGCGCTACATCGACCGGAATGTCGCCGTGGCCGAGGCAACTCGCCTGCTGTCCGAGGTGGCAGCGGCGGAGAGCGGCTCCTGAATCCGTGGCATACAACGAGGATCACGCGGAGGCTCCCGACGACCGCACGGCTGCGCTCCTCGGAGAGTTGGAGGTGGCGATCGCCGCTGCGCCGCCGGGAACGAGTGGTTGGCCGGAGGAACTGGAGGACCTCTGGGATCGGGCTCAGGAGGAGCCCGGTCTCGCGCTCACCGATGAGCAGCGTCGGCTCTTCGCGGCCCGGCGGGAAAGCTGGGAGGCTTCGTTCAAGGTGCAACGGTTGCTGCGTTCCCTGCAGGAAGCCGTGAGACGTGGCGAGGTACTGGACGTCGCCCGAGCTGCTGCGCTGGCCGAGACATCCGCACGCTCCGGTCTCGGTGTCAGTCAGGACATCGTATTGCTCCGCGATCTAGGCTTCCCGTACGGCGAGCAGGCGCTGGCGCGCCTGGTGCAGGACGAGTCGGTGGGCGAAAGCGACCGGCAGGATGCCCGCGAATGGCTCGCCAAGCTGCGGAGACCGGAATACGAGGCACGGGCGGCTCGTCCTACCGACGGCGAGGAGCTGCTCCCCCCCAAAGTGGTACGCGATCTGACATCCGGCTGGGCCGGCGGCTGGGAGATCGAGGACGAACCGACACCGGAACGCTTCGCCCAGGCCCGGGCCATTCTCGAAGCGCTGCTGCCTGACCAACGGCTTGCATCGGAGGAGCCCCCGCATTGGGAGGGAAAGTGGATCGAGGATGCGGAGGACCGGCCGGCGTGGCTGGAAGTCCAGATGGTCCTCGTCCCCCTGATGCCCGACGCGCGGTTGGTCACACGGGAGCGTCTGATCTGGGCCTGGCATGAGTGCGAGCGACTGGGCATCGACCTGGAGGACGCGACCCCCGAGGCTTTCGCCGAGCGGTGGGCTGCGCGCATCGCCGCAAATCTGGCACAGGGCATGCTCGAATGGCTATGGCGCGAGGACTGCTTCGCACCCTGGGCTCAGGACCTCGCCATGCGCTACATCGACCGGAATTTCGCAGTCACCGATGCGACGCGCCTGCTCACCGAGGCAGCGGAGGCCGGCACGCAGTGGCGGCCTACAGCAGATGGTCGGCCTTGCCCGCCTTGATGTCCCGGATGAGCGCTCGGAGGGCATCGCGGCTGTCGGTCAGATGGCGCTCCTCCTGCCCGGCGACGGCGATGTAGGCGTTGCCTTCGGTGTCAGTGCCTATGCGGAAGCAGTTGTTGCCTTCGGCGCAGTAGGGCTCTTCCCAGGTGATCTCGGCCATGGTGACTGCTCCTCAGAGGGCTTGGGCAATGCGGTGGATGAAGTCCCGTGATGCCTGCTGGTCCAGCGACTTGGCGTGCCACCAGTCCATGTGTGCACGGTACTTGGCCAACTGGGCCTCGGCGTGAGTGAACTCTCCGCCGTGTGCGGAGTCGAGCTGCACGGTGTCGAGTTGGGGCACAGCCGCGCTGGCGTACAGGACCGCGTGCCCCGCCCCTGGGAACACACCAACCTCGACGGGCAGGACCCGTACGTCGACGTTGTCGTGCTCGGACATCTCGCACAGGTGGTGGAGCTGCTCCCTGGCCGTGCGCCGCCCGCCGAACTGCATGCGCAGTGCCAACTCGTGGACGTACGCGACGTATTCGACAGGCCCTTCCCGCTCGAGAACCTGCTGCCTCTGCATGCGCTGGGCAACTCGCAGCTCTACCTCCGACTTGGGGAGCGGTGGCAGTGCGGAGTCGAAGACGGCGCGGGCGTACCCGCTCAGTTGCAGCAGTCCGGGTACGTGCACGGTTTGCAAGGACCGCAGCTTTTCGGCGAACCACTCCAACTCGGCGACGTCCAGCAGACCCTGGGGGAGTATGCCGCGGTACTGCTCCCACCAGCCCCGCTTGCGGGAGTCGGCCATGGCGACGAGAGCTTCGACGTAAGCCTGGTCGGCGCAGTCGTAGTTGCTGGCGAGGACCCTGATGCGCTCAGGCGAGGTGGCGCGGATCCCCGCCTCCATGTTGGAGACCTTCGTCCGGTCCAGCCCGAGCAGCCCGGCGGCGTACTCGGTGGTCCTGCCCGCGGCCAGCCGCATCTTCCGCAACTCGGCACCCAGACGCCGTTGACGTTCGGTGGGCATGGTCCGTGTCGGCATTGGCACCTTCCTCCCCTGTGGTCCGACTCATTCTGCCCCTGGTAAGCAACCGAGCCAACTCAAAGGAGGCAATGTCGAGGAACAAGTGGCACTAGTGCCGCCAACTGCTCTACCGTCAGTGACAGATCGACTACACAATTCTCCGCCGAAAACGGAAGCGCATCACGCGCGCCCGCCCACACACTCCTGCCCTGGGAGGGGTGGGCCCGCGTCAGGGAGACGAGCCACCCGGCGGAGCGCAAAAACCCCGACGACCAAGGGAGTTGCCATGCCCGCGTCCGTGACCACCTGCTCGTCCCCGGCCACCGCCCCCACACCCTCGACGCCCGAAACCCTCGCCTACAGCCTCACGCTCCCTGCCGCACTCCAAAGCCCGGCCATCGCCCGCACGGCGACGCGGACGATCCTGAGAGCTCACGGTCTGGAGGACGTCACCGATGCAGCGGTGCAAGCGGTCGGTGAACTCGCGGCCTGTGCCTGTCGGTTCACCCCCTCCACAGAGGTCTACTTCTCACTGCGCTACCGGGAGTCCGCCCTGCGCGTGATCCTCTACGACGGCCACCCGCGTCACACGAATCCCCACCTGGCGGCAGTGTGCGACACCCGGCGCCGAGCGGCCCTGCGGGTGCTCGCCTGTGTGGTCCGGGCGTGCGGCGGCAACTGGGGTTTCGGTGAGACGCGCGAGCCGGGCGGCGGTACGCGCATGTGGGCCGTGCTTCCGCACCACGGCGCCCGGGCTTACGTACGCGGCGGCGGCGTACTCAAGCGATAGTTCCCGCCATTTGGGCCCCGTTTTGGGGCCACGGGCCCATCCCGTCCCGTCGTCCCCTTCCTACCCTCGGGCCGTGTCGTAGAGCGAAGGTGGGGGGACATGGCCTCGATCGGGGGAGCGCCGGAGTTCGGGGCCGGGTGGCCGTCGGGGCCTGGCCGGCGGAGGGACATGCCGGGTTCGCTCGCGACGGCGCTGGTGCTCGTCCACACCCTCTTCGCGGTCACGGTCGTCGGTGGCCTCGGCCTCCTGCTCACCGCGGCCTCGTACGACGCCCTGGACGGCGGAGTACTCGCCCTGACCGCCTACGCCGCCGCCCCAGGAGCAGTCGGCTGGTGGTTGGCCCGGCGTACCTGGGAGGGCGGAGCGAGGATCAGGGGCGGCCTGATCGCCGTACAGATCTGGCTGATCCTCGGCTCGATATCCAACATCACCGACGGATCACCGCGCGGCTACACCCAGCTCTTCCTCCCCTCGCTGATCCTCTACTTCCTCACCCGCCGGGACAGCCGCGACTGGTACCTCCTCCCCGAGTCGGCCAGGGCCGAACGCCGCCCCTTCTCCCTGGCCCGGATGATCAGCTGGCGTCGGGACGAGGGTCAGACCGCAGTGGAGTACGCGGGGCTGGTGGCCGTGGTCGCGGCGATCATCGTCGCTCTGCTGGTCGGCGGTCTGGGAACGCAGATATTCACCGGCATTCAGTCGGCGGTGTGCAAGGTCACCGGAACGTCGTGCCCGGCGGAAACAGGAAACGGCGGCGAGG
Source organism: Streptomyces sp. NPDC016851 (assembly GCF_055562795.1). Lineage (NCBI taxonomy): Bacteria > Bacillati > Actinomycetota > Actinomycetes > Kitasatosporales > Streptomycetaceae > Streptomyces > Streptomyces sp. NPDC016851. Next base: position 112,007 of record NZ_JBVHEP010000006.1, read on the forward strand.
AGGTTCAGGCCGGCGACGGCGCGGACGGGACCGACGGTGAAGACGCAGCCGGCCAGAGCCAGGGCCAGGACGGTCAGGACGATGCCGGCCAAGGCGCCGAGAACGGCGGATCCGCTGACCACGGCACCGGGAACGGCGGCACAGGCAACGGCGATACCGGGAACGACGGCCCCGGCGGAAACGGGCCCGGCGGAGCCGATTCCGGAGACCAGGACACCCCCGGGTCCAGCTCGGGCGGCCAGGTAGGTGAGGAGGGCGCCGACAGCGGCTCCGCCTCGCAGGGCAGCGAGGACACCACCGTCTCGTACCCCGAGGAGACCGACGAGGAGAAGAACGACGCAGCTGAGGGCGAGCCTGGATGGGAGGAGGACGAGCAGGCCGCTGGGGACAGCGGCGACGGTGACGACGGCGACGACGGCTGCACCTCCGGCGTCGGGGCCTTCTTCGGCTGTGTGGGGGACCAGTTCAAGCAGGTGGGACAGGGCCTGTTCGTCGACGGCATCTGGGGTGACGTCACGGGAATCTGGGACACGGTCACCAACCCGGGTGAGGCGTGGGAGGGCCTGAAGGACTACGGCAGCTCGCTGGGCGACCAGTGGTCCGAGGACGCCAAGGACGCAGGCGAGAAGTGGGAGAACGGCGACTACTTCGACGCCCTCACCGACTGGGGCGGCGCGTCGTGGAACACGGGCGTCAAGGTCCTGGACGACACGTTCGTGGGCGACGAGGTCCGTGACCAGTGGAACAACGGCGAGAAGACCCGCGCGGTCACCAATGTCGTCTGGAACGTCGGCTCGCTCTTCATCCCCGGCTACGGCGAAGCCAAGATCGTTCAGAAACTCGGCAAGCTGGGCAAGCTCGGCAAAGTCGGCAAGCTCACCGAGAAAGCCGCGAAGGCGGCGGAGGACGCCAAGAAAGCGGCCAAGGCCGGTGACGCCGACGCCGCGGCGAAGGCGGCGAAGGAGGCCGACGAGGCGGCGGACGAGGCCGAGGAGAAGGCGAGAAAATCCGGCTGCACCATTGCCTCTGCTCCCGGCCGCCGTGTCCCGTACGGCGACATCCCGGGCCTGACCGGGTCCGCTGGCAGCGGCACCACGGTCCTCGCCGCCGGCGGGTCCCGCGCCCCCTATGTCGTACTGGCCGAAGGCGGCTGCGACGAGGAGGCCAAGAAACAGGCGGAGGAAGCCCGCAAGCAGGCCGAGGAGGCCGAGGCGGCCGAAAAGGAGGCGAAGAAGGAAGAAAGCCGCAAGAAGGTCGCCAAGTGGAAGAAGCCGTCCTGGTACAACGACCTGAAGAACCCGCGAAAGGGCTCCAAGGACGGCGGTGACGGCCAGTGGAAAGCCAAGAAAGCGGTGGCCTACTGGCCGAGCATGGAGCGCTGGATGCGCTACCAGGAGCAGGTCACCCATGTGAAGCGGGGCAAGGAATACGCTGTCAAGGATCCGAGGACGGGCAGGGACGTCGACTTCGATGGCTGGGACTCGTCACGGCAGACTTACATCGAGGCGAAGTTCGGATACGGCAAGAAGGTCGGCGAGGACGGGACTCTTCAGAAGGCGCAGGCGGACAAGTTCATCGAGCAGGCGCAGCGCCAGCTGCGGGCTGCGAACGGCAAGCCCGTCGAATGGAACTTCTCCAACAAACGGGTGGCCGAGGCGACACAGAAGGCGTTCGACGACGCCGACCTGGACGTAGTGGTCAAGCACATCCCGGCGGAGAAGTAGGAAAGAGGAGCGCGTATGTCGGGCGAAGTGGTCGTGAAGGTCTCCTGGGGGCCCAGGCCGGAGACGCCTGTGCAATTGGCCCAGCGGTGGCTGGAGCTCCTGACCGGGCTGTCGGAGCTGTCGGAGCTGTCGGAGGGGGCGCCGGCCGAGTGGCGCTGGGAGGAGGATTCCGGCCCGGGGCAGCCCGTACCCGTGGAATCCGAGGCTTTCGCGGCGGCACTGGAGGCGGCCAACACCCAGGACGACCGGGACATCCTCGGCTACACGGCCAACGTCGTGGCCACCCAGTCGGACGGCGCATACCTGCGGGCCAGGGTGATCGCGGGAGGCTCGAACGAATACTCCCCGTTCACGGCGGTGGTGCACCTGTTCCCCGCGTCCGGTTCGGCGGCCGTACCCCTGACGGGCCGGTTCACCGAGGTGCTGGCGCTTCTGGCGGACGTGTGGGACGCGGACCATGGGCTGACTTACGACCGGCCGCTGTACAACGAGCTCAGGTCGGCCTATGGCCTGCGGGCCTCCCATCCACGCGCGGGGTGGGCGGTGTACCTGTCGGAGAGCCGCGCCGCGCGCGTCCCGGACGACTTCTCCGCTCTCCGGCGCCTGCCCGCCAGGCACGGCGGAGTCGTGCTGGAGATCGCGGACAGCTCCGGCGGAACGCCGTCCACCCAGGCGGTGCTCGCCGCTCACAAGACGCTTGCCGGGACCGGTGCTCTGGACCCCCTGCCGGTCCCGGCCACGGAGGCGAAGCTGTGACGGTGCGGGTCGGTGAGCGGCTCAAGATCTCGGTGAACGACGAAACAGTGAGTGCCCCTCGATGAGCGTGCAGCAGTACATCGCCCGCATCGACGACCTCCTGGCCCGCCCCCTGACCCGCGGCGACGCCTACCACCTCGTGACCCTGCACGAGAGCCGGGACTTCGCCCCGCCGAACGACGACTGGGACGAACTCATGCGGACCGGCGAGGAGTTCGAGGCGGAGCTGAAAGACCTGGCAGCGGCGTTGGACGCCCGGTGGGGTCGGCACGGGTCCATGTCCATGGAGGACTACGCCAACGCCTTCCTGGACCCGGACGACGACCTCCCGCCCTTCTTCCAGGAGCTGTGCGAGAGCGGATACTTCGGTGACCTCCTGTACTGGCGGGTCGGCGACCGTCTGGTCGCGGCGAGCGTCGGCCATGAGGACAAAGAGGAGCCGGTCGTGCTGTTTGCCGGGGTGACCGGTTCCGATGAGGGGTTCCCCGACTAGGACGCCCACGGGGGCTTTTCCATCGCAGCGTTGTTCCCATCGCCGGATAGATAGCTTTGGTGCGGCAAGAGCGGGTGACGCCGTCAAGGACGCCGTACTCGCTGACAACGCCGAGCGTATGCGCTCGGTCAACGCGGCGATCGCGGGAACGGACCCCGAGGCGAAGGCGCTGAACTTCTACAACACCGGCAGGGCGTTGGAGGCGGCCGCGATCTGGGTGGACAAGTTCAAGAAGGCCGATCTCGGCATCACGGGCACCATCCGGTACTACGACCGGACCGTGACACTCGATGGCAGCAAGGCAGCCTCGGTCGTGTTCTGCGCCGATGAGAGCAAGGGCTACGCCAAGGACCTCAAGACGAACAAGCCGAAGTTCACCACGCCCTCCGATGAGGACTTCATCCTTTACAACACGCGGCTGGAGAAGAACAGCGACGGGGTCTGGCAGACCACGCGCATCGTTTCGACTGCGGGAGCGACGCAGTGCTTGAAGTGAAGCGGAGCGCGCTCGGAGGCCTGGGGGTCTGACCAGGATGTCGTTGTCCGGGACCTAGCCGCGGCTGCCGGGCGCATGACGGCAGCGACACGAGGGAATACTGCCTGCCGAACACCGGAGCCGAGGCACGCACGCCGGAGCACAGCACACGGGGGAACACCATGGCCGCGACGACAGCACGCGGACTGCGCAGAAGTGGAGTTGTCCTCGCCGCATTGATCGCCCTGACGGCGGCGGCCGGCTGCGGCAGCGACTCGGACGAGCCCGCGAAGGCGTCGTCCCCATCCGGTGAGCAGCCCTCGAAGGCCGACTCCACGAAGCAACCCAAGCCCACTCCCGAGCCCAAGCCCTCGGTGTCCGCCGCGGACGGCCGTGACATCACCGCCTGCGCGGACGGCAACTGCGAAATCGCGGTTTCGGAGCCGGTGAAAATCCCCTTCAAGGGTCCGCGCGGCCCGGCCACCCTGTCCGTCACCGAGGTCGGCCCGAACAGCATCGCGTACACGGTGAAGTCGGGCAGCGGCCAGTCCAAAGGCAGCGCGAGCGGCCCGGGGCAGGGCTGCATCACCGTCCTCCGCAGCAACGGCAGCGGCAACTCGTGCGGCGGCCTCGGGGACGCTGGTCGCCCGAGCCCGCAGCCGGACGCGGTGGTGATCCAGGCGGCGACCGGGGAGGACGGTACGGCCGTCCTCCAACTCGTGTCGGACCGATGACCGCGCGGCTTTCCGCGCTTCATGGCTTCATGCTGAAGCCCTGCCGGCCTGAGCTGCCGGGCGGCCGAACGTACGCGTCGGGCGGGCCGCCGTGCCCCAGGCGAGATCTGTCCCGGGGCCCGGGCCGTGTCGGAGCAAGCCCCGGCCAAGAAGGTTGAACTCGACATCTACGTGGAGGACGCCCTGGTCAATAGGAGAGTCCGTCCGCGCCCGGCTGGGGGTGAAGTGCTAAGTGATGACCTCGACGGACACACCTCCCCGCACCCCCCACCCCGCCATCACCCCTGCCTCCGCCTCCACTACATGCCGGGCACGCAGCCGCGGCATCCCCAACCGCCCCGGCCGCATGGTCCGCACGGTGATGACGCGAAGGTGCCGATCGAGATAGGCGACATCGATCGGCATGCGCATGCGAAAGGTGTGCACGCTGTTGGCGGGGGAGAGGAGGATCGCCCCCTCGACGGAGTCCCGCCCCAACAGCCCCTTCGTCCGGGCGTGGTAGGAGGTGGCGATCTCCAAAGGAACAGTGACAGGCGGCCCTTCACCACCCCCATGCACGACCAGCTCTCCGCGACCGTCCCGCCAACGCCGCCCCATACAGGCCCCCTCCGACTGTGCCGCCTGCCACCTGCCAACGGCTGTACGAACCCGAACGTATCCATAGGGGCGTAGGCCTCACATGGGTCTACGGGCCCATGCCCTTTGCTGGTTCGTGAGTGAAATGCCCTGCGTGCCGTCACACCTGACGGACGGATTGGCGCGTTATGCAACCGTTACGGCTTGAACTGGTCGGCGAAACGCCGATTCCTCCCCATACAGCCCCGTGAGTTGACAACCTTCACTCTGGTGCGGCTCCACACCGCTGTATAGCTTTGGTTCGCTCAAGAGAAGCCTCGCCTCTTAACGGGAGCCGACCGTGAACCGCCGCCCCACCCTCCTCGCAGCGCTCACGCTGACCGTCGCTGCGGCCTTGACGCTGTCCGCGTGCGGGAGCGATGACAGCTCCGAGGGCAAGGACAACGACAAGATCGCGGGAGCCGACACGGGAAGCGAGGCCTCGGCGTCCCCGCCCAAGTCCGACCCGGTTGCCGCCGAACGTCCGAAGATCGACCTGCCGTCAGACCTGTCCTACACCTTCGACTGGCCCAAGACCGGGGACAAGGAGAAGGACGCGGTCCTTTCGGACAGCGAGCAGTCCATCAAGGCTGTGGACTTGGCGATCGTCAACCAGAACGCGCTCGACAAGCCGTACCTCTACTACTACGAGGGCGAAGCCGCCGCTGCGACGCAGAAGTTCATTCAGAACTACGTCGATCACAAGGCCGCCATCACTGGCGCCTACCGCTTCTACGCCCCCCAAGTAGCGGTCGACAAGGACGGTACGGCGTCGCTCAGTTACTGCGAGGACCAGGGCAAGGCGTATGTGAAGTACCTCAAGACCGACAAGGTCAAGAAGACGACGGTCACTGCCAAGAGCTACGTCATCTACCACACGTCGCTCAAGAAGAACGACAAGGGTGTCTGGATGATCCAGAAGGTCGTTTCGCAGAGCGGGAGTCCCAAGTGCCAGCCCTGACACGCCCGTTGCCGACGCTCTCGACGCTGGCCGTAGCCGGCGCGTGCTGGTCCCTCCTTGCATTTCCGGGCGTCGCCCACGCTGACGACACACTGGGTGACGGCACACAGGGCGCCGAGCAGGGCGCCAACGCCGGTAAGGACGGCACCCTTTCCGTCACTGCGGGCGGCGTCGTCTTCGACCGTTCGAAGAACGGAAGCGGTAACTCCGCGGGCGCACTGACGTCGTCCACGTCCTGGACGCCCCCGCCGTGCTGGTACGCCCCGAAGTACACCCCGGAACAGCTGCAGAAGTACCTCGAGCCGACCTGGGAGGCTGGTTCGACGGGCTACGAGTGGGACGCCAAGCAGCGTGACCGCTACGTCAAGGGGCATCCCTACAAGGACTTCAACAAGGACAAGACCGGCAAGGGCTACTTCTGGGACTCCTTCGTCAACAAGGACTTCCCCCCGGGCTGGGACTCCTGCGACGAAGAAATCTTCTGGGTGGACCAGGGCGACCCCCCGCCCGCGAACATCAAGAATGCCGTCACCCCGAAGATCCTCGCCGAACTCGCCTACGCGGAGATCCGCGTCCCCAGCACCAAGGTGACCCTGGCCCCCGCCCAAGCGACCAAGGTCAACCTGCCGACCTGGGCCTGGCTGAACGGCACCGAGTTCCAGCCGGTCTCCGTGACCGCGTCCGTACCGGTGCTCGGCATCCAGGCGACCGCGACGGCGGAACCGGTGTCGCTCAGGATCGAACCGGGCACCAAGGACGCCGTGACCTACCCGGCCTCCGGCGTCTGCGACATCGACAACGGCCGCATCGGCGAGCCCTACGCCAAGGGCAAGGCGGACCAGACCCCGCCCTGCGGAGTGAAATACCTGCGCTCCTCGGGTGACGGCACCTACCCGCTCCAGGCCACCGTCACCTGGGAGATCCGGTGGACCGGCACCGGCGGAGCGGGCGGCGACCTGCCCGACGGCACCTTCGGCGCCACGCAGAACGTGGTCGTCCAGGAGGTCCAAGCCGTCAACCGCTGACCCCAGCCATGAGTCCCACTGACGGGCGGCCACTCGCGCGAGTGGCCGCCCGGCCTGCTTCACAAGCGGAACAGTTAGAGTCACTTGCTGGTGGAAGCAGGGAACGTGGAGAGGGAGCGGCTGCATGGCGGAGCGGCTGGCCGTTGACGACGATGAGCTCGCGCACTTCATGAAATTGCTGAAGAAATCGGGCAGTTCCTTGAAAGGGCTGCACAAGGCGCTGAGTGACGCGTCGGTGACCGGCCTGGGCACGGACGACCTGGACGCCGCGTGCGAGAGCTTCCAGGAGGACTGGAAGTACGGCACCGAGCAGATCGGCGAGCAGACCGAGGACCTCGCCAAGATCATCGGGCAGAGCAAGGACAGCTACAACGAGGTGGACAAGGCGCTGGAGGAGGCGCTGAAGAAGGCCCGGAAGGGCAAGGGCGGGTCGGCGGGTTCGGCATGACCTACACCGCTGGTTCCGAGCGTCCGGCTACCGCTGCCGATCCGCGGTACAACACGGACCTCGACAAGCCGCAAGGACTCCAGTCGGGCAGAAGCATCCCGAACCCCGACTACCCGCACCTGGGCTTCAATCCCGCGCCGGGCAGCACGGACACGGTCCGCGAGTTGCGCAAGAAGCTGGTGAACTGCGCCAAGGTCCTGGAGGAAAGCCATGGCCTGGTCACCGAGTTGATGGACGGCAGCTACTGGAAGGGCGACGCGGCCGTCGCCTTCCGGGAGGAGCTGGACGGCGGGACGCTGCCCCTGAACCTCAAGAACGCCGCGCACTCGATCCGCAAGGCAGCCCGGCAGCTGGATCGCTGGGAGGGCGAACTGGAGGACTTCCAGCGCCGCGCCGGGCGCCTGGAGAAGGACGCGAAGGAGGCCCAGGCGGTCCTGGACGCCGCGAAGGGCCGTGCGAGCAAGGCGGAGAACGCCCCGGGTCTGGACAAGAAGGGCGCTCGCTACGACGAGGCCCAGAAGACCCTCACCCACGCGAACACCGCGGTGGAAGAGGCCCAGGCCGAACTCGACAAGATCCTCGGCAAGGCGAAGAGCCTTGCCGAGGAGCACGAGCAAAAGGCCCGGTACCGCGCCGGCAAGATCGGCGACGCCACGACGAAGCTTGCCCCACACGAACCGGGTGCATGGGACAAGTTCACGGACTGGGTGGGTGACAACCTGCCGGATATTCTCAGTGGCATCGCGGCGGTTCTGGGGGTAATCGCCTTGTTCGCCACAGGCCCGCTCGCGGTTCCACTCCTCTTGCTGGGTGCGGGACTGCTGAGCGGCACGGCCCTCACCCTGCGCTTGCAGGACGACGAGGTGTGGGCTTCCCTGAGTGACGGAATCAAGAACGGCGAACTGGACCTGGACTTCTGGAGCAATGCCATCTCGGTCGCCGGGGACGCGCTGGGAATCGTGCCAGGGCTCGGCGCGGTGACCAAGGGGCTGATGAAGGCGCCGGAAGCCTTGAGCGCCGCTGCCCGTACCGCGGACGAGGCCCTGACCTTCGGGCAGAAGGCCGCCACTGTCGGTGCTTCGATCCGCGAGGAAGCCGTGGCCGTCTCCGCCGCGCCGAGCCTGTTCGAGCGAGTGCGGGTCTTCGGCGCCCACACGGACCAGGTGTTGCCGAAGGTGGAGGCTGGGGCGACGTGGTTGGGAGCCGGCACAGCTGCGTACGGGATCGCGGGCAGCCTCTACGACACACTGGACTCCGACGGGGCCAAAACTGTGACTGGCACGCTGGACGGAGTGAGGACCAGCGTGATCGACGGGGCGGCGACAGCCGGGGTGCTCAAGTACCTGTTCGGGGGAGTGGCTGCCGCCTCATGAGCTCGGACACCTTCGTCATCGACCCGTCCGCCAGGATGCCGGACGCGGACATCTGGTTCGCGCTGCCTGCGGGCTTCGTGCCGATCCCGCTCATGGAACTCGTCGCGGCGGAGGAAGTGCCGACGAGCGCCGAGGGCCAGGGGCGCTCACTCGAGGCGCTTGCCGAGATGCTGACCGGCCCCGAGAACAGCCGACAGCTCCTGGAACTGTTGGCACCGGTCCGACGCTTGGCTCAGGTGCTGGCCTACAGCGGTGTCATCCATTGCTCTGCGGGGATGCATCGCGACGATGAAGGGGACGGAAGTCTCCTGCTGTCCTTGTTCACCCTCGGCTGGCAGGAGACATCCTGGGCACCACGTGGCGTGCTGGCTGCTCGTGCCGCCGCGGGGATGGCAGACGCCAGTCATGTGGAGTCCCTTGATCTGCCGTGCGGCCCTGCGACGCTCGTGGAGATCCGTACCAGCCATCAGGTTGCCGATGTGTCGCAGGAACTGCTGCAGGAAGTCGCCTATGTGCCGTTTCCGGATGCCCGCAAACTGGCCATCCTGACGCTGTCGACAATTGCCGTCCACCGTTCTGGCCATTATCGGGACCTACTCCGGGAAACGGCCCGCATGGTCACTTTTGACAACCCGTTGCCGATGGAACATGGCGAGGCGTGAAATGGATACCGTGCATCACCCCACAGGTTCGGCTTCTGCCTGGGACGACTCCGCCACCCAGAGTGCTTGGAAGAAGCTGTTCACCTTCGCCGTTGTCGGTCAGATTCTCTGGCCCGCAGTGTGCGTCGGTGCCTTCGCTTTCATGATTCTCGTGGGGCGATGGTCGATGTGGGTCATGCTACCCGTCGTCGTGTATGCCCTTTATCGATCATTTCTTCAGCGCCAATACATCGTTGCGGCTGTTCAGGCGCGTCGCATCCTGCAGGTGTATCCCTGGCAGACGCACAAGACACCGGAGAGCGGGATCGGGCAGATTCCCGGAGCGAAGCTCGGCGACGTTTGGCTGGAGTTCCCCAACCCGGACCGGCCTGACGATGGTGTTCACGTCATCCTTCACGGTCATGCGCGGTCCGCATGGTGGCGCCGTCGTCTCGGGCGCGGCTATGAGACCGAGAAGACAGCCCAGGTGGCCGACATCTGGTTCGCGGGTGACCCACGATTCGCCGGTGTCATCGCGGTACCCGGTCCCAAGCGCCTCTTCGTGCTTTACCAGCTCGCCGGGCTGAACGCCCGTACCGACGGGGAGCGGAGTGCTTCTCCTGAAGCGCTGGAGCGGGCCCGCCGTGCCGGAGTTCGTCTCTCCAGCTGACATCGGCGTCCGCCGGGCCGTTTTCTCAGCTCGTGCAGGTGTTGTTCGACGTCTTTCGGACTGGGGTATGAAGGGCCCCATGACCACACTCGGCGCCGTCTTCCGACCCCAACTCGCCCCCGAGCGCCTGCGATCGGTCTGCGAAGTCGCAGACAGTGCAGGCCTCGAAGAGCTCTGGCTCTGGGAGGACTGTTTTCGGGAGGGGGGTATTTCGACCGCGGCCGCTGCCCTCGCCTGGACCGAGCGCGTGCGGATCGGTGTCGGGCTGTTGCCCGTGCCGTTGCGGAACGTTGCCATCACCGCCATGGAGGTGGCCTCGCTGCACCGGATGTTTCCGGGGCGGGCCGTCGTCGGTGTGGGGCATGGCGTGCAGGACTGGATGGGGCAGGTGGGGGCGCGGGTCGAGTCGCCGGTGACCTTGTTGCGGGAGCATCTCGTCGCGCTGCGCGCACTGCTGGGCGGGGAGCGGGTGACCACCGACGGGCGGTACGTCAGGCTCGACGACGTCGCCCTCGACTGGCCGCCGGAGGGTGGCGGGGGTGGCGTGCTGGCCGGGGCCACCGGGCCGCGTTCGCTGCGGCTCACCGGGGAGGCCGCCGACGGCACCATTCTCACCGCCTCCACCAATCCGGAGGGCGTGCGGAAGGCGCGGCAGCTCATCGAGGAGGGCAGAGAGGCGGCCGGTCGCGGGGCGGGGCGGCATCCTGTCGTCGTGTATCTGCTCACCGCCACCGGGGCCGACGCCGCCGACCGGCTGCGTGCCGAGCTGGCCGACGAAGGGCTCGAATCCGTTTCGGATCTCGGTGTCGCCGGGGACGCCGGTGCCGTGGCCAAGGCCGTCGAGCGGCTGGCCGAGGCCGGGGCCGACACGGTGGTCCTCCAGCCCACCGGTGACGAACCGGACCCCGAGGGTTTCGTGCGGTTCGCTGCGGAGGAAGTACGGCCGCTCGTTCCGTAGGCCCAATGCCCTGAGGCAAGGTGGGCCCCGGCGGTGCGACGGCTTCCGCGGGGTCGTTGTCAGTGGCCGGTGCCACACTCATCGGCATGACTACCGAAGACGTGCGGCTGCGTGATGTCGTGGAAGACGATCTCGAGGCGTTCTGCGCCTACGAGCAGGATCCCGAGGCAACCCGGCGGTCGAGGTTCACGCCCCGGCCGCGGGAGGCCTTCATGGCGCACTGGAAGCGGCGGGTCCTCGGCGACGACGCCAACTGCGTGCAGACCGTGACCGTGGACGGTGAGGTCGCCGGCAGCTTCGTCGCCTGGTGGGAGGAGGACCGCCGCTTCCTGGGGTACTGGCTCGGGCGCGCGTACTGGGGACGCGGCATCGGCACCCGGGCCCTGGAACTCTTCCTGGAGCAGGAGCAGAACCGGCCCCTGCACGCCGATCCCTTCAGCGGGAACACCGCTTCCGTACGTCTCCTCGAGAAGCACGGCTTCCGTCCCGCCGGCACCGTCAAGTACGAAGACGACGAGCACGTCCTGCTCGTTCTGACGTGACCGTGCGCCGCACCTTCGAAGACCTCGTCGCCGAAGGGGCCTGTGTCCCCACCGAAGGCTGGGACTTCTCCTGGTTCGAGGGGCGGGCCACCGAAGCCCGGCCCTCCTGGGGGTACGCGACGTCGGCGGCCGCGCGGCTGGGGCGTGCCTCGGCCGTGCTCGACATCCAGACCGGCGGCGGGGAAGTGCTGGACTTCGCTCTCGCCAGGACCCCGAAGCGGCCCCTGCTCGTCGTCGCCACCGAGGGCTGGCCGCCGAACGTGGCCAAGGCGACCGCCCTGCTCCGTCCGCGCGGAGTCGCGGTCGTCGCCGCGCCCGAGGACGCCCCGTTGCCCTTCGCCGACGGCGCCTTCGACCTGGTCGTGAGCCGGCATCCCGTCCGTCCGCACTGGGGCGAGATCGCCCGCGTCCTCCAGCCCGGAGGGACGTACTTCGCCCAGCACGTCGGACCGGCCAGTGTCTTCGAACTCGTCGAGCACTTCCTCGGGCCCCAGCCGGACGAGGCGCGCAGTGGCCGGCACCCCGAGCGCGAGCGGGCCGACGCCGAGGCCGCGGGGCTCGACGTCGTCGATCTGCGCGCGGAGCGGCTCCGCATGGAGTTCCACGACATCGGCGCGGTCGTGCACTTCCTGCGGAAGGTGGTGTGGATGGTGCCCGGCTTCACCGTCGAGGCGTACGAGCCGCAGCTGCGCGCACTGCACGAGCGGATCCAGTCCGACGGGCCCTTCGTCGCCCACAGCACCCGGCACCTCTTCGAGGCCCGCAAGCCGGGCAGTCCCAGTGCCCCACCCACCTGACCCAGCCGCGGCTCACCGCAGCCGTCCCTCACGCATGCGGGCCCACCGTCACCTGTCCCACCACCAACTCCGCCTTCGCCTCCAGCACCTCGCCCACCCGCTCCACCTGCTCACCCAGCTCCCGTTCCTGCCGTGCCGTCAGCCGGACGAGTGGCTCGACGGTGACGGTCGTACGACGGCCCTGGCGCCGCTGGTGCCAGACGCCCGCCACCACCCCGTCGACCAGCAGCACGGGATGGTTGCCCGCCTGGCCGCCCGCCAGGGCACGCTCGTAGGCCGCACCGGGGAACAGCCGCTCGCGGGGCTGCGCGGCGATGACGTACGCGTCGAAGTACGGCAGCAGCCGCACGCCCCGCGGGGGCCCGTCCGGGAAGTCGGTGTCACCCGCGGCCACCCACGCCCGCGTGCCCTCGAAGTCGACCTCCTCGATACCACCCGCGGCGGCCAGCTCCCGGAACACGTTGCCGGCCCAGCCGGCGGGCGCCGCCAGCCACTTCGCGAAGTGCTGCGGGGTCGCCGGTCCGTACGCATACAGGTAGCGGCGCACGAACGTCTCCAACGCGCCGCCTGTCCCACCGCCCGTCCCCGTGGCTGGGTCCGTGGCCGGGGCCATGGCCGGGTCCGCGGCGGGCGGGCGCGTGTACGTCGGGCGCGTGTACGTCGCCTTCCGGCCGCGGTTCGGGCCAAAACACAGCGTGCCCGCCCAGCCCGCCCGGTGCAGCACCTGCCGCCAGCGCGGCCAGAGGTCCTGGAAGGCCGGCATCACGCGGTCGCCGGCCCACGGGCCCGTCCGCGCGACGATCTCCCCGGTCAGTTCGTCGAGCGTCAGGCACGTGTCCTCGAGTGCTTCCCCGATCGCCGCCACGACCTGTGCGGACTGTTCCTCGGTGAGCCGCACGTCGGGCGGGAAAGGGCTCGGCCCGGCCGGGATCGCGGTCAGGGCGGCCGACCAGAGGGGGAGTTCCCTTGCCGGGAGGAGATGTACGGTGCCGCGCGGACCGTACGTCTTGATCAGCGACCGTTCGTCCCAGAGAGCCGTCCGTACGTCCGCCCTGGTCAGCCCGGACGTCCGCACGCCCACCGACACCTCGGCCGCGGACAGCACCTGCGCGTGCGCCCCCATCATCGCCCCGACCACGTCCGCGACCGGCGTCCCGTCCCCCGCCGGCCCGGCCAGGAACTGCCGCTCGGCCCGCCGTGCGCTCGCCGCGTCCCACGTGATCCCAGAGATCGTCGTCATGGCACGACGCTAGTCCTGCATGAGGACAGAAACTGACCTACATCGAGGTGTGGGGTCAAGGGCATGTCCGGGTGGACGTCACCCGTTGGGGGGATACGGGGACAAGTCGGCGAGTGAGCCCCAAGGTGCGGCAAATCATCCGGATCCTGCCTCAGGGCACACGATTCCCCTGCGTATGGGCAGCGTACGGGCTGTCTGGGGGCTGCGTTTCGGCCAGAGGTGAGCCGTGAGCGAGAGGTTCCGCGGGCATCAACGCGTCGTCGGGTGGCTCCGGAGAGTAGTTGTGGCACGCCGGTGCACGCAGCATCACTTACAAAGGGTTATGGTGGAAACCCCCCCTCGGGCCGGTCCGTCTCCCCCCCACGGACCGGCCCGTTTTTTTGTGCGCCGAGACCGCCCGGAACACCGGCCGGAATTCTCCGTTCCGCACCCGTGAGCGGCCCACGGCGGCAGCGGGGGTAGGCTTCGCCTCCGGGGACTGCCACACGGACAGGGACCGCCCGCGGCCACGACCGGGCCGCATGCCGCGGCCTGTCCGATCCGTACGGAGGGGCTGACGATCACGTGAACCTGCGCGACAAGCTGCGTGGCCTGCTGGTCAGGCTGTACGCACGCCGGGTGGAAGGCCACCTGGACCACGCTCAGGTGCCCAAGCACATCGGCGTCATCATGGACGGCAACCGGCGCTGGGCGAAGGCCGCCGGTTCCAGCACCGTCCACGGCCACCGGGCCGGAGCCGAGAAGATCGAGGAGTTCCTCGGCTGGTGCAGTGAGACCGACGTCGAGGTCGTGACCCTCTGGCTGCTGTCCACGGACAACTTCGACCGGCCGCAGGAGGAGCTCGTCCCCCTGCTCGGCATCATCGAGGACGTCGTGCGCACCCTGGCCGCCGACGGCCGCTGGCGCGTGCACCACGTGGGCACGCCCGATCTGCTGCCCTCCGGGATGCAGACGGTGCTGAAGGAGGCCGAGGAGGCCACCGCGCATGTCGACGGGATAGTGGTCAACGTCGCCATCGGCTACGGCGGCCGCCAGGAGATCGCCGACGCCGTGCGCTCCATGCTGCTCGACGCCCAGGACCGGGGCACCTCGATGGAGGAGCTCGCCGAGGCCGTCGACATCGACATGATCGGGCGTCACCTCTACACGAGCGACCAGCCCGACCCCGACCTGGTGATCCGCACCAGCGGTGAGCAGCGCCTGTCCGGATTCATGCTCTGGCAGACCGCGCACTCCGAGTACTACTTCTGCGACGTGTTCTGGCCGGCCTTCCGCAAGGTCGACTTCCTGCGCGCCATGCGCGACTACGCCGCCCGCCACCGCCGCTTCGGCGGCTGAACCTCGCTTCACGCCCGCTCCCGGTGGTCATGACGGCTGGACCGCGCTTCACCGCACTCTCCGGGCGGCGACGACGGCTGAACCGCTCTACGCCATTGACTGGACCTCGCTGCGCCGCCCGCCCCCGGCGGCCGCGACCGCTGGACCGCGCTTCACCGCCCGCTCCCGGTGGTCATGACGGCTGGACCGCGCTTCACCGCACTCTCCGGGCGGCGACGACGGCTGAACCGCTCTACGCCATTGACTGAACCTCGCTGTGCCGCCTGCCCCGGCGGCGGCGACCGCTGAACCGCGCTTCACCGCCCGCCCCCGGCGCCAACGCAGGCTGACCCGCACTCCGGCGCGCGCTGCCGGATGCGGGACTTCGCGGGGCCGCGCGGGCCGCCGGGTACCGCGGTCGCGGCACGTCGCAAACCTTCCCGGTACCCCTCCGAAGGCGCGCGTAACGCGGAGTTCACCGGACCGCCGTCATATGCCGTGGCATGGCGACGCCCGTTCGAGGGCATAAGCCAGTCAGGTCGACGCCCGATCCCCGGGTGTCGGATCTCAGCGGACGGCACGGGGCCGTCCGCCCGGGAGGCCCTTTGCACCAGCCCGATCGTGCGGTCACAGCACGGACGAAGAGGCGGAGGGCCGGTTCTCGGCCCGCGCAGGGCGGCCGACGACCGGTCCAGCTCCACTCCGTCGCTCCCCGACCTCATCCGAGGGGGTACGTCCTTCCGTGGTGACCAGCACAAAGCGCCACAAGCCCGACCGGCGCACCTATGTTCTCGACACCAGCGTCCTGCTGGCCGACCCGAACGCCCTGAGCCGCTTCGACGAGCACGAGGTCGTGCTTCCCATCGTCGTGGTGACGGAACTGGAGGCCAAGCGGAACCATCCCGAACTCGGCTACTTCGCCCGGCAGGCCCTGCGTCTGCTCGACGACTACCGGGTGCGGTACGGCCGCCTCGATGCCCCCATCCCCACCGGGGACCTCGGCGGAACCGTCCGTGTCGAGCTCAATCACTCGGACCCCAGTGTGCTGCCGAGCGGCTACCGCCTGGGGGACAACGACTCCCGCATCCTCGCGGTCGCCCGCAACCTCCAGGCCGAGGGGTTCGACGTCACCGTCGTGTCCAAGGACCTCCCGCTCAGGATCAAGGCGTCCTCGGTCGGGCTCCTCGCCGAGGAGTACCGCGCGGAGCTCGCCATCACGGACTCCTCCGGCTGGACCGGAATGTCCGAACTGACCCTGACCGGTGAACAGGTGGACATCCTCTTCGAGGAGGGGCATGTCTACGTCCCCGAGGCCGCCGACCTGCCGGTGCACACGGGCCTGATGATCCAGTCGGAGCGCGGCAAGGCGCTCGGGCGGGTCACGGCCGAGGGCAACGTCCGTGTCGTACGCGGGGATCGCGAGGCGTTCGGCATCAAGGGCCGCAGCGCCGAGCAGCGGATCGCGCTCGACCTGCTGCTCGATCCGGACGTCGGGATCGTGTCGATGGGCGGTCGGGCCGGCACCGGAAAGTCGGCGCTGGCGCTGTGCGCGGGTCTGGAGGCGGTGCTGGAGCGCCGTCAGCACCAGAAGGTGATGGTCTTCCGTCCGCTGTACGCGGTGGGCGGGCAGGAGCTCGGCTATCTGCCCGGCTCCGAGGCGGAGAAGATGAGCCCCTGGGCGCAGGCGGTGTTCGACACGCTGTCGGCCGTCACCAGCCGGGAGGTCATCGAGGAGGTCACCGCCCGCGGGATGCTGGAGGTGCTGCCGCTCACCCACATCCGCGGCCGCTCGCTGCACGACGCGTTCGTGATCGTCGACGAGGCACAGTCCCTGGAACGGAACGTACTTCTTACCGTTCTGTCCCGTATCGGGGCCAATTCACGGGTGGTTCTCACCCATGACGTGGCGCAGCGGGACAACCTGAGGGTCGGCCGGTACGACGGAGTCGTCGCCGTCGTCGAGAAGCTGAAGGGGCATCCGCTTTTCGCGCACGTGACCCTGACCCGGTCCGAGCGGTCGCAGATCGCTGCTCTTGTGACCGAAATGCTCGAAGACGGACACATCTGACCGTCCTGCCCCAAACGGGGGCGGTTACGCAGTAGTTGGCGCCGTCCGGAAAGGCGAAGAGCCTAGCCGGGCGGCGCCTTCGCGTGTGGCCTTTCTGTGAATCTCCCGAGCCAAACGGGATGTGAGCTTTCACACGCAACTGGGAATTGCCTTGCCCCATCGAGTTGCGGCAGAGTCTCACTCCTGTCAGGCCCCGCATACGACACACCTGTACCCCCAGCGGTACGGCACCACTAAGAGCACAGCTTCAACTTCATAGCGATGTCGTATGCCGCCCGAGCATTACGCGGCACTCCCGTGAGGGAGTTGCCCACCGGGCCCGCGCCTCCCGTGACCCGCAGTTGGGGAGGCCAGTGCCAGGGGCACGATTGCGTCCGCGAGGGTCACCGAAGCGGGCGATGCTGGAAGGAAACCGTGTGAGCCGGATCTCGGTCCGGGGATTCGCAGTGGCTTCGGCCACGGCGGTCACCGCTGTCGGAAGCGTCGTCGGAGTTGCCTCGGGCAGCACCGCGCAGAACAACGACGCCGAAGCGACGGCCAGCGGCACCACGCTGCTCGCAGACATTCCCGCGGGCCAGCAGGCCCAGGTGCAGACGGCGTCGCTGACCCAGCAGGCCGACGCACAGGCCATCGCCGCTGACGCGAGCGCCAAGAAGGACGCCGAGGAGGCCGCCCGCAAGGCTGCCGCCGAGACGGCCATCGCCAAGAAGAAGGAAGCCGCCGAGAAGGCCGCCGCGGCCGAGAAGGCCGCCAAGGAGCGCGCGGAGGCCAAGGAGGCCGCCAGCCGCTCCAAGGACGTCTCCGACTTCCCCGTCGCGACCTCCTACTCCATCGCGCAGATCCAGGCGATGGCGCGGCAGATGGTGCCGGCGGGTCAGTTCCAGTGCTTCAGCAACATCGTGGACCACGAGTCCGACTGGAACTACAAGGCGGTCAACCCTTCCTCCGGGGCCTACGGCATGTTCCAGGCGCTGCCCGGTACCAAGATGTCGTCCGCCGGTGCCGACTGGCGGACCAACCCGGCCACCCAGATCAAGTGGGGCCTGAACTACATGAATGACCGCTACGGCAGCCCGTGTGACGCCTGGTCGTTCTGGCAGGCCAACAACTGGTACTGAGCCCGCGGTCCTTCAGCCGCAGCCATCCTCAGCGCGAGCCCCTCACCGTCGTACGGTGAGGGGCTCGCGCCATGTACGGTCTTGACGGACGACTCCAGGGGGGAGTGGTGCGGAGAGACGGGGGAAAAGGACGGATCATGTCGCGAGTGCCAGGGTGGCTCGGCCGGCTCGGTGCCGGACTGACCGAGATGAGCGAGCGGTGGAACGAACGCCGCGCCGAGGCGGAACGGGAGCGGGACGAGACCGAGTCCCGGGCGTCGTCCGACGAACACGTGCCGCCGCCCCCGGACTACGCGCCCGACGTACCCGCCCGGCCCGATCCCGCGCTGGCCGTGCCGTGGGGGGTGCGGGTCGCGGCGGAGGCCGGCTGGCGGCTGCTCGTCCTCGCGGGCACGCTGTGGGTCCTGATGCGGATCATCAGCGCCGTCCAGCTGGTGGTGCTGGCGTTCGTGAGCGCGCTGCTCATCACCGCGGTCCTCCAGCCGACCGTGGCGCGGCTGCGACGGCTCGGGGTGCCGCGCGGGCCGGCCACGGCGCTGACCGCGATCCTCGGCTTCGTCGTCATGGGGCTGATCGGCTGGTTCGTGACCTGGCAGGTCATGGAGAACATCGACGACCTCTCGGGCCAGATCCAGGACGGCATCGACGAGTTGCGGAACTGGCTGCTGAACAGCCCCTTCCACGTCACGGACAAGCAGATCAACGAGATCGCCAAGAACCTGCGGGAGGCGGTCGGCGCGAACACCGACCAGATCACCTCGGCGGGACTGGAGGGCGTGACGGTCGTCGTCGAGTCGCTGACGGGGATTCTGCTGGCGGTCTTCTCGACGCTGTTCCTGCTCTACGACGGCAAGCGGATCTGGGAGTGGACGCTGAAGCTGGTGCCGGCGGCGGCGCGGCCGGGGGTGGCCGGGGCCGGGCCGGCGGCATGGCGGACGCTGACGGCGTATGTGCGGGGCACGGTGATCGTCGCGCTGATCGACGCGATCTTCATCGGGCTGGGGATCTACTTCCTCGACGTCCCGATGGCCGTGCCGCTCGCGGTGTTCATCTTCCTGTTCGCGTTCATCCCGCTGGTGGGTGCGGTGATGTCCGGGGCGCTGGCGGTGGTCGTGGCGCTGGTCACCCAGGGGGTGTTCACGGCTGTCATGACCCTGGTGGTGGTGCTGGCGGTGCAGCAGATCGAGGGCCACATCCTGCAGCCGTTCATTCTGGGGCGGGCGGTGCGGGTGCATCCGCTGGCCGTGGTGCTGTCCGTGGCGTGCGGGGGGATGGTCGCCGGGATCGGGGGTGCGGTGGTGGCCGTGCCGTTGGTGGCCGTGACCAACACGGTGGTGGGGTATCTGCGGGCGTACTCCAGGAAGTCGGCGTTGCGGCATTCCGTCCGCCCGCGGGGTGCTACGGCGATGAGTGCGGAGCCCCAACAGGAGCCACCGTCGGAGTAGCCCGGCTCCCAGGGGGCTCCGCCCCCTGGACCCCCGGGCCTATGCCCACCCGCCGCCCGACACGGTCGGACAAGAGGCTTGACTCGAAAGGCGACAGGGCCCCGCCCACCGGTCAGGTGGGCGGGGCCCTGCAATGGGGGGCGTACAGCCGAGGGTTACTCGGACAGCACAGCCTCGGCGTCCAGCGTCACGCCGACCGCCTGGATCACGGACGCGATCTTGAACGCCTCCTGGATGACCTCGCGGTCGAGGCCGGCCTTGCGCAGGACCTGCTCGTGGGAGTCCAGGCACATGCCGCAGCCGTTGATGGCGGAGACCGCGAAGGACCACAGCTCGAAGTCGACCTTGTCGACGCCCGGGTTGCCGATGACGTTCATCCGCAGGCCCGCGCGCAGGTTGCCGTACTCGTGGTCCGACAGGAGGTGCCGCGTGCGGTAGAAGACGTTGTTCATCGCCATCACCGCGGCGGCGGACTTGGCGGCCGTGTACGCCTCGGGCGACAGGTTGGCCTTCGCCTCCGGCTCCAGCTCGCGCAGCACGATCGGGGAGCGCGAGGCGATCGCGGTCGCCAGGACCGTGCCCCACAGCTGCTGGGCCGGAAGGTCCGAGTTGCCGATGACCGAGCCCAGGTTGAGCTTCAGGTCCTTGGCGTAGTCCGGTACGGCGGACTTGAGTGCGTCGAGGGACATGTCAGATCACTCTCCGGCGAGCAGCGCGACCGGGTCGAGGGTCTCGTCGCCCTTCGACCAGTTGCAGGGGCACAGCTCGTCCGTCTGGAGGGCGTCCAGGACCCGCAGGACCTCCTTCGGGTTACGGCCGACCGAACCCGCGGTCACCATCGAGAACTGGATCTCGTTGTTCTGGTCCACGATGAACACCGCGCGCTTGGCGAAGCCGTCCTCGCCCTCGATGCCGAGGTCGCGCATCAGCTCGTGCTTGGAGTCGGCCATCATCGGGAACGGCAGGTCGCGCAGGTCGTCGTGGTCCTTGCGCCAGGCGTGGTGGACGAACTCGGAGTCGCCGGAGAAGCCGAGGACCTGGGCGTCGCGGTCGGCGAACTCGTCGTTCAGCTTGCCGAAGGCGGCGATCTCGGTCGGGCACACGAAGGTGAAGTCCTTGGGCCACGCGAAGATGACCTTCCACTGACCCTCGTAGGTCTTGTGGTTGATCTGCTGGAACTCCTTGCCCTTCTCCAGCGAGACGCAGGCGGTCAGATCGAACTCGGGGAACTTGTCACCGACAGTGAGCACACGCTCTCCTTGCAGCGAAGAAACACCCGGATTGCGGGTGTTTCCCATGGGTTGGACGTTATTGATGTTGGCACAGGGTCGATTGATTACGGAAATAGCTACACTCGGTCGAGTTGATCGGAGGTAGTTATCAGTGACTGTGGGTAATAAGCGCAGGCAGCCCAGCCTCGCCCAGCTGCGGGCCTTCGCGGCGGTCGCCGAGCACCTGCACTTCCGGGACGCCGCAGGGGCCATCGGCATGAGCCAGCCCGCCCTCTCGGGCGCCGTCTCGGCGCTGGAGGAGACACTCGGAGTGACGCTCCTCGAGCGTACGACGCGCAAGGTGCTGCTCTCACCCGAGGGCGAGCGGATCGCCGTACGGGCCAAGGCGGTGCTGGCCGAGGTGGGCGCGCTCATGGAGGAGGCCGAGGCGGTCCGGGCGCCGTTCACGGGCGTGCTGCGGCTGGGGGTCATCCCGACCGTGGCGCCGTATCTGCTGCCCACCGTCCTGCGGCTCGTCCACGACCGGTATCCGCACCTCGACCTCCAGGTGCACGAGGAGCAGACTTCCAGCCTGCTCGACGGCCTCACCAACGGCCGGCTCGACCTGCTGCTGCTCGCCGTGCCGCTGGGCGTGCCGGGCGTCGCCGAACTGCCGTTGTTCGACGAGGACTTCGTGCTCGTCACCCCGCTCGACCACCCGCTCGGCGGACGCGAGGGCATCCCGCGCGAGGCGCTGCGCGAGCTGAACCTGCTGCTGCTGGACGAGGGGCACTGCCTGCGCGACCAGGCCCTCGACATCTGCCGGGAGGCCGGCCGCGAGGACGCGCCGGTCACCACGACCGCCGCCGGGCTGTCCACCCTGGTGCAGCTCGTCGCGGGCGGGCTCGGCGTCACGCTGCTGCCACGCACCGCCCTCAAGGTCGAGATCTCCCGCAGCAGCCAGCTCCTCACCGGGTACTTCACCGACCCGGCCCCCACCCGCAGGGTCGCTCTCGCGATGCGGGCAGGGGCCGCGCGCGGCGCCGAGTACGAGGAACTGGCCGCCGCCCTGCGGGAGGCACTGCGGCCGCTGCCCGTAAGGGTCCTAGCCCGGGACGCCTGACGGTCTGGCGCGGAAGAGCCTGAGGCTCCTACTCGGTCCGCAGCCCGTCCGGCCGCATCATCCTCAGCAGTGGCGGCAGGCTCAGCAGCGTCACCACCAGGACGACACCCGCGCCGATGCCGGTCATCGACAGCACACTCGGCCAGTCGACCCGGACCGCCGTGTTGGTCATCCGCAGCAGGACCGCGCCCAGGACCATGCCCACCGTCGCGGCGAGCAGCAGGCCCAGTCCGATCGGGATCGCCGTCTGCCACAGCACCGACAGGCTGAGGGTGCGGCGCCGGGTGCCGAAGGCGACCAGGGACGACAGCAGCTTGCGGCGCTCGCGCAACTGCTCCAGCTGCGAGACCAGCAGACTCGCGCCGATCAGGGCCAGCACGCACGCGGCGCCGACGAACAGGCCGGTGCGGATGGTGGCGTAGCGGCTGTTGCTCTCGACGGAGTTCCACACCATGGGGTCGACCATGGGGTCGATGCGCGCCGCCGCGTTGCGCACGTACTCGTACGCGTCCGGCTCCGAGGGGGCGAGGCTCAGGTAGAGCTCTCCCTCGGCGAACGACGCGAGCTTCGGGAGCGGCCCGCCCGGCGTGAGCAGGATGCCGCCGCGCTCGGTCCCGGTCGGGTCCTCGCGGGGCTGGGCCTGCCGGATGTCCCGCGGCACGCTCCAGGAGAACTGCTCTCCGGGCCGGCCCTCGTTCGCGCTGTCGAACCACAGCTTCTTGCCCGGCTTGGCCAGCCTGGCCGTGTCGGTGTCGTACTGCGCCCCGTGCACGGCGAAGACGTCGCCGTCGCGGCAGGAAGGCAGCGTGGCCACCTCGCGGAGCGCGGCGCAGTCGCCGATGGTGACCTGGACGAGGGAGTCGGAGTCGGTGCGCTTGTCGGCGAGGTAGGTCTCGGCCAGGGCGGTGACCTTGCGGACGCCCCGGGTGTCGCGGAACTTCTCGGCGGTGGCGGCGAGTTCGACGCCGTCCGGCACGTGCACCTGCATCTGGGCCCGCGAGACGTCGTACCGCGACGCGGCGGTGTAGGTGCCCTCCACCCCGGCGAACAGCATCTGGAGCGCGATCGCCCCGGCCACCGCCACCGCGATGCCGTTGACCATGCGAGCCGCCGCGCCACTGCTCAACTGGAGTCGGCGCACGGCCAGTTGCCAGGCGATCCCGCCGGAGCCGAGCCGGGCGACGACCCTCTCCACGATCCAGGGCAGCAGCGCGGTGACGCCGACGAGCAGGAGCATGACGCCGCCGACGACGAGGTACTGATTGAACTCTCCGCCGTCGTCGCCCTGCCCGATCATCGGAAAGAGCATCGCGAGCCCGCCCAGCGGCAGCAGCAGCCGCCACCACAGCCGGCGCCGCGCGGGCCTGGCCGTACGCACCACGCCGAGCGGCTCGATCACCACCCCGCGCAGGGCGAGGAGGGTCACCAGCACCGCGGCCGTCGGGACCGCCAGCGCGACCAGGGCGGCCAGCAGCGGAGAGGGGTCCAGATAGCTCGGGAACACACTGACGTGGTACACCTCGAAGGTGGCCGCCAGTTGGCGCCCGAGCAGGAAGAACCCGGTGCCGAGGACGAGCCCCAGCAGGGATCCGGCGAGGGCCTCGCCGGCAGCGATCCGCCTGGTCATCCGGCTGTCGGAGCCGACCAGCCGCAGTGCCGCCAGCCTGCGGTCGCGCCGCTCGCCGCCGAACCGCACGGCCGCTGCGATGAACACGGCGACCGGCATCAGCAGCACCACGAAGACGACCAGGACCAGCAGGAGCAGGACCGGGTCCCACGGGTCGGACGGTGCCAGGTCCGGATTGCCGAAGCTTTCGATCCGGGCTCCGCTGACGTGGTCGAGGCGGTCCGCGAGCCCCTTGCCGCCCGCGAAGTAGGCGAGTTCCTGGGAGCCGACGAGACCCTGCTCGCCGATCGTGCCCGTGATCCGGTAGGGCAGCCGCTCCCGCAGCAGTTTCCCGCTGCCGGAGGCGAGCAGCTCCTTCAGCGCCGGGGAGACGACCATCTCGCCCTTGGCCGGGAACTCCGAGAGCCCCGGCGGCAGCGGAGCCCGCGGGCCCTCCGCCTCCAGCAT
Organism: Streptomyces sp. NPDC016851; assembly: GCF_055562795.1. Classification (NCBI taxonomy): domain Bacteria; kingdom Bacillati; phylum Actinomycetota; class Actinomycetes; order Kitasatosporales; family Streptomycetaceae; genus Streptomyces; species Streptomyces sp. NPDC016851. The sequence goes on from NZ_JBVHEP010000006.1 coordinate 135,815, forward strand.
GCGCCCCCGCACGTCCCGGTCGCGGAACGTGGTGTCCGTGTCCAGCACGATCAGGGTGTTGTCGGCCTTCGGTACCACCTGCTGGCTGAAGGTGTGGTCGCTGCGCGCCGCCTCACGCCGGTCCCGTTCCGCCAGCGCGTTCGGGACGGCGGTGGTGAGCAGCAGCAGCGCCACTCCGAGCCCGACGCCGACGGCTGTCAGCAGCGCCCGGATCCACCCCTCGCGTCCGCCCGCGAAGGCGAACCGGACCCCCATGGAAAGATCGGCGGCCCACTGCCGTGCACTCATACGACGCGCTCCATGTCCCGGGACTTGCCGTCGCGTACGACGATCTCGCGGTCGGAGTACGCGGCCACCCTGGCCTCGTGGGTGACGAGCACCACGGCGGTGTTGGCGGACCGGGCGGCGTCCGTGAGCAGCTCCATCACGCGCTCGCCGTTGAAGGAGTCGAGCGCGCCGGTCGGCTCGTCGGCGAACACCACACGCGGGTTCGTCACCAGCGCGCGGGCGACGGCGACCCGCTGCCCCTGGCCGCCGGACACCTCGCCGGGCCGCTTCTTGCGCAGCTCGTCGACCTCCAGCCGCTCCATCCACGCCAGCGCGGTCCGCTCGGCCTCCTTGCGGGACGACCCGTTCAGGCGCAGCGGCAGCGCCACGTTCTCCACGCAGGTGAGTTCGGGCACGAGCTGGCCGAACTGGAACACGAACCCGAACTCGGAGCGCCTGAGCGCACTGCGCTCGGCGTCGCTCATCGACGTCACCTCACGCCCGTTGTACGTGATCGAGCCCGAGTCGGGCGGCACGATCCCGGCGAGGCAGTGCAGCAGCGTCGACTTGCCCGACCCGGACGGACCCATCACGGCGACGACCTCGCCAGGGTGGATGGAGAACTCGGCACCGTCGAGCGCGGTGGTCGGCCCGTACGCCTTGCGCAGGTCCTGGGCGGTGAGCAGCGAACCAGCGGGAATCGTCATCGGGCCACCGCCTCACGGAGCTTGTCCAGGCGGGCGGCGGTCAGTTCCAGCCAGCGCAGGTCCGCCTCCAGGTGGAACAGGGCGTGGTCGCAGATCAGCTGGTCGGCCAGGTCGCCCTTGCGCTTGCGGTCGGTGAGGATCCGCATGCTGCGCAGGTGCTCCGAGCGCTGCGTGTCGAGGATGTCGGCGGCGTCGCGGTGGGTGAGCAGCGCGAGGACGACCTTGGTGTAGAGGGTCGACTGGAGGTACGGCTCCGGCTTCTCCGGCGTCGCGAGCCACCGAGCGACGTCGGTGATGCCTGCCTCGGTGATCGCGTACCGCTTGCGCTCGGGGCCGCCGCCGGCCTCGATGCCGTCGACCTCGACGAGCCCGTTCTTCAGCAGCCGGGACATCGTCGAGTAGACCTGGCCGTAGTGCAGGGGCCGGTCGTGACCGAACTTCTCGTCGAAGGCCCGCTTCAGGTCGTAACCGTGGCGCGGGCCGGACTCCAGGAGCCCCAGGAGGGTGTGACCGATGGACATGACCAGGACTGTACACGGGGTGTATACGCGGCGTGTATACGCCGAGTGTGCAGTTCATGGCGGGCGGTACGCCCCCGCAGGTCGGGGGCTGTTGTCACGGTTCCGCAACAGGCTATTGCTCAGAGTCCCCGGGCGGCCTGCCCCGCCGGGGCATCGGCCCGGTCTCCCGCGGCAGCCGGCCCGCCTCGGCCAGCGCCTTCCGCAGGAGGAACTCGATCTGCGCGTTGGCCGACCGCAGTTCGTCCCCGGCCCACCGCGCCAGCGCCTCGTACACCGCCGGGTCCAGCCGCAGCAGCACCTGCTTGCGCTGCTGCTGCGGCCGGCGCCGGGAACCCGGACCCTCGGACGGCTCCGTCACTGGTACAGCGACCCGGTGTTGAGGACCGGCTGCGCGGCGCGGTCCCCGCACAGCACCACCATCAGGTTGGAGACCATCGCCGCCTTCCGTTCGGAGTCCAGCTCCACGATGTCCCGCTCGGTGATCCGGGCGATCGCGGCCTCGACCATGCCCACCGCCCCGTCGACGATCTGCCGCCGGGCCGCGACGACCGCTCCGGCCTGCTGCCGCTGGAGCATCGCCGAGGCGATCTCGGGGGCGTACGCGAGGTGCGTGAAGCGCGACTCGATGATCTGCACCCCGGCCGCCTCCACGCGCGCGTGCAGTTCGACGGCGAGCTTCTCGGTGATCTCCTCCGCGTTGCCGCGCAGCGAGAGGCCGTCCTCCTCGTGGGCGTCGTAGGGGTACTCGATGGCGATGTGCCGCACGGCCGCCTCGGTCTGCGTGGAGACGAACTCGACGTAGTCGTCCACCTCGAAGATGGCCTGGGCGGTGTCCTCGACGCGCCACACCACGACCGCGGCGAGCTCGATCGGGTTGCCGTAGGCGTCGTTGACCTTCAGGACGGCGGTCTCGTGGTTGCGGACACGCGTCGAGATCTTGGTGCGCGAGGTGAGGGGGTTCACCCAGCGCAGGCCGTCCTGCCGGATCGTCCCGCGGTAGCGGCCGAAGAGCTGGACGACCCGGGCCTCGCCGGGCGCCACCATGTTCAGCCCGCACATGGCCAGGAACGCCGCGAGCCCGACCAGGATGCCGCCGATGATCAGTGCGGCCTTGGCCCCGCCCCCGTCGACCGATGTGGCGGCCGCGATCAGACCGGCGCCGGCCAGCAGGCCGAGCAGACCGAGCAGCAGGGCGAGCCCGCCGCCGATGCTGTGCGCGGTGAACTCCCGCACACGGGGCGCCGGCATCTCGGGCACGTCTGCGGTCACCTGCGGTTGGTGTGTGGACATGAGTGATCCCCCGTTTCTCCCGGGAAGCGATTCCTGCATAGCTTCCATCTATCTAAGTGATATCACTTTTTCGCGTCATGGCAACCCTGCGCGTGTCTCGAACGTCGGTTCCGTTGGGATGGGTGCTGATTGTCACGCCCGCAAAGGGCCGGATCGGCAGCCCTCTCTCTTATCTCCCGGTGTTAGCTTTCTGAGCTGACCTGAGCGGCGAACCCGTGTGACATGTGAGCACACACGAACGAAGCGGAGCGGATCGGACCCATGGGACGAGCGGAAGAGAGACGCGCCAGACAGCGCGGTGGGCGCCGGGCGGCACCCAAGCGCCGCCGTTCGTCGGGCGCGGCCGGGAAGAGCGGCATACGCAGGCTCTTCACCTGGAAGAAGATCCTCGGCACCTTCTTCGGCCTGTGCCTGCTGGGCATGGGGGCCTTCATCGTGCTGTACATGATGATCGGCATCCCCGAGGGGAACGCCGACGCCAAGCGGCAGAGCAACATCTACAAGTACAGCGACGGCGCCATCATGGCCCGCGACGGCAAGGTCAACCGCGAGGTCGTCGACCTGTCCAGGGTCTCCAAAGAGGTGCGGCTCACCTTCGTCGCGGCCGAGAACAAGACCTTCTACAAGGACGCCGGCGTCGACCTCAAGGGCACCGCCCGCGGCCTGTTCAACACACTCGCGGGCAGGGGCGCGCAGGGCGGTTCGACGATCACCCAGCAGTACGTCAAGAACTACTACCTGACGCAGGAACAGACCGTCTCCCGCAAGCTGAAGGAACTGGTCATCTCCCTGAAGCTGGACCGGGAGAAGTCCAAGGACTACATCCTCGCCGGCTACATCAACACCAGCTACTACGGCCGCAACGCCTACGGCATCCAGGCCGCCGCCCAGGCCTACTACCGCACCGACGCCGAGAACCTCACGGTCGCGCAGGGCGCCTACCTCGCCGCGCTTCTCCAGGCCCCGAGCCAGTACGACTGGGCGGCCGCCTCCCCGACGGGTAAGAAGCTGGTGAAGGCCCGCTGGAACTACGTCCTGGACAACATGGTCGACGAGGGCTGGCTGAGCCAATCCGAGCGTGCGGGCATGAAGTTCCCCGTGCCGAAGGAGCCCAGGCCCGCCCCCGGCATGGAAGGCCAGAAGGGCTACCTGGTCAACGCGGCCAACGCGGCACTGGAGAAGCAGCTCGTCGCCGAGGGCACCGCGAGCAACGCCAAGGAAGCCGAGGCGATGGTCAGCGCCGGCGGCTGGACCGTCACACTCAACATCGACAAGAAGAAGCAGGCGGCGCTGGAGAAGTCCGTCAAGCAGCAGCTGACCAGCAAGCTGGACCCCCAGAAGCGCAAGGTCGACGGGGACATCCAGGCCGGTGCCGCGTCGGTGAACCCGAAGACGGGCGCCGTGGTCGCGATGTACGGCGGCGTGGACTACTTCGAGCACTACACCAACAACGCCACCCGCTCCGACTACCAGCCCGCCTCCACGTTCAAGCCGGTCATCCTCGCCGCGGCCCTGGAGGAGCAGGCCGAGACGCAGGACGGCAAGCCGATCACCGCGAACACGGTCTACGACGGCACGAGCAAGCGCCAGGTCGTGGAAGACGGCAGCGAGGTCGGCTTCGCCCCCGAGAACGAGGACGACCGGAACTACGGCCCGATCTCCGTTCAGACGGCGATGAACAAGTCCGTCAACTCCGTCTTCGCGCAGATGGGCGTCGACGTCGGCATGACCAACGTGGTCGACGTCGCCGGCAAACTCGGCATGGACACCAAGAACATGGAGGCCGTGCCCGCCCAGACCCTGGGCAGCATGGGCGCGAGCCCCCTGGAGATGGCGGGCGTCTACGCGACCCTCGCCAACCACGGCAAGAAGGTCACCCCGGCCCTCGTGAAGTCGGCGGAGCACCTGAACAAGTCGGTCACCATGCCCGACCCGGTCGGCGACCAGGCCGTCAGCCGCGAGGCCGCCGACTCGGTGACCTCGGTGCTCACCGGCGTGGTCGACGACGGTACGGCGCAGGCGTCCGTGCGCAACAACCCCAAGCGCGACGGCCAGCAGGTCGCCGGCAAGACGGGTACGTCCGACAACAACAAGTCGGCCTGGTTCACCGGCTACACACCGAACCTGGTCACCTCCGTCGGCCTGTTCGGCGAGGACCCCAAGACCCACGCCCAGGTCCCGATGTACAAGGCCGCCGGCGAGCCCCGGATCAACGGCGGTGGCTTCCCGGCGCAGATCTGGGCGTCGTACACCTTCGGCGTGATGGGTGACGTCAGCAAGTTCGACCTGGACACCCAGCAGGGCGCGGCCGTCCAGCCGACGTGGACGCCGACGCCCACGCGGGAGCCGACCAAGGAGCCCACGCAGGAGCCGACGACCGAGGAACCGTCGTCGTCACCGCCGCCGACGACGGAGGAGCCGAGCAGCTCCCCGCCGGCGAGTCCCTCGACGACACCGTCCACCATCACCCCGCCCACGTCCCCGCAGACGACACCGCCGGACGACGGTGGTGGCGACCCCTTCGACCCGGTCAAGCCGGGTGACGACCGACAGGACGAATAGCAGGAGGCACACCGAAGGGCGCCCGGCGGACACCGGGCGCCCTTCGGCTCGTTCGTACGGTGTCTCAGTTGCGGTTGAGCTCGAACCAGACGACCTTGCCCGTGCTGAGCCGGGTCGCGCCCCAGCGTCGGGCCAGGCGGTTCACCAGGTACAGCCCGCGTCCGCCCTCGTCCGTGGCGCGTGCCTGCCGCAGGCGCGGCAACTGCGGGACGTCGTCGCCCACTTCGCAGCGCAGCACGTCCGTGCGCAGCAGCCGGAGCGTGACCGGCCGGGAGGCGTACCGCACGGCGTTCGTCACGACCTCGCTGACCAGCAGCTCGACGGAGTCGCTGAGCTCCTCCAGGCCCCAGCGCTGCAGTGCGCGCCGGGCCAGGCGGCGCGCCCGGCCGGGCGCGGCGTCCTCCGGCTCCAGGAACCAGTACGCCACGTCGCTGGGCGCGATGCCGTCGAAGCGGGCGGCGAGCAGCGCGATGTCGTCGTCCCGGTCGCCCGGGCCGAGCATGTCGAGCACCTCGTCGCACAGCGCTTCCAGGGGCGGCGGATGGTCCGGCCCGGTGAGCTGCGCGGTCGCGGCGAGCTTCTCCCGTAGCTGCTCGATGCCGGTCCACACGTCCCGCAGCCGGGACTCGACCAGGCCGTCGGTGTACAGCAGCAGGGTCGCGCCGGCGGGCGCGTCCAGTTCCACGGCCTCGAAGTCGACGCCGCCGACCCCGATGGGGGCACCGGCCGGCACGCGCAGCACCTCGGCACGGCCGCCCAGGTGGAGCAGGACGGGCGGCGGGTGACCGGCGTTGGCGATGGTGATGCGGTGCGATACCGGGTCGTACACGGCGTACAGGCAGGTCGCCATGCGGTCCACGCCGAGGCGCTGGGCCTGTTCGTCGAGGTGGTGCAGGACCTCCTGCGGCGGCAGGTCGAGACCGGCCAGGGTCTGGGCGGTGGTGCGCAGCTGGCCCATGATGGCGGCCGAGGTCATGGAGTGGCCCATGACGTCGCCGACGACGAGGGCGACCCGGCTGCCCGGCAGCGGGATGGCGTCGTACCAGTCTCCGCCGACGCGCGCGGTCTCCGCGGCCGGCAGATAGCGGGAGGCGAGCCGCACGCCTGTGGGGCGGGGCAGCGTCTCGGGCAGCATCGTGCGCTGGAGCTCGTCCGCGATGTAGGCCTCGCGGCCGTACAGCACGGCCTTGTCGATGCCGAGGGCGCTGTGCGTGGCGAGCTGGGCGGCCACCAGCAGGTCGTCCGGCTCGAAGGCCATCCGCTCGGGACGGCGCAGGAACAGGGCGGCACCGATCACCCGGCGCCGGCCGCGCAGCGGCGCGAGGATCGCGCGCTGTCCGTCCGGTACGGCGAACTCGCCGCCCTCCCCGAGCAGTTCGGGCAGTGCGGCACGGGCCGCGGGCGCGTCGGTGAACACGGGGCGCACACCCCGCAGCACCTCGGCCAGCGCGCTGCCGGGCCGCACCTCGCACAGCTCGGCGCCGACCGCGTCCAGTTCGTTCGGCTCGGGCTGCGTGGCCGGCAGGAAGCCGTTCTCCGTGTCGCGTTCGGCCGGTATCCGGTCCGTGCGGCGCAGCCGCAGCACCAGCGGGCCGGTGGGCCGCTCGTCGCCGACGGGCAGCGGGTCGCGCAGGTAGACCAGGATCGCGTCGGAGAACGTGGGCACGGTGGCCCGGCACAGCCCCATCACGATCTCGTCGAGATCGATGCCGCGGGCGATCCGCCGGGTGGCGGCCCCCACGAAGCGCAGCCGGTCGCCGTCCCGCCGCATGGGCGTGGGCCGGCCGGGCGGCAGGCTCTGGCCGCTGCGGCGCTCCTGCCCGTCGGTGCCGGGCGCCGGCCGGTCCTGTTCGTCGGCCGGCTGGACCGGAATGCCCTCGGGGGCGGGCCGCGGCCGAGGGGTGTCGCGCTCGGCGGTCTGCTCGGTACCCGGCTGGGAGTGCTCGGAGGCGGGGTCGCTCACGGTGTCCTTGCCCTTGCCGAACGGCGTGGAGGTGCCCGGCTCCGACGTGCCTGGCGTGGTGTGCGCCGTCGTGAGCGGAGCGGTGACGTCGCCGCCGCAGCGGCCCTGTACGGGTAAGGCGCCCGCGCCGGGCGCACGCGCCGGTGTGGGGGTATGCAAGAGCCCCCCGCGGGGATCCGCGGGGTCGACGCCCGGTTGCGGGCGTTCGAAGGAGGTCGGCTGCTCCGTCACGCGTGTCGCATCCATCCGTCCGGGGCTGCACGCCAGAGGTGCAGTAGGTCCCGCCGAAACTCCGATACCCGGAATACGTGTCCCAGGAACGGAATTCCCGCGTGGTCAGAGGTTGTTCCTGTGCCACCGGCAGACCGTCTGCGGCCCTGACGGCCTGTGGCGCAGGCCGTCCCGGTGTTGCCCTCGTACCCCTCGCTCACGTCCTGCCGCCCCTCGGTGACGATCGGTCAAGCCCAGCGCGTGCTCCGTCAGTTGCCGCCGCGCGCCCTTGCGGAGGACGATCCTACGTTTCTTGCCCGGGGGCGCATCAAGGGTCTCATGAGGACACATGCGCGGGCGTACGGTCCCAGTCCTCCGGCAGTGACGGTACCGCCCAGGACGGATCCGGGCGCCAGTGCTGCCAGCCTTCCGAGAACGGCGGCCCCCAGGCGCGGATCACCTCCACGGCCGCCCGCCCGGCCGCCCGTACCTTCTCGGCCTGCTGATCGTCCATCAGCCCGTCCCGCAGGGCCTGGGCGAACTCGTCCTCGTCGCGCCAGTGCCACGTGCGGTCCGGGTGGACGGAGATGTCCAGGAAGTGGTCGACGGAGTCCACACCGCCTTCCCAACGGGCCAGCGGCTCCTCCAGGTTCACGTACCAGTTCTTGAACCGCCAGCCCGGCTCCCAGAACAGCCACACCGACCAGGGCTCGCCGGGCCGCGCCAGCTTCAGCACGCCCGTGCCGAACCAGCGGTCGCGCTGCACGGCCCGCGGCTTGGTGTAGCGGGACTCCAGCGGCTCCAGGTGCACGGGGGTGCCGTCGGCGAGCACGGGCCGTACGCACTCCGTGCCGGGCGCCAGCCACACGGCGAGCAGCTCCGCGTCGTCCCGTACGACGGTGACCGGACGCGCGATGTGGAAACGCGCGCCGCCGTTCTCCCGGTACCGCCACAGGATCTCGCTCCCGGGCTCCCAGAAGCCTGCCGCACCACCCGTTTCCACGCGTCTCACCGCTTCACCGTCTGCCATGCACAGATATTAGGTGCCCTGGGCATACGACGCTGCGGCGCGTGTCACGGTTCACGCGCCGGGCGCGCCAGGGCGGCGGATCGTCACGGGTGTGTCATCCGCAGGACATCCAGCGCCTCGTCGAGCTGCTCCAGGGTCAGGTCCCCGCGCTCCACGTACCCGCTGTCCAGGACGACCTGACGGATGGTCTTCCGCTCGGCCAGCGCCTTCTTGGCGACCTTGGCGGCCTCCTCGTAGCCGATGTACTTGTTGAGCGGTGTGACGACGGACGGGGAGGACTCGGCGTACTCCCGCGCCCGCTCGCGGTTCGCGGTGATGCCGTCGACGGTCCGGTCGGCGAGCAGCCGCGTGGCATGGGCGAGCAGCCGCACGGACTCCAGCACGTTCTTCGCGATGACGGGCAGCATGACGTTGAGCTCGAAGTTCCCGGCCGCGCCGGCGGTGGCGACGGTGGCGTCATTGCCCACGACCTGGGCGGCGACCATCAGCACGGCCTCCGGAATGACCGGATTCACCTTGCCCGGCATGATCGAGGAGCCGGGCTGGAGGTCGGGCAGGGCGATCTCGGCGAGGCCGGTGCGCGGCCCGGAGGACATCCACCGCAGATCGTTGGCGATCTTCGTCAGCCCGACCGCGATGGTCCGCAGCTGCCCGCTGGTCTCGACGATGCCGTCCCGCGCGCCCTGCGCCTCGAAGTGGTTCCGGGCCTCGGTGAGGGGCAGCCCGGTGGTCCGGGCGACCTCCTCGATCACGGCGGCGGAGAAACCGGGCGGGGTGTTGATCCCCGTGCCGACGGCCGTACCCCCCAGGGGCAGTTCGGCAAGCCGGGGAAGGGACGCCTCCAGCCGCTCGATCCCGTACCGCACCTGGGCGGCGTACCCGCTGAACTCCTGCCCCAGCGTCACGGGCGTGGCGTCCATGAGATGGGTCCGCCCCGACTTCACGACATCGGAGAACTCCTCGGCCTTGCGCTCCAGGGAGGCGGCGAGGTGGTCCAGGGCGGGGATCAGATCACGGGTGACGGCGGCGGTGGCGGCGATGTGGATGGAGGACGGGAACACGTCATTGGACGACTGGGAGGCGTTGACGTGGTCGTTGGGGTGAACACTGCTGCCCAGCCGCTCGGTCGCGAGCGTGGCGATGACCTCGTTGGTGTTCATGTTGGACGAGGTCCCGGACCCGGTCTGGAACACGTCGACGGGGAAGTGCTCGTCCCACTTCCCCTCGGCCACCTCGCCGGCGGCCTCCTGGATCGCGCCGGCGACGTCCTCGTCGAGCACCCCGAGCCGCGCGTTCACCTTCGCCGCGGCGCCCTTGATACGGGCGAGAGCCTCGATGTGCGCCCGCTCGATCCGCTGCCCGGAAATCGGAAAGTTCTCGACAGCACGCTGCGTCTGAGCCCGCCACTTGGCGTCGGCCGGGACACGTACTTCGCCCATGGAATCGTGCTCGATGCGGTATTCGTCGCTCATACCCGCTATAGCGAACGAGGGGGCGGTGATGTTCCTGGGTGGGGCGAATGGGGGCTGAGGACCTGCGAAGGCACCGGCGCGCTCCAGGAGGCCGCCGGTGAGGTGGCCGGGGCTGAAGACTCGCGGGGGCCTGTGCCTGTGCCTGTGCCTGTGCCTGTGCGTGTGCCTGGCCCGTTCCTGTGCCCAGGGGCGTGGAGGGGGCGAGTATCCGCGGCCCGGAGGGCGGGAGGGGTCTGACGGATCGTGGGCGGCGGGCCTGAAGACACGTAGGCGGCGGTGGCCTGCGACTCGGGAGGCGGGGCGGGTCCGAGGCCCTAAGGGATCCGGCCCGAGGCTCATGGGGAGGTCGGGCCCGAGGCTCATGGGGATGCCGGGCCCGAGGCCCATGAGGGGTCGGGGGCCCGAGGCCCCTGAGGGGTGCAGGGGACGCAGTCCCCGCCGGGGCCCGGGGCTCCTGTCCGACCGTGTCGGGCGGTGGGTGGGCAAAGGCCGGGGGTCCAGGGGGCGGAGCCCCCTGGCGGGGCCGAAGGGGCAGAGCCCCTGGGGACGGGAAGGGTAGGGGCGGCGGGGGCGAGAACCACCCCCGCCGCACCCCGGTGCACTACGCCAGCCCCGGCCCCCGCACCGGAATGCTCGTGAACGTGGGCGCCGGCGCCGGATCCTGGAAGAAGTCGTTGCCCTTGTCGTCGACGACGATGAACGCCGGGAAGTCCTCGACCTCGATCTTCCAGACGGCCTCCATGCCGAGCTCCTCGTACTCGACGACCTCGACCTTCTTGATGCAGTCCTGGGCGAGCCGGGCCGCCGGACCGCCGATGGAGCCCAGGTAGAAACCGCCGTGCGACGCGCACGCGTCCGTGACCTGCTTGCTCCGGTTGCCCTTGGCCAGCATCACCTTGGACCCGCCCGCCGCCTGGAACTGCTCGACGTAGGAGTCCATCCGCCCGGCCGTCGTCGGGCCGAACGAGCCCGACGCGTAGCCCTCGGGCGTCTTGGCCGGACCCGCGTAGTACACCGGGTGGTCCTTCAGGTACTGCGGCATCTCCTCACCCGCGTCCAGCCGCTCCTTGATCTTGGCGTGCGCGATGTCACGGGCGACGACCAGCGGACCGGTCAGCGACAGACGGGTCTTGACCGGGTACTTCGTCAGCTCGGCCAGGATCGTGTCCATCGGCTGGTTGAGGTCGATCTCGACGACGTCACCGGCCCCCGCGGCGGAGCCGCTGTTGGACTCTGTGAGGTGCTCGTCCGTGGTCTCCGGCAGGAACCGCGCCGGGTCCGTCTCAAGCTGCTCCAGGAAGACGCCCTCGGCCGTGATCTTCGCGACGGCCTGGCGGTCGGCGGAGCAGGACACGGCGATCGCGACGGGGCAGGAGGCACCGTGCCGCGGCAGCCGCACCACCCGCACGTCGTGGCAGAAGTACTTCCCGCCGAACTGCGCCCCGATCCCGATCTTCTGCGTCAGCTCGAAGACCTGCTGCTCCAGCTCCTTGTCCCGGAAGCCGTGTCCGAGCTCCGACCCCTCCGCCGGGATCTCGTCCAGGTAGTGCGCGGAGGCGTACTTCGCGGTCTTCAGCGCGTACTCGGCGCTCGTACCGCCGACCACGATCGCCAGGTGGTAGGGCGGGCACGCCGCCGTGCCCAGCGAGCGGATCTTCTCCTCCAGGAACTTCATCATGGAGGCCTCGTTCAGGACGGCCTTCGTCTCCTGGTAGAGGAACGACTTGTTGGCGGAGCCGCCGCCCTTCGCCATGAACAGGAACTTGTAGGCGCCGCCGTCGGCCGCGTACAGCTCGATCTGCGCGGGCAGGTTGGAGCCGGTGTTCTTCTCCTCCCACATGGTGAGCGGAGCCATCTGCGAGTAGCGCAGGTTGAGGTTCTGGTAGGCGTCGTAGATGCCGCGGCTCAAGGCCTCCTCGTCGCCGCCCTCGGTCAGCACGTTCTGCCCGCGCTTGCCCATCACGATCGCCGTACCGGTGTCCTGGCACATGGGGAGCACGCCCGCCGCCGCGATGTTCGCGTTCTTCAGCAGGTCCAGCGCCACGAACTTGTCGTTGCCCGACGCCTCGGGGTCGTCGATGATGCGGCGCAGCTGCGCGAGGTGGGCCGGGCGCAGGTAGTGCTGGATGTCGTGGATGGCCTCCTCGGCGAGCTTGCGCAGCGCCTCCGGCTCCACCTTGAGGAAGGTCCGCCCGTCCGGTCCCTCGACCGTGGAGACGCCCTCGGAGGTCACCAGCCGGTACGGCGTGGTGTCCTGCCCTTGGGGAAGCAGATCGGTGTACGCGAACTCAGGCATCTCAGCCCATTCCTCACTCGACAGACGGCGGCCCGCCTCCTTTGGCGAGCGCCAACAGCCTAGAACCTGCCTCCGGCACTGACCCCCTGAGGTAAGGCTCACTTCGTCACACTCGGCCGCGGCACAGAGGTGGCATAGAGGTATCACGGGGGGTGTCGCGATCTATCGTGTTTGGGTACGCTGCTGCCGTGGACCTTCAGAAGCAGACCGCGCCCGCAGTCTCCGAGCTCCGTGCCTCCGACGCCGAGCGCGACCGCGTCGCCGACATCCTGCGCGACGCCCTCGCCGAGGGCCGTCTCACCGCGGACGAGCACGCCGAGCGCGTCGAGGGGGTGCTGCGTGCCAAGACGGTCGGCGAACTGGACGTCTTCATACGGGATCTGCCCGCCGCCCACCGCCAGGGCCCCGGCCCCTCACCGGCCCCGGCCCCGTACCGCCCCACGGTCGGCGCCATCCCGATCGACCCGGACGACAATGTGGTCGCGATCTTCAGCAGCGCCGTCCGCAAGGGCCGCTGGCGCACGGGCCGCCGCATCCACGCGTACTCGATCTTCGGCAGTGTCGAGATAGACCTCAGCGAGGCGCTCTTCGACCACCAGCAGGTGATGATCAAGGCGTTCTCGGTCTTCGGCAGCGTCGAGATCCGCGTCCCGGAGAACGTGTCGCTGCGCGGCATGGGCGGCGGCGTGCTCGGCAGCTTCGAGGTGGACACGCTCGACTCGGGCGACCCGGAGGCCCCGATCGTCTACGTCGACGGCTGGGCCGTCCTGGGCAGCGTCGAGGCGCGGCCCCGGCGCGGCAAGGTCGTCGCGGACATCCTCGACCGGGTGCAGCGCAAGGTCGACAAGAGTTTGCGCAAGCACCTGAACCATTGACAGTCGCGAATCCACCGGGATCCGGAGCAAATCGGTCCACCGGTGACGCCGCTCCACGGAACCCGAAAACGGGGGCGAAACCAGCGCTTCGGAACTCAGTGCATAGGCGCGCGCACAGCGGGTAGGCCTTGCTGCATCGTCTCTCGCTCGCGAAGCCGTCGTCAGGAGTAGACCGTGCTGCAACCGCCGCATTCGTCCCTGGTAGCTGCCGTTCCGGCCCCGCGGGTGCCAGCGCGAGACAGGGACCAAGACGCCCCGTGGCACACCGAGGCGGTGTGCCGGCGCGACGAGGCGGGCCTGTTCTTCGCCCCCTCCAAGGAGCCGACCGCCGCCCGGCTCTCCCGGGAGGAGGCGGCGAAGCGGGTCTGCGCCCGCTGCCCGGTGATGGTCGAATGCCGCGAGCACGCCCTGCTCCAGCCCGAGCCCTACGGCGTCTGGGGCGGCCTCACCGCCGCCGAACGCCGCGTGGTCCTGGCCCGACGCCGCCGCCGGGACCTGGAGTTGAAGAAGGCGGCCCGCTCGGCGAGCACGATAGCCGCGGCAGGCTGACCGGCACGCACGTCGAAAAGGGCGCCCCCACCGCACCGGGGGCGCCCTTTCGTCGCGGGGTGGGCTGCCCGAGCCCACCCCTGCGCGCGCTACTTCCCCTTGTCGAAGTCGATCGCGCTGTAGGCCCGCAGCTTGCTCAGCCGGTGCTCCGAACTGATCCTGCGCACCGTCCCCGACCGCGACCGCATCACGATCGAGTCGGTCGTCGCGGTCTCGGCCCGGTACCGAACCCCCCGCAGCAGCTCCCCGTCGGTGATCCCGGTCGCCACGAAGAACACGTTCTCCCCGGTGACCAGGTCCTCGGTCGTCAGGACCCGGTCGAGATCATGGCCCGCGTCGATCGCCCGCTGCCGCTCCTCGTCGTCCTTGGGCCACAGCTTGCCCTGGATCGTGCCGCCCAGGCACTTCACGGCACACGCCGAGATGATGCCCTCCGGGGTGCCGCCGATGCCGAGCAGCAGGTCGACCCCGGTGCCCTCCCGCAGCGCCAGGATCGAGCCGGCCACGTCGCCGTCGGAGATCAGCCTGATCCGCGCACCGGTCTCCCGGATCTCGTTGATGATGCCCTCGTGCCGGGGCCGGTCCAGGATCACCACCGTCACGTCCTCGGGCGCGGACCGCTTGGCCTTGGCGACCCGGCGGATGTTCACCGACACCGGCGCGTTGATGTCGACGAAGTCGGCGGCCTCCGGCCCGGTGACGAGCTTGTCCATGTAGAAGACGGCGGACGGGTCGAACATGGACCCGCGCTCGGCGGCGGCCAGCACCGCGATCGCGTTCGTCATGCCCTTCGCGGTCAGCGTGGTGCCGTCGATCGGGTCGACGGCGATGTCGCACTCGGGCCCGGTCCCGTCGCCCACGCGCTCCCCGTTGAACAGCATCGGGGCTTCGTCCTTCTCGCCCTCGCCGATGACGACGACGCCGTTCATCGAGACGGTGGAGACGAGGGTCCGCATGGCACGCACCGCGGCACCGTCGGCGCCGTTCTTGTCACCCCGCCCGACCCAACGGCCTGCGGCCATCGCCGCTGCCTCGGTGACCCGGACCAGTTCCAGGGCGAGGTTGCGGTCGGGGGCCTCGGAGGGCACATCGAGTTCGGACGGCAAGTGATGATGCTCGGTCATCGGAGCGCACCTTTCTGTACGACGACGGCCGGATGAGGGTGTTGTTGCCCGACTCTATCGCCGAGACCTCAAAATGAGCAGGGGCCCCCACGGATGAGCGCACCGGAGACCTGCGACGATAGGGGGCGTGGCAGGCACGAACGGCAAGCAGAAGACGGCGCGGGACATGATCCTCTCCATGGGAGTCATCGTCCTCGTGGCGGGTGTCATATACCTCTTCATCCCGCACGACGACAGCGCTCCCGACCTCAAGCGCGTCGACTACCGGGTCGAGCTGCTCACGGCACGCCGCGCGGCCTCGTACCCCATCGCCGCGCCGCAGGGCCTGCCCGACGCGTGGAAGGCCACCTCCGTCCGTTTCCAGGGCGACGAGTTCGACGCCTGGCACCTCGGCTTCCACGACCCCGAAGGGGAGTACGTGGCCGTCGAGCAGTCCACTCAGCGGCGCCCCGTCTTCATCGACGAGGCCACCCAGGGCGCGCGGGAGACCGGCAGCACCGAGAAGATCGACGGCCGGACCTGGACCCGCTACGAGGGCGGCCGGTACGACGCGCTGGTCCTGGAGGACACCAAGGGCTCGACGACGGTCGTGACGGGCACCGCGTCGTTCGCGCAGCTGACGAAGATGGCGGACGCGCTGAAGACGGAGTGAGACCCCCACCCACGACGAAGGCCCCCGGCGTGCACCGGGGGCCTTTCTCGTGTCCGTGCTTGCGGCCGTTCGTGCGTCCGTCGGTCAGACGATCGTGACGACCTGGTCGAACTCCAGGCGCGGGGAACGCGGGTACCAGGCGTCCGGGCCCGGACGGCCGATGTTGACGACCATCAGCGGGGTGTGGTCGTCGTCCAGGAACTCCTTGCGCACGCCCTCGGGGTCGAAGCCGGTCATCGGGCCGGCGGCGAGACCGGCGGCGCGGACGCCGACGATGAAGTAGGCGGCCTGGAGGGCGGCGTTCAGCGTGGCGGCGTTCTCGCGGACCGGGCGCTCGGCGAAGAAGAGGTCCTTCACCTGGGGCATGGCCGGGAACAGGTGCGGCAGCTCCTCGTGGAACTCGTTGTCCGCGGAGAGGATCGCGACCAGCGGGGCGGCGGCCGTCTTGGGCCGGTTGCCCTCGGCCATGTGCCCCACCAGGCGCTCGCGGGCCTCGGGGGAGCGGACCAGGGTGATGCGCAGCGGGGTCTGGTTGAAGGCGGTCGGGCCGTACTTGACCAGGTCGTAGATCGCCTGCACCTGCTCGTCGGTCACCGGCTCGTCGGTGAAGGTGTTGGCGGTGCGGGCCTCGCGGAACAGCAGGTCCTGCGCGGCGGGGTCAAGGGCGAGAGACATGGGTGAACCTTTGGACCTTCTCGAGCGGGTACGTCTGATGTCTCCGACCGTACGGGAGCGAAGTTCAACGTTCAACCAACTGTGAGGTGTCGTGCCTCATCTCACAGTGAACCGCCCGTACTGCTCCGCGCCCGCTCCGCTACTCGGCGTCCGCTTCGTCCGAGGTCTCCTCCGCCAGCGCCGCGTCCAGCCGCGCCCGCGCCCCGTCCAGCCAGCGCCGGCACACCTTGGCCAGCTCCTCGCCGCGCTCCCAGAGCGCGAGGGACTCCTCCAGCGTCGTACCGCCCGCCTCCAGGCGGCGGACGACCTCGATCAGCTCGTCCCGCGCCTGCTCGTACCCGAGCGCCTCGGACATGCCCGGTGTCTCATCAACCTCGCTGGTCATCCACCCACCCTATGTGTCCACTCGTACGGAGAACTCACCCTCGGAGACCCGCGCGCGCAGGGCCTCGCCGGCCTCCACCTCGCCGGGGTCGCGGACGGCGTGCCCGTCCGCCTTCTGGAGCACGGCGTACCCGCGCTTCAGGGTCGCGGCGGGGGAGAGCGCCACCACGCGCGCGTGCGTGTGCGTCAGCTCCGAGTCGGCCCGGTCGAGCTGGTGCCGCAGGCAGCGCCGGCCCCGGTCGAGCAGGTCCGCCACATGGTCGGCACGCTCGTCGATCATCCGGTGCGGGTCCTCTATCGACGGCCGCGCCAGAGCGTGGGCCAGCCCGCGCTCCTCCCGCTCCACCAGCGCCGCCACACACCGCCGCGCCCGGTCCCGCAGCAGCCGCACGCGCTCGTACTCCTCGCCGACGTCCGGCACGACCTTCTTCGCGGCGTCGGTCGGCGTGGAGGCGCGCAGGTCGGCGACGAGGTCGAGGAGCGGGTTGTCGGGCTCGTGCCCGATCGCGGACACCACGGGCGTACGGCACTCGGCCACCGTCCGGATCAGCTGCTCGTCGGAGAACGGCAGCAGGTCCTCCACGCTGCCGCCGCCGCGCGCGACGATGATCACGTCCACGGCCTCGATGGTGTCGAGCTCCTTCACGGCCTGCACGACCTGCGGCACGGCGTGCACGCCCTGCACGGCGACGTTGCGCACCTCGAAGCGCACGGCCGGCCAGCGGTGCCGGGCGTTCTCCAGCACGTCCCGCTCGGCCGCCGAGGCCCGTCCGCAGACCAGCCCGACGAGCTGCGGCAGGAAGGGCAGCGGCTTCTTCCGCTCCGGCGCGAACAGGCCCTCGCGCGTGAGGGCCTTCTTCAACTGCTCAAGGCGCGCGAGCAGCTCACCGACCCCGACGGGCCTTATCTCGGCGGCCCGCAACGACAGCTGCCCCCGCGGGGCGTACCACTCGGGCTTCGCCAGGACGACGACCCGGGCACCCTCGCTCACCACGTCCGCGACGGCGTCGAACACCTGCCGGTAGCAGGTGACGCTGACCGAGATGTCGTACGACGGATCCCGCAGCGTCAGGAACACCACACCGGCCCCCGGCCGCCGCGACAACTGCGTGATCTGCCCCTCGACCCACACCGCCCCGAGCCGGTCGATCCACCCCCCGATCAGCCGCGACACCTCACCGACGGGGAGCGGGGATTCCGGAGACGTGTTCACAGCCATGCCGCGAGAGTAGTGGCCCCCACCGACAACACACCTCACCCACCCGGCGACGCGGGCGGGTGCCCTGCACCGCCTGCCCACCGCTCTCGGGCCGTTTCGGGGGCGACGCCGTCCCCGGCTGCCGGGCCCGGCCCGCACCGTCGGCCGGGGCAGCTGGTCCCGCTGCCTCCGCGCCGCGGCCAGCCCCAACGGCCGAGCGCCGCAGCGCCACTCGGGACACCCGGCGTCCGCGCGGGACGGCACGTGCGGCAGCGGCCGGTTCCCCACCATCGCGAACAGCAGCCGACGCTCCGGGGCCTGTGGGACGACTCGACGAAGACGGCCCGCGCCCCGCCCGAGGGGGAAGGCACCCGCACCATCCGGGCGTCACTCACATCGCCCCCTGTCAGTCTTCCCGGGGACTCCACACGGATGCGATCTTCGACCCGCGGGACGCGGCCTTACGATGGGACGCATGTCTGCTTCGCCTGGCCGCCGTGTCCTGCTCGCCGCCCCCCGTGGCTACTGCGCGGGTGTGGACCGCGCCGTGATCGCCGTCGAGAAAGCGCTGGAGCAGTACGGGGCTCCGGTCTACGTCCGGCACGAGATCGTCCACAACAAGTACGTCGTGCAGACCCTGGAGAAGAAGGGCGCGATCTTCGTCGAGCAGACGGAGGAAGTGCCCCCGGGGAACATCGTCATGTTCTCCGCGCACGGCGTGGCCCCGGTCGTCCACGAGGAGGCCGAGCGGGGCCGCCTCGCCACCATCGACGCCACCTGCCCGCTCGTCACCAAGGTCCACAAGGAAGCCGTCCGCTTCGCGAGCGAGGACTACGACATCCTCCTGATCGGCCACGAGGGACACGAGGAGGTCATCGGCACCTCCGGCGAGGCCCCCGACCACATCCAGCTCGTCGACGGGCCGGGCGATGTGCAGAAGGTCGAGGTCCGCGACCCGTCCAAGGTCGTCTGGCTCTCCCAGACCACGCTGTCCGTCGACGAGACCATGGAGACCGTCGACGCCCTGAAGGACAAGTTCCCGCAGCTCATCTCCCCGCCCAGCGACGACATCTGCTACGCCACGCAGAACCGCCAGCTGGCCGTGAAGCAGATGGGCGCCGAGTCCGACCTGGTCATCGTGGTCGGCTCCCGCAACTCCTCCAACTCCAAGCGGCTCGTGGAGGTCGCCAAGATCGCCGGAGCGCGCGAGGCGTACCTCGTCGACTTCGCCGACGAGATCGACGAGGCCTGGCTGGAGGGTGTCTCCACGGTCGGCGTCACCTCGGGCGCCTCCGTCCCGGAGGTCCTGGTCGAGCAGGTCCTGGAGTGGCTGTCCCAGCGCGGCTTCGAGGACGTCGAGATCGTCAAGGCGGCCGAGGAGTCCATCACCTTCTCGCTGCCCAAGGAGCTGCGCCGCGACCTGCGCGAGGAGGCGACGGCGCTGGCCGCCGAGCGTGGCGGTGCCGGAACCGGTGAGGATTCCGGGGAGTGATCGGGGAGTGATCGGGGAGTCGCCGGGCGGGGTTCGCCATCCGGCCGGTGACTGTCAGTCCCTCGTCGTAACGTAGGGCCATGCAGATCTTCGGCGTGGACATCGGCGGTTCCGGGATCAAGGGTGCCCCGGTGGACCTGGAAAAGGGCGACCTGGCGCAGGAGCGCCACAAGGTCCTCACCCCGCAGCCGGCCACGCCCGACGGGGTGGCCGACGGCGTCAAGCAGGTCGTCGACCACTTCGGCTGGACGGGCCCGGTCGGGGTCACGTTCCCGGGCGTGGTCACCGACGGAGCGACGATCCGGACAGCGGCGAACGTCGACGACAGCTGGATCGACACCGACGCGCGCGTGCTGCTCGGCGAGCGGCTGGGCGGACTGCCGGTGACGGTGGTGAACGACGCGGACGCGGCGGGCGTCGCCGAGATGAACTTCGGCGCCGGCCGCGACCGCCGGGGCACGGTGATCGTGCTCACGTTCGGCACGGGCATCGGCAGCGCGGTCTTCGTCGACGGCGTCCTGGTCCCCAACACCGAGCTGGGCCACCTGGAGCTCGACGGGCACGACGCGGAGAAGCGGGCCTCCAGCAAGGCCCGCGAGGACCACGACATGACGTGGGAGCACTGGGCGGTCCACCGCGTGCGCAAATACCTCGCCCACGTCGAGATGCTGTTCTCGCCGGAGCTGTTCATCATCGGCGGCGGCGTCAGCCGCAAGTCACAGAAGTTCCTGCCGCACATCGAGGGCATCAAGGCGGAGATCGTCCCGGCACAGCTGCAGAACAACGCGGGGATCGTGGGGGCGGCGATGCGGGCGGCAGGGCATTAGAGCCGGTCAGAGCCGGGGCGTCACACCGGCGGACGGGCGGGCCCCGGCCGCCGTCCGTCGCCGGTGCACCAGCCGGATCCGCCGGGTGATCACGATCAGCCCGGCGATGAGCGTGCCGCCGTACAGCCACCCGGCCTGCGTGGCGAGCGCCGTCACCAGGCCCATCAGCTTGCCACCGGTGCCGTCGTCGCCGTCCGCCACCGGCACCAGCCCCACGGCGAAGGCGATCGGCACGACGACGGGCGCGGTCATCAGATCCCCGCGCCGCACCCAGACGGCGGTCAGCGCGCACACCGGCAGGAACAGCACCCCGTACGCCGTCAGCGACGCCCCGAACAGCACGGCGCACAGCCCGCCGAGCAGGAACATCACCAGCGCGCAGAACAACCCGCTGCCCAGCCCGGTCAGCCGGGGGTTGGGAAACCTCGCCGCGGCGGGCGCCGGGGCGGGGGCGGGCCGCCGTACCGCCGGGTGGCGCCGCTGCGGTCCCGGCTGCCGGACCGCTCGCACCGCACCGCCGCCCGCTCCTCGTCCCGCCTGCGGCGGCAGGGACGATCTCGGCCGGTCACGTCGCGGTCCGTACTGGGCAGGTCGCGTCCTGTATTGCTCCACTGCACCAACTTAGGTCGTTCAATATGCCGAATAGGCCTTCAGACACGCCGTGGACCGAGGCTTGGCCAAGCGTTCGATACGCCGCCGGGGTGGTTTCGGGTACGCCGTAGACTGGTGGATCGGCCGGTCTCCCGGCCCCCTGCCCTCTCCACTCACGGGAAGTCGCAACGTGTCGCTCACGATCGGAATCGTCGGTCTGCCGAATGTCGGCAAGTCGACCCTGTTCAACGCCCTGACCAAGAACGACGTGCTGGCGGCCAACTACCCGTTCGCCACGATCGAGCCGAACGTCGGTGTCGTCGGCGTCCCCGACCCGCGGCTCGGCAAGCTGGCCGAGATCTTCAAGTCGGAGCGGATCCTCCCGGCCACGGTCGACTTCGTCGACATCGCGGGCATCGTGCGCGGTGCGTCCGAGGGCGAGGGCCTGGGCAACAAGTTCCTCGCGAACATCCGTGAGTCCGACGCGATCTGCCAGGTCATCCGCGCCTTCAAGGACGAGAACGTCGTGCACGTCGACGGCAAGGTCTCGCCCAAGGACGACATCGAGACGATCAACACCGAGCTGATCCTCGCCGACCTCCAGACCATCGAGAAGGTCCTGCCGCGTCTCCAGAAGGAGTCACGGATCAAGAAGGACATCCAGCCCAAGGTCAAGGCGGTCGAGGAGGCCAAGGAGATCCTGGAGAAGGGCGACACGCTCTTCGGGCACGGCATCGTCCAGGGCAGCGAGCGCGCCGAGCTCCTGCACGACCTGCACCTGCTCACGACCAAGCCCTTCCTCTACGTCTTCAACGTCGACGAGGACGAGCTGACCGACGAGGACTTCAAGAACGAGCAGCGCGCCCTGGTCGCCCCCGCCGAGGCGATCTTCCTCAACGCCAAGCTGGAGGCGGACCTCGCCGAGCTCGACGACGACGAGGCCCTCGAACTCCTCCAGTCCGTCGGCCAGGAGGAGCCCGGCCTCGCGACCCTGGCCCACGTCGGCTTCCGCACCCTCGGCCTCCAGACCTACCTGACGGCAGGCCCCAAGGAATCCCGCGCCTGGACCATCAAGAAGGGCGCCACGGCCCCCGAGGCCGCCGGCGTCATCCACACCGACTTCCAGAAGGGCTTCATCAAGGCGGAGGTCATCTCCTTCGACGACCTGGTGGAGTCCGGCTCGGTGGCCGAGGCCCGCGCGAAGGGCAAGGCCCGCATGGAGGGCAAGGACTATGTGATGCAGGACGGGGATGTGGTGGAGTTCCGGTTCAACGTGTGAGCGAGTGAAATAACACCACGTTGGCAGCCTGGCAAACTTGCAGGTCGAATGGGGTCGGCTCTTCCGGGAGGCGGCCCCTTGCTGTTTCCCGTGCTGGGATGGCGTCGGGTTTCCATTTGACTGGACTGCAAAGTGGTACGCTATCCGGTACCACTTGATGTTAGGGAGCCAGTCATGTCCATAACTGCGAGCGAAGCCCGCAAGGCTCTCTTTCCGCTGATCAAGAAGGTCAACGATGATCACGAGGCCATCGAGATCGTCTCTAAGCATGGCAACGCCGTGCTTGTCTCGGCCGAGGACTACGCGGCGCTGCGCGAGGGCTCGTATCTCCTGCGCTCGCCTGCGAACGCGCGGCGGCTGCTCAAGGCGTACGAGAACGCTCTGAGTAACATCAACGTGTCGGAGCGCGAGCTGATCGATCCGGATGCGGCGGATCCTGCTGCGGGTGCCGTGTGAGGCTTGTCTTCGAGGATCAGGGCTGGGAGGACTACACGTCCTGGCTCAAGAACGACCGCAAGGTGCTTGCTCGAATCAACAAGCTCATCGAGGACGTCAAACGTGACCCCTTCACGGGGATCGGCAAGCCCGAGCCGCTCAAGTACCACTTGCCTGGTGCGTGGTCGAGGCGGATCGACGACGAGCACCGCCTCGTTTACCTGGTCACGGACAAGGAGGTAGTCATCCTCGCAGCTCGCTATCACTACTGACCGCCGGGCTGTCTGTGCTGGGGTCGCCGCTCTCGTGCCGGAACGACCATGGGGCGCTCCAAGGGGGAACTTCGTTTCCGCAGGCGGAGGCCAGGATTCGGCAGGTAGCACTCCAGGTGCTCCGTCACGGGCCATCCTCATCACACGGCGCATGCACTACTGGGTTGACCCGCTTCGGGCGCTGACCCATCGCGCCATGCCTTCAAAGGCGTCGAGCGTGCGGCCGTGGCCCGGGCCGAACCAGGCGCTGCAGTCCCGACCGAGCCGGTCGTACAGCTCGGCGGCTCCGCGTACGTCACCGCTGTGCCCAGTGAGGTCGGCCAGCTCCATGCGTGCCGTGATGACCAGCGCATGGTCTTGGCCGTGTTTCCAGATGAGCCGCCGTACGGAGAGTTCGGCAGCGCTCAGTTGATCCGCGAAGCCGTTGTCGGACATGGATGCGCCTGGGGCCGGTGCGGGGCCGTCGGCACGCCGCTCCGCTCCGGACGCATCGAGGTCCCGTTCGATCTCCTTGATCGCGTGGACGACCGCGCGCGCGTTGTGGGGCCGCTGCTGGGGATCCTTGGCAAGGAGGGCCATGATCAGTTTTTCGACTGTCGGCGGCACTCCGGCCACCTGTGCCCGCGGCGGCGTGGGCGCCTTGTTCTGGTGGGCTTGGGCGAGGGCGACGGGATCGGCGCGGGTGTCGCCGAAGGGTGGCCATCCGGTGACCATTTCGTACATCACGCAGCCGAGTGAGTACAGGTCGCTGCGTTCGTCGCCCGGCTCGGCGCGGCAACGCTCCGGTGACATGTACAGCGGTGTGCCGGCCGCGCTCCGCGTCTCGGTGGCGTCGACGAAACGTGACAGACCGAAGTCGACAATGCGTACGTCGCTGTCGGCCTCCCGAACGAGCACATTGCCGGGTTTGATGTCACGGTGGACGACGCTCTGGTCGTGAGCGGCGGCGAGGCCCTGGGCGATCTGACTGCTCCAACGACAGGTACGTGCCAGTGGCAGGGGGGTGACGCCCACATGGGCATTCAAAGGCTCACCGTCCACGTACTCCATGACGAGGAATGGCGTCTCGTCGCCCATGTCGCAATCGTAAATCCTAGCGACGTACGGGCTATCGACCTTGGCGGCGATCAGGCTCTCGCGTGCGAACCGGTCACGTATTTGCGGGACGCGCTCTGGATCCGGCCGCGGCCCGGCCAGCCGGTCCAAGGCGAGGAACTTCAGAGCTACTTCGCGGCTGAGCATCCCGTCGCGGGCACGCCACACGTCTCCGAATCCGCCGCTACCGATGTGGTCAACCAGTTCGAAGCGGCCGCCGCGACCGACAAAGCGGCGGCCGTCCCGCGGACCCGTCATCACTCGTTCCCCCTCTTGTCGCCGCTTGCGTCCCGAGTGCCTCCTTCGAGCGCGCCCGCCTCGCCTCTCCACGCCTGGTTCGCCCAGGTTGCAAGCTGGGGAGCAACATCGAGGTTCTCGCGCCATGCCGTGAAGAACGTGATGCGCTGGGTCAGCGCCCGGTTCAGGACGGCGGTGGCGGCCTGAGCACTGTCCTGGCCTTCGCGGCTGAGTTCCTGCTTGCGCGCCGGGACTCGCCGCCACTCGGTGATCGCCAGAATGACGGCAGCGGTTGCGAGGGTGGAGGCGA
Organism: Streptomyces sp. NPDC016851; assembly: GCF_055562795.1. Taxonomy (NCBI): domain Bacteria; kingdom Bacillati; phylum Actinomycetota; class Actinomycetes; order Kitasatosporales; family Streptomycetaceae; genus Streptomyces; species Streptomyces sp. NPDC016851. The sequence continues at coordinate 160,128 of NZ_JBVHEP010000006.1, forward strand.
TGACTCGCGGTGCCCCCTGTGGTAGGAGGAACGCCATGATCGTGCTCACTCCGGTCGCTACGACGGCGGCGAGAAACCGGAACCGATTAAGTTGGACGGATTCGACCTCTTGGTGGGTGCGCTCCTCTATCAGCTCCCGTACTTCGTCAACCAGTTGCTGTTTTGGCACGGCCACGGTCGGGTCTGCGGGTAGAGGGCGATTCCACTCACCCCAGCTGACGTCGATCTGCCGGGGGAGCATTGACCGGGAGCGTTGCACATAGGCCTCTGACGCGCTCAGCACGTGAGGCCACACCGCACGGAGTGCCAACAAGCGTGCCTCTTCTCCCAGACGCACGGCTTCCGGCATGAAGACGGCGTTCACCAGCAGTGTCCGGAGGTTTACCGGCCTTGCGGCATTCCGCTGTTCCGAGTGCTCCTGGCGTGCTGTCTCCTCGTCGCCGCCGTGCTCGACGACCAGTTCGAGATAGCGGATGCGCGACGCGAGCTGAGCCTCGTCGGCGTCGTGTCGGTCGATGAGCGCGTCGAGAGCACTGTCGGCGTGTCCTGCCGGGCCGTCGTCGAGGTCGCCGGGGAAGGCGCGGCGCAGATGGGCGAGCGTGGCCTTCGGGATGGTCGCCCACTCCCAGCCGCTGCGCAGGACGCCCCAGTTGTCGGCACACAAGCTGCTTAGATCCTGGTACCGCTGCGCGGGTAGGGTCTTTCCCAAGTCACCCATGCTACGAGCGACTTGAGTCTCCAGTGTGGTCGCCTGGGCCAGGTCCAGACGGCTGAGCCACTGCCGCATCGCCTGCCGGGTGTATGCATGGGCTTGCGCTCCCAGCTCGTTGCAAGCGACGGCGTCGAGTACGACGTGGAAGTCCTCGTCCAAGGCGTAGGGGTCGAGTGACTGCAGATAGCGGTCCATCCAGCGGGCGGCTTCGTCCAGTTCGCCCAGGCGGGTACAGGTCAAGGTAAAGAAGAGGTTGGCACGGGCCGGGTCGATGGAGTAAGCCTGAGCCCGGGCCCGGTGCATCTGCGGTTCTTTGTCAAGATGGCGGGCAGCGAGAGCGACCACGGCCGGACCGAGCCAGAAGCCGCGGTCCATGAGCATGCGTTCCTGGGCACATGCGGCCATCAGGTCTTTGTCCACCATCCCTTTCTCCAGAGCGTCTTTCGTCAGCGCGTGGACGAGTCCGTGAGCCAGGGCACGGGTCTGTCGGCGCTGTTCGAACTGTGCGTGCCACTCGGTCGTCAGCCGGGTCAACTCTGCCTCGGCACGTGCCCGTGCCTGATCTTTGGCGTACCGGTCTGTGAACTCATCCCACTTTTGGCCAAGTTGGCGTATGGAGTCCTCGACCAGGTCGATGGTGTGTGACACGTCACTGAGTTCAGAAGCCATGGTCCGCAACTCGCCGCGCAGAGCCGTGACGTCGCCCTGCACTGTTGCGACCTGCGTCCCCAAGACGTCGACCTCGCCGTCCAACCGCCGTAACGCTCCTGCAACTTCACTGAGAGGTGCCTCTGCGTCCCCGTACTCGCCCACTTCGTCCCCCGAAATTGGCTGAAGCCTCCGTCGACCAGGCTTCTCACTCGGCATCACAAATAACTCGGGTCTGTCTTGCTCATTATGTGTACGCCTCCGTCATCTGGCTTCTGAACGGCTAATCTGAGCGGGCTGTTGGCGCGGATCCGTACCGCAGGGCCTGCCGAGGCACCCATCAAGGAGCCACCGACACAGGAGGAGTCGCGGACATCGTGGATCAACTGCACCAGCCGGTACGTGATCTCTTCTTCGGGCGTGATGACGCCGAGCACGACTTCGCCGACGGCCTGCTGAGGCAGGGCTTCCAGCGGACCCTCGCCTACGAAGCGGCACTCCATGGGCGCAAATCGCTGGTCATCGGCCGAAAGGGCTCGGGCAAGAGCGCCATCTGTGCTCAACTCGCCCACGGAGGGCTGTATCCCGGTCCCACAGCTGAGATCATGCCGGACAACGCTGCGGGCGATGAGATCCGCCGATTCGACCTGCAGGGCATCACGTCGGACACCGCCAAGTCGCTGATTTGGCGCTATCTGTTCGCCGTACAGGTCGCCCGTTACGTGGTCGAGCATGCGCGCGCCCAGCACAGCCGGTCGCTGCGCCAACCTGCGCCTGTCCGTGCGCTGCGCGAATTTCTGCGGACCAACGGCGAGGAGCACGAGGCACGCCTCACGGACAGGCTCAGACGTGGCACGAGTCGCCTGCAGTCGGCGACGCTGTCCGTGAAGATGTTCGGGATCGAGGCCAGTGTGGAGACTGGTGAGGGCACGGCAGGGCCCGGCTCCGAAGGTGCCCGCGCGATGCGTCAGCTCGAGGCGCTCGAAGCCGGCGTTCGGGCGGCTCAAGGAGCGCTGGACTGCGCCACCGCCGGGCACCCGCCTCTGCTCGTCCTGGTCGACCAGCTGGAACTGGTATGGGCGGCGGACCCCGACAGCCATGCCCTAGTCACGGGGCTGCTTCTGGCTTCCAAGCACCTGGCAAGGACCTTTGGCACGTCGGTGCGCTGCGTGCTGTTCATCCGCTCCGACATCTACGACACCCTCAACTTCGCGGACGGTGACAAGTTCCGCAGTGAGGAAATGCAGATCACCTGGACCCCGGAAGCCCTGCGTGACTTGGCGCTCGCCCGAGCGTCCGTTTCCTTGAGGCGACAGCTCACCCATGAGCAATTGTGGGGCGATGTTTTCCCCAGCGCCGTCGGTGGCGAGCCGACGGCCGACTATCTCGAACGCCACTGCCTGCCTCGCCCGCGCGACGCCATCCAGTTCCTCACCCTCTGCCGTGACGTCGCCTGGGAACGGGGGCACGGCACGGTGCGCGAGTCCGATGTCCTGGCCGCGACCAAGCGTTTCTCCCAGTGGAAGCTGGAGGACCTTGCCAGGGAGTACAACGTCGGATTCCCGTTTCTGCGCGAAGTCTTCGCCCTGTTCGAGAACGGCGACCACCGGGTCTCCCGGGACGAGTTCGGCGAACGTTTCTCCGCCATCCGTGCAGACCTGCACGGGGCGTACTCCGCCTACACCGAGCACCTCACCGCACAGGCCTTGGTGGCGGCCCTCTTCGCCATCGGTTTCCTTGGGGTGAGGCGGGGCGACAGCGTCGCGTACGCGGGTTCGACGTCGTTGCCTGTCCAGCTGTATGAGGACGATCTGTACGTCCATCCCTGTTTCCGCCAAGCGCTGCACTGCAGGGAGGGCACAATGGCACGATCGACGGCGTCTGGCCTGGCCCTGCAAGCCTCCCTACCGAGCGGCACACACACGAGTTTCCTGCGTAGCATCACCGTTACGGACGCAGGGTTCACTGTTGACCGCGACGTGCGCCTCCTCGAGGAGGTCGAACGTGTGATGCAGCGTCTGCTGCGCCACCTCGGGCGATCGGGGCTCCCGGCGCATGTACGCGAAGACACGAGACTCGCCCTGTCGGCACTGAACGGGCAGGACCAGGCCTTCGCAGAGGAGGGCGAAAGCGTTGAGGTGCGGGTGCGCTCCGCCATCACTCTCCTGGAGACACTCGCCGACCATCTCACCCGCGAGGGGTATGACGGCGAGGCTGTCACTCTGCGCTTGGCCGACGAAGCACGCAGGCTTGAGCGTGTGCTGGGCGGTGCAGTCGGCGGCGGAGACTCCGACTCCTCCGGGTGAGGCTACGCCTCGGAAAGTCGATCCGGGGCGTCAGGGTCGGTCTCTACGAGGCTCGGGCGGTCAGCCCAGGCTCTGGGCGGCGTACAGCGTGCCGACGGCCGTGGCGAGGGTGCCGAGGAGGAGGCGCAGGGCCCGGTCGGGCAGGCGGGGCTGGAGTCGGGCGCCGAGGTAGCCGCCGATGAGGCCGCCCGTGCCGCAGGCGAGGCCGAGCCACCAGTCGGGGGCGACCTCTCCGGAGCTCATCAGCGACAACAGCGCGTAGGCGGTGGCGCCGACGAGCGACGTGGCGAACGTGGCGGCGAGCGCGGCCGGGGCGACGCGGGCGACGGGCAGGCCGCGTCCGACGAGGACCGGGCCGAGCAGGGAGCCGCCGCCGATGCCGTAGATGCCGCCGACCACGCCGACCGCCAGCGCGAGGCCGGTCAGCGTGCGCGGGGCCAACTCAGCCGCGGGCGACGGGCGGTGGCGTGCCGGGGCGAGGGCGCGCAGGAACAGCCACAGGCCGAGCGGCAGCAGCAGGGCGGAGGCCAGGAGCCGGAAGACGCCCGGGCCGGGGAGCGCGAAGACCCGGACGGTGGCGCCGAGGAGGACGCCGGGCAGCGTGCCCAGCACCAGACGCCGGGCGAGGTCGCCGCGCAGGGCGCCGTCGTGGCGGTAGCGCCACAGGGCTCCGGGTCCGGCCACGACGTTGTACAGCAGGTTGGTCGGGGTGACCGCCGGGTTGGGCACACCGAAGACGCTCAGCTGGACCGGGAGCAGGAACACCGCGCCGGAGACTCCGACCGGGGCGGTCACGGTCGCGATCACCAGCCCGGCGGCCAGCCCTCCCCACACGGTCCAGCCCACCGTCGCCCCGCTTCCCCCGGCCCTTCGAACGTCCGGTCAGTATCAGCGGCCCGGAGGGCTACGGGGGTGGCGTGCAACGAGATGTTCATGAGCGGCGGGCGTGGGCGTCGACGGGGGGCGTCGGCCCGGCCGGAGGCGGAGCGGCTCGGCCAGGGCCGGAGCGGCTCGGCCAGGGGAGCAGCTCGGCTACTCCCGGCCCGTGACCCGCCGGCAGGCCTCCGCGTACGCCCGGACCAGCGGACGTCGCCCGTCCTCCCGGCGCCAGGCCAGGACATAGCGGCTGGGTGTGACACCCCGCACCGGGCGGGCGGTCACGCCGCCCAGGGTGAGCAGGGGGACGTTGCCCGCGGCCACGAGGCACACGCCGAGACCGGCGGTCAGCGCCTCGTACGTCTCCTCCGTGCTCGCGATCTCGGCGCCGATCCGGGGAGGGCGGCCGTCGCGGGCGTCCAGGGCCAGCCAGAAGTCGCGCAGCGGGCCCGTGCTCTCGGGCAGCGCGAGGAACGGCTCGTCGAGCAGGTCCGTGAAGTCGACCTCGGTGCGGTCGGACAGGGGGTGCGTGTCCGGGAGGGCGACCATGAGCGGTTCCTCGGCGACGACCGTCCAGTCGTAGCGCTCCTGGCCGGGCAGCGGCAGCCAGACGAAGGCCACGTCCGCGGCGCCGTCGGCGAGGCCCGCGGTCGGGTCCTCCCAGTTGACCTGCCGCAGCCGGAGGAGGGTCTCCGGGTGCGCGGCCGTGAAGCGGGAGCGGATCGCGGGCAGCAGGCCGCCGCGGACCGGGCTGGTGCTCATGCCCACGACCAGCGTGCTGCGCCGCGCCGCCCGGGCGGTGTCCATCGCGGCCGCACCCTCCTCCCACGCGTCCAGCACCCGGCGCGCGTGCGGCAGCAGTGCCGTACCGGCGTCGGTGAGGGCCACGCCGTGCCGGTCGCGCCGGAACAGCTCGATGCCCAACTGCCGCTCCAGCGCCCGGATCTGCTTGCTCAGCGCGGGCTGTGACACGTACAGGCGCTCGGCGGCGCGGGTGAAGTGCAGTTCCTCGGCCACCGCCACGAAGTAGCGCAGGTCGCGCACATGAACGTCCAGGGTCATAGCCATTGGTTATCACCAAAGGTCTTGGACCGGGCGGCGGGACGGGCGAGAGGCTGATCGGCGTGACGACACGAGCGCGTGACGACGTGAGACGGGGAGCTGTCATGAACAAGGTGTGGCTGATCACGGGTGCGAGCAGCGGTTTCGGCCGGGCGATCACCGAGGCGGCCCTCGCCGCGGGCGACGTGGTGGTCGGCGCGGCCCGGCGCCCCGAGGCGCTGGACGACCTGGTCGCCGCCCACCCCGACCGGGTGGAGGCACTGCGCCTGGACGTCGCCGACACGGGCGCCGCCGAGGCCGCCGTACGGGACGTCGTGGCGCGGCATGGACGGATCGACGTCCTGGTCAACAACGCGGGCCGGACCCATGTCGGTGCCTTCGAGGAGACCACCGAGGAGGAGCTGCGGGCGCTGTTCGAGGTGCACGTCTTCGGCCCGGCCGCCCTCACCCGGGCCGTGCTGCCGTACCTGCGCGAGCGCCGGTCGGGCGCGATCGTCCAGATGAGCAGCATGGGCGGACAGATGTCCTTCGCGGGCTTCTCGGCGTACAGCGCGACGAAGTTCGCCCTGGAGGGCATGTCCGAGGGACTCGCGGACGAGGTCGCGGAGTTCGGCGTCAAGGTGCTGATCGTCGAGCCGGGCGCCTTCCGCACGGGGCTGTTCGAGACCGGGCGGGCCGGTACCAGTGCGGACAGCGGCGTGTACGGCAAGGTGAGCCGGACCCGGGGAGCGGTCGCCGGCGGTGACGGCACCCAGCCCGGCGACCCGGCCAAGGCCGCCGCCCTCATCCTGGCCGCGCTCGACGCCGACACCACGCCGCTGCGTCTGCCCCTCGGCGACGACGGCGTCAGCGCCGTCCTCGGCCATCTCGACCAGGTACGCGACGAGGTCCTGGCGTGGGAGAAGCGGGCCCGGGCCACGGGGTTCGACGACTGACCGTCGCCCCCTCGTGCACATCCGCGACCCTCGCCCCCGGATGCTCGGGCGTGCCGCGCCGCGGACGTTCCGCCGATGATTTTCCGACGGTGGCGCGGTCTACCAGTCGACGAAGGGAGCACACCATGCGCAAGATCATCGTTTGCACGTTCCTGACGCTGGACGGCGTCATGCAGGCGCCGGGCGGTCCGGACGAGGACCCGGAGAGCGGCTTCGAGCACGGCGGCTGGCAGAAGCCGGTGGTCGACGACGAGGTCGGCTCGGCCATCGCCGGTTGGTACGAGCACTCCGACGCGATGCTGCTCGGCCGCAAGACGTACGAGATCTTCGCGTCGTACTGGCCGACCGCCGATCCCGGCAACCCGTTCACCGGCCGGATGAACAGCATGCACAAGTACGTGGCGTCCCGGACCCTGACGTCCGTCGAGTGGCAGAACTCCACGCTGCTGGAGGGCGACACCGTCGATGCCGTACGCGAGCTGAAGGAGTCCGACGGCGGCGACATCAACGTCGTCGGCAGCGGTGACCTCGCCCAGACCCTCATGCGGCACGGCCTCGTCGACGAGTACCGGCTGACCATCCACCCGGTGATCATCGGCACCGGCAAGCGGCTGTTCGCCGACGGGGCGATCCCCTCCGCGCTGGAGCCGGTCAGCGTCTCGACGACGAAGGGCGGCACCGTCGTCGGCGTCTACCGGCCGAAGGGTGAGCCCGGCTACGACAGTTACTAGGCGGTCTCGCACCATTCCCGACCAGGCCGGAGGAGTTCGGCGCCCTGGCGCAGGGCGCTGATGTCCCCGGCCTCGGCCGTGCAGGACCCTTGTGCAATTCCTGTGGAGGCCTCAATCTTTCGGCTGACGCACAGGAGTCACCCAGGTTTGACATGACCATGACTCTAGGGTGGCTTCGACGGGCGTGCACCACACCCCACAGCGCACCACCGATTGAGGAGGACCCCTCAGATGGCAGTGATGCGTACTCCCCACGGATCCACCCGGCGAAGACTGGCCGCGCTCGGCGCGACGGCCACAGCGGCGCTCGTCGCGAGCCTCGTCTCCGCCCTCCCCGCCGGCGCGGCACCGGCCGCCTCCGAAGGGCGCGTTCAGTACGAGGGCGCGGCGAACGCCGTCGCCGACAGCTACATCGTCACCCTGAAGACGCAGAAGGCCGGCTCCGCCGCGGGCCGGGCCCTGGCGGCCAAGTACGGCGCCGACATCGAGCGGACGTACACCAAGGCCCTGAACGGCTACGAGGTCGAGGCGTCCGAGACCGAGGCGAAACGTCTCGCCGCCGACCCGGCCGTCGCCTCCGTCGTCCAGAACAGGACGTTCCGCATCACCGGGACGCAGCCCAGCCCGCCGTCCTGGGGCCTGGACCGCATCGACCAGAAGAACCTGCCGCTGAACAGCTCCTACACCTACCCGGACAAGGCGGGCGAGGGCGTCACCGCGTACGTCATCGACACCGGCGTCCGCATCACGCACAGCGACTTCGGCGGCCGTGCCTCCTACGGCTACGACGCCGTCGACAACGACAACACCGCCCAGGACGGCCACGGCCACGGCACACACGTCGCCGGCACGGTCGCCGGCGGTGCCTACGGCGTCGCCAAGAAGGCCAAGGTCGTCGGCGTCCGGGTGCTCAACAACTCCGGCCAGGGCACCACCGCCCAGGTCGTCGCGGGCATCGACTGGGTCGCCCGGAACGCCGTCAAGCCGGCCGTCGCCAACATGTCCCTCGGCGGTCCGGGCGACACCGCCATCGACACGGCCGTACGCAACGCCATCACCTCCGGCGTCACCTTCGTGGTCGCGGCCGGCAACGAGTCCACCAACGCCTCCACCCGTTCGCCGGCCCGCGTCACCGAGGCCGTCACGGTCGGCGCCACGACGTCCAGTGACGCCAAGGCGAGCTACTCCAACTACGGTTCGGTCCTGGACCTGTTCGCGCCCGGCTCGTCCATCACCTCGGCCTGGAGCACGAGCGACTCGGCGACCAACACCATCTCCGGTACGTCGATGGCGAGCCCGCACGTCGCCGGAGCCGCCGCCCTCCACCTGGCCGATAACCCCGCGGCCACTCCCGCGCAGGTCTCCGCCGCGCTGACGGCCGCCGCCACCACCGGCGTCGTCACCGGCCCCGGCACCGGCTCACCCAACCGGCTCCTCAACGTCGGCGGCGGTACGACCACCCCGCCCGGCCCGCGCTTCGAGAACACCGCCGACCAGGCCATCGCCGACAACGCCACCGCCGAGTCCCCGGTGACCGTCTCGGGCGTCTCCGGCAACGCGCCCTCGGCCCTGGCCGTCGAGGTCCACGTCGTCCACACCTACATCGGCGACCTCCAGGTCCAGCTGATCGCCCCCGACGGCACGGCGTACACGCTCAAGGCGTACGGCACCGGCGGCAGCGCGGACAACATCGACACCACGTACACCGTGAACGCCTCCTCGGAGACCGCGAACGGCACGTGGAAGCTGCGGGTGAGCGACAACGCCCGCTTCGACACCGGGCGGATCGACGCCTGGGCGCTCCAGTTCTGACCTCGTACCGTGACCGGCCGTCAGTCTCCTGACGTGGCCGGCACGTAGGCGTCCTCGTCCTCCGGGAAGGGCTTCGGGTCGGCGACCCAGCCCGCCGCGAGGACGAGGCTCGTCTCGCGGTGGACGGCGAGCAGGCCGAAGGGCCGCTCGAAGACCGCCACCGCCCTGACCGTCTCGTACGGCGGTTCCTCCCGCGACCGGCCCCGGTAAAGGGCACTCATCGTGGTCACCGCCGCCGCCTTGAAGCCCTCCGCGCCGAACGTGGCCGTCATGGTCTGCCGCGCCGAGCGCAGCACGAGCGGCGTGGGGCTCACTCCCGGGAAGGGGAGGGGGCCCGGGGTGTCCCGGGCGGCCGTGGTCAGGCCGAAGAGCCCTCGCGACGCCAGCAGATCATGCTCGGCCCGCAGGGCGAACTCCACGGTGAACAGGGTCAGGGACGGCGGCTCGGCGGTGTGGGTGCGCCGCTTGTGGACGGACACGCCCGGGCCGGCGGCACCCTCCGGGAGGCGGCTTCCCGGGACCGCGTCGAGCGTGCCCGCCAGCAGGTCCGTCCCGGCCGCCAGCACCTCTCCCGGCCCCATCCGCTCCGTGCCGAGCAGCAGATGGACGTCGACGCCCATGTCCCCGCGCACGACCACCCGCGTCACGGCTCCCGGCCCGGCCCGGGCCACCGAGACGCCGTCGATGTCCGGCACCTCCCGCACGAGCCCGGCCGAGCCGTAACGGCCCAGCCAGCCGCCGAAATGCCCCTCGAACGGCACCTCCCAGTCCGTCCGCAGGACCAGCGCACTCACCAGCACCAGAGCCGTGTCCGGCCGCAGCGCCGCCGGCAGGTGCTCGATCGCCCCGCCCGTCCGCCGCGCGGCCCACGCGTCCAGGGCCCGCCGGTCGGCCTCCGGTTCGCCCGTGAGCACCCCGTGCGCTCCCACCGGGAGGTGCGCCGCCCACTCCTCCCGCAGTTCCACGGTCCGCTCGGTCCACAGCCCCAGCGCGGATTCCAGGCCGTCCACCTCCGCCAGCACCCCGAGCAACTCCCGCCCGGCCGCGCCCGCCCGGTCCGCCGGCAGGCCGAGTGCCTCGGTCAGCTCCTCGCGTGCCCGGCCCGTCGCCCCGGCCGTGAGGAAGGCCAGCAGTGGCCAGACCCCGGCCGCCGAGAACACCGTGCCCGCGCGGATCCCCGCCGCCCAGCGTGCCGTCAGGCGGTTCACCGCTCCTACCGACGTGTCGATCGTCCGCATTCCGCCCTCGTCACCGTGCCGCTTACGATGCGGCCAGCCGTACGTCGGTTTCCGCACGGCCGCTCTCTCCCACCGCCTCAGCCAGGAGCACCGTACCCGTGTCGATACCCCCGCCCCCCGGGAACCAGCAGCCCCGGGACCCGTTCGGCCCGCCGCCTGCGAACTGGCCCCAGGGAGCCCAGGGTTACAGCCCCTACGGTCCCTACGGCCCCACCGGCCGCCCGTACGGCGCCCCGGCCCCGGTCTCCGTCAACGCGCTCGCCGTCGCCGCGCTCGCGCTCGGCGTGCTCTGCTTCCTGCCCGCCGCGGGGCTCGTGCTGGGGCTGATCGCGCTGCGGCAGATCAGGCGGAACGGGCAGAGCGGCCGGGGGCTGGCGATCGCCGGGGCCGTGCTGTCGTCCGTCGGGATCGCGCTGTGGGCGGCGGCGCTGTCCACGGGCGTGCTGTCCGAGGCCTGGGAGGGGTTCAAGGACGGCGCGCAGGGCAACGAGAGCCTCTCGCTGGGGAAGGGCGACTGCTTCGACGCGCCCGGCGGTCTGGAGGGCGACACCTACGACGTCGACCGGGTGTCCTGCGCGGGCGGGCACGACGGTGAGGTGTTCGCGGTCGTGACCCTGCCGGGCGGCGCCTTCCCGGGCGACGCCGAGATCACCGACATCGCCGACGAGAGGTGCTACGCGCTCCAGGACCAGTACGCCATGGACTCCTGGGCGATGCCGGCCGACGTCGACGTGTACTTCCTCATGCCGTCCCGGGACAGCTGGCGTTACGGCGACCGCGCGATCAGCTGCGTCTTCGGCCACAGCGACGCGAAGGCGAAACTGACCGGCTCCCTGCGCGGCGACCCCACCACGCTCGACACCGACCAGGTCGTCTTCCTGTCGGCGGCCAACGCCGTCGACGCGGCGCTGTACGAGGAGCCCGAGGACACCCCCGAGGACGACCTCGCCGGACACCGGGCCTGGGCCGCCCAGGTGCACGATGTGATGGGCGAGCAGATCGAGGCACTGCGCGGGCACTCCTGGCCGTCCGGCGCCCAGAAGCCCGTCGCCGGCCTGGTGAAGGACATGGAGGACGCCCGTGAGCAGTGGGCGAAGGCGAGCACGGCCGGTGACCCGGACACGTACTACACGCACTACGACAAGGCCTACGCGTACGTCGACGGCCCGGCGACCGTCACCGCGCGCAAGGCCCTCGGGCTCGCGACGGCCCCGCCCACCCCGGGGGAGACCGAGGGCGGGGACTCCGAAGCCGAGGTGTGACGGCGGCTATAGCGGGGAGAAAGTGCCTGCGTAAAGCCCTCGGGGCCCCCATGTCATCACATCGAGTGATTCTCTGGCCTTTGCTTGCACCGCACAACCTACGGTTGCCACGCTGTTGCTGTCTGTACAACCTGATGGGAGCGGCCAGTGACATTCGGTGAGCAGCCGGCGTATCTGCGCGTCGCGGGTGATCTCCGCCAGAAGATCGTCGACGGACAGCTGCCACCGCACACCCGCCTTCCCTCCCAGGCCAGAATCCGCCAGGAGTACGGCGTCTCGGACACCGTCGCCCTGGAGGCCCGCAAGGTGCTCATGGCGGAAGGCCTGGTCGAGGGCCGCTCCGGCTCGGGGACGTATGTGCGCGAGCGGCCCGTGCCCCGGCGCATCGCCCGCTCCGGATACCGCCCGACCGGCGGGGCCACGCCGTTCCGCCAGGAACAGGCCGACGGCGAGGGGCGCGGCACCTGGGAGTCCAGCAGCGAGCAGGCCGAGGCCAGTGTCGCGGTCGCCGAGCGGCTGGGCATCGAGCCGGGCGAGCGCGTGATGTGCACGAAGTACCTCTTCCGTGAGGGCGGCGAGGCGATGATGCTCTCCACCTCCTGGGAGCCCCTCGCCCTCACGGGCCGTACGCCGGTGATGCTGCCGGAGGAGGGGCCGCTCGGCGGCATGGGGGTCGTCGAGCGCATGCGCGCGATCGACGTGATCGTGGACAACGTCACCGAGGAGGTGGGCGCCCGCCCCGGCCTCGCCGAGGAGCTGCTCGTCCTCGGGGGCGTCCCCGGCCATGTGGTCCTGGTCGTCCAGCGCACGTTCTACGCCTCCGGCCGCCCGGTCGAGACGGCCGACGTGGTCATCCCGGCCGATCGGTACCGGGTCGCCTACCACCTTCCGGTCAAGTAGCGAACGCTCACTTCAGTCCCGCGGCGCGCCCCCCGCGCGCCCCGCTCACACGATCACCGCTCCGGCCGTCCCCGGCCGGATCGGTCGTTGTCCCCGAGCCGGCCGCCGTTCTCGCAGGTCGGCGGCGGCGTATGCGGTATGCCTCCGGCCGGGTGCGTCGAGGTACACGGACGGCGCGTTCGTTGTCGTGCGCCCCCTGTGTTCTGGCCGGTTGCGTACCTCTTTGTGAAAAGCCGTATTCGCTGCGTGAAGGTTAGGCGTAGGCTCGGGCATATGCGCATTGCGGTTTCCTTATCGGGTGGGGCACGGCACAGGCCGCGAGTGGGAAGTGGAGGGGCGCGATGAACGACAGCACGATCACTCTTCCCTGGCTCGTGATACGCGAGGACGACAACGGCAACCGCTACCGCGTCGGCCGGTACGCGACCCGGGCCGAGGCCCAGAAGATCGCGGACAGCCTGGACGGCCGCGGCCACAAGCAGTTGTACTGGGTCGAGCGGCTCGGCCAGAACGGGTCGGGGGCGGCGCACGACTGACCTGGGCCCTGTCGTCCGGATCGGATCGCGGTCGGAGCGGTCGGAGCGGTTGTAGGAGTCGTCGTAGGCTCCCCGCATGAGTGAGCGGATCGTCGTCGTGGGTGCCGCGCTGGTCGACGACGGGCGGCTGCTGGCCGCCCGGCGCAGCGCGCCGGTCGAGTTGGCCGGGCGCTGGGAGCTGCCCGGCGGCAAGGTCGAGCCGGGGGAGACGGCCGACGCGGCGCTCGTGCGGGAGCTGCGCGAGGAACTCGGCGTCGACGCCGAGGCCCACGGGCGCGTCCCGGGGGAGTGGCCGCTGAAGTCGCCGTACGTACTGCAGGTGTGGACCGCGCGACTGCGGCCCGGCTCCGCCGCTCCCAAGCCCCTTCAGGACCACGACGCGCTGCGCTGGCTCGGCCCCGACGAGATCTGGGACGTGGACTGGCTCGACCAGGACGTGCCCGCGCTGCGGCAGACACTCGCACACCTGGGACCTCTCGACGGCGGCTCCCGTACCGGAGAAGTGCCCGGCGCCTGAGGCAGGCCGAGGGCGTGTGAGGTCCGAAGACGGCTGTGCTCGCGCCCTGTACGCCTTTCGTGCCACAGTGCGCTGCCCCATGCGGTACTCCGCCCTGGATATCGGGTATGTGCCCATTAACCCCATGAAACAGGACATGGGTGAGCCCGCTGCCGGGGAAGTGATCGGCGTGATCGACACCGAAGGTGACCGCGCCGAGTGGACGTTTCCCGCCGAGCCGGGCGCCGTGCGCACCGCACGCCAGGCCGTCCGCGGCCGGCTCCTCGGCTGGGGCCTCGACAGCCTGGCCGACCTCACGGCGCTGTTGGTGAGCGAGTTGGTCACCAACGCCCTGCGGCACGCCACGGGCCCCATCGGTGTCCGCCTGGTCCGCCCCTCCGAACTGAACGGCGTCCTGCTGGTGGAGGTCTCCGACCCGCTCCCCGACCCGCCCCGCGAGCGCGCCGCCAGACCCGAGGACGAGAGCGGCCGCGGGCTCCAACTCGTGGCCTCCTCCTGCCGCCGCTGGGGCACGCGGCCGGGCAGCGTGGGAAAGACCGTGTGGTTCGAACTCGCCGTTCCGGAGTGAAAAATCGGTGTACGTCCGCCCGGACGCTGTCGAGCGAATGGTTCAGGCCAGTGGCGGTTGCCGACGGACGGGATTCGACGACGTGTCCCCTGGTTAGAAGACTGGAAGTGTTGTCACGGTCCGGACCGAAAACCATCGGGACCGTGCTGTGATCGTGAACACCGTGTTGTGCGGCACCGTAGTGCTGGATACTGCGGGCAGCCGCCCCCGGTGACCGGTGCCGGACGCGGTGAGCTGGAGGGGACGGTTCGCGTGAGCGAGATACCAGCGAAGGCCACGGAGTCCGAGGACCCGTCGGAGGGCGCGAGGGCGATGGCCGCGGACGGCCTGGCCTCCGCGGTGGGAGGTGCGCTCGCGGCCGACGGGGTGCAGCCCGGGGACGCCATGTGGCAGAGCAGTCCCCCCGGATCCATCTACGACTACATCAAGGTCGCGTCCTTCTCCATCGGCCCCGACGGCCTGGTCGACCAGTGGAGCCTGCGCGCCGAGCACCTCTTCGGCATCCCCGCCGAACGCGCCGTCGGCATGGACCCCATAGCGGCGTTCATCGACCCGAGCCTGCGCGAGCGGGGCATGCGCAAGATGGCCGAGATCCTCGACGGCCGCGAGTGGACCGGCGTGGTGCCGTTCCGTATGCCCAAGGACGCCGAGGGGGAGTGCGGGCGCGAGGGACTCGCCGAGGTGTACGTCATGCCGACGCGCACCGAGGACGGCGAGAAGGCCGCCGTCTGCATCGTCGTCGACGTCCGCACCCTGCGCAGCATCGAGACCGACCTCGCCGCCTCGCAGGCCATTTTCGGTCAATCCCCGTTCGGTTTCCTGCTGATCGACTCCGATCTGCGGGTCCGCCGCGCCAACCACCGGTTCGCGTCCGTCTTCGGCGGCGAACCCGACGACCACCGCGGCAAGGGCGTCCACGACTACCTCCAGCGCGGCGAGGCCGAGCGGGTCGCCGCCACGCTGCGCCGCGTCCTGGAGACCGGCAACTCCATCACGGACATGCACGTCACGGGCTTCGTGCCGGGCTCCGACGAGCGCCGCCACTGGTCCGTCAACCTCTATCGCGTGCACAGCGGTTCGGGCCGGCCCATCGGCATCGCCTGGCTGGGCACGGACATCACCTCGCGCCGCGCCGCCGCCCGCGAGGCCGCCGCCGCCCGCCGCAACCTCGCCCTGCTGAACGAGGCCGGCGCCCGCATCGGCAACTCCCTCGACCTGGAGACCACGGCCCGTCAGCTCCTCGACGTCGTCGTGCCCGGCTTCTGCGACCTGGCCACCGTCGACCTCTACCAGGGCCTGCTGGTAGGCGACGAGACCCCGCCCGGGCTCGCCGACGGCAGCGCCGAACTGCGCCGCGTGGCCTTCGCCAGCGCCGTCTCCGACGCGCCCTTCACCGGCACCGGGGTGCCCGTCGCGGTCGGCGCCGTCCACCACTACCCGTTCAACTCGCCCTGCGCGGACGCCCTGCGCACGGCCCGCCCGCAGACCGTCCCCGGCGAGGACGGCGGACTCGTGCAGTCCACGCTCGCCGTGCCGATGGTCGCCCACGACACCGTCGTCGGGCTCGTGCAGTTCGCCCGTACGAAGGGCAGCGAGCCGTTCGGCGACCGCGACCGGGACCTGGCCGTCGAACTCGCCGCGCGCGCCGCCGTCTGCATCGACAACGCCCGCCTCTACCGGCGGGAGCACCAACGCGCGTTGATACTGCAACGGTCCCTGCTCCCGCCCGGCGACCCGGAGGCCTCCGGCCTCGACATCGCCTGCCGCTATCTGCCCGGCAACGCCAACACCGGCCGGCCCAGCGAGGTCGGCGGCGACTGGTTCGACGTCATCGAACTCCCCGGGCACCGCACCGCGCTGGTCGTCGGCGACGTCATGGGCCGCGGCCTGCGCGCCGCCGTCGCCATGGGCGAACTCCGTACGGCCGTACGCACCCTGGCGCAGCTCGACCTCGAACCGGCCGAGGTGCTCTCCCAGTTGGACGAGATCGCCCGCGGCCTCGGCGCCCCGGGCGGAGTGCAGCAGGCGACCCGGGCGGCCCGCCGCCCCCGGGAGGCGGACCTGTCGGAGGTGTACCTCGCCACCTGCGTCTACGCCGTCTACGACTCCGTCACCCGGCGCTGCACCTTCGCCAACGCGGGCCATCTGCCGCCCGTCCTGGTCGAGCCGGGTGAGCCGGCCCTGATGCTCGACGTGCCGCCGGGCCTGCCGCTGGGCGTCGGCGGCGAGCCCTTCGAGGAGGTCGAGGTCGAACTCCCCGAGGGCGCCCTGCTCGCGCTCTACACGGATGGACTGGTCGAAAGCCGCGATCACCCCCTCGACGAGGGCCTCCAGGCCTTCGTCAGCACCCTCTCCGACCCCACCCAGCCCCTGGAGGACGTGTGCGACCACGTCCTCAACACCCTCGACACCCATCACGGCGAGGACGACATCGCGCTGCTGATGGCACGTGTACAGGGTCTGCCCACCGAGTCCGTCGGCGACTGGACCCTGCCGCGCGAGCCGCGCAGCGTGGGCCGGGCCCGCGAGTACGCGCGCGCCCAGCTGCTCAGCTGGGACATGGAACCTCTGGTCGACACCACGGAGCTCCTGGTCAGCGAACTCGTCACCAACGCCCTGCGCTACGGCGAGGGCGAGATCCGGCTGCGGCTGCTGCTGGACCGCACCCTGGTCTGCGAGGTCTGGGACTCCGGCCTGGTCCAGCCCCGCCGCCGCCGCGCCCGTGACACCGACGAGGGCGGCCGGGGCCTCCAACTGGTCGGCCTCCTCAGCGCGGCATGGGGCTCCCGCCGCACGCCCCGGGGCAAGACGGTGTGGTTCGAACTGCCCCTGCCGGGTGGCGAAACGAGCCTGACGGACCCGGCGGAGGCACTGCTGAGCCTGTTCTGATCGCAACCGAACACCGGTACGGATCGTCCTCCCCACCGACACTGATCGATCACCGGGGGGAGACGGCATGGACCGCGTGGAGGGCACGACCTCGAGCGAAGCCGGAACCGAAGCCGCAGCCGCCGACGGTGAGAAGCCCCCACAGGGGCCACCCGCACCTGACGACGATGGCCGCACGGGTGGTGCGGGTGGGAACAGTCCGGCCGAAGGCGAAGCCGAGGCCGCACGCCCGCGCCGCCGCTGGATCAGACGCACCACGCTCGCCCTGCTCCTGGCCCTGTTCCTCCCCCTCCTGACCGCCGAAACAGCCCTCTACATCAACTACCAGGGCGACCCCGCACAAGGCACTCACACCAGAAACCGCGACGCCCTCTGGCTCGGCCACGCCTGGGTCGACGGCCGCAAGAAGGACGCCGACGTCACCGCCCTGGCCCGCCGCCTGCAAGGCACCGGCATCCGCGACCTGTACGTCCACTCCGGCCCGCTGGAACACGACGGCACTCTGCCCAAGTCGGTCTATCCAAGGGCCCGCTGGTTCATCGACGCCGTACACGACAAACTCCCCGGCGTCCGCGTCCAGGCCTTCCTGGGCGATGTCCTGGCCACCGAGGGACCCGACGGCATGCGCCTGGACAACGCGGACACCCGAGCCGCCGTCGTCCGCTCCTCCCGCCAGGTCCTGGACACCGGCTACGACGGCATCCACCTCGACCTGGAGCCCCTGCATTCCGACGACCGGAACTACCTCACCCTCCTCGACGCCCTGCGCCGCGAGACCCGCTCCCGGGACGCCCTGCTCTCCGTCGCCGCCCACCAGATCGACCCGCTCCCCGCCCTCCACTCCGTGGCCGGGACGTTCACCGACCACCCCAAGTGGTGGTCCCAGGAGTTCTTCGGCCAGGTCGCCCGCCGCGTCGACCAGATCGCCGTGATGTCGTACGACACCGCGCAGCCCCTGGAGAGCACCTACGGCGGGTACGTGGCCCAGCAGACCTCCCTCGCCCTGGAGGTCACCCCGCCCTCGACCGACCTGCTGATGGGCCTGCCCTTCTACTGGGAGAGCAACTTCGACCACTGGGGCCACGCCGAAACCGTGCCCGCCGCGGTCCGGGGCGTCCGCCTGGGCCTGTCCCGCACGGACGCCGACCGGGCCCGCTTCGGCGTCGCGCTGTACATCGACTTCGCCGCGACCGAGGCGGACTGGCGCGCGTACAAGGAAGACTGGGTGCGGTGACCCAGACCCGAAGGCCGCTCACCCGCACCGACCTCGCCCCCCTCGCCCGCGCGGCCCTGGGCCCCGGCCGCACCCTCACCGGTGTGGAACGGCTGCGCGGCGGCACCAAGAAGGGCGTCTACCGCCTGACCCTCGACGACGACTCCACGGCTGTCGCCTACGTGTGGTCGGCCGCCGAGGACTACTGGGACCAGCCCGAGCCCGACCCCCGTGACGTCTTCTCCCACGGCACCGGCCTCGGCCTGTTCACGGCGGCCCACGACCGCCTGGCCGCCTCCGGCGTCCGCACCCCACGCCTGCTGTACGCGGACGCCACGCACACCGACCTCCCGGCCGACGCGGCCGTGGTGGAGGACATGACCGGGGGCAGCCTGGAGGACGCTCTCGCCCGGGACCCGCACGAGGCACCCAGGCTCATGGACCGGATGGCGGAACTCCTCGCCACGCTGCACTCCCACACCGGCCCCCGCTTCGGGAAGGTCGCCGTCGTCGACAACGGCGGTTCCTCCCACGGCGCCTCCTGCGAACAGCGCATCACCGGCGGCGCCCTGCGCTGCATCGCGGAAGCGGCCCGGCGCGAACCCCGTGCCGCCGCCGTACGCCGCGAACTGGAGGACACGATCCACGCCCTGGCCGCCGAGGTCCGGCCGCGCGACCGCCAGACCCTCCTGCACGGCGAACTGGGCCCCGACCACGTCCTGCTCACCCCCGACGGGCAGCCGGCGCTCATCGACATCGAGGGCCTGATGTACTTCGACCTGGAGCACGAGCACGTCTTCCTCGAGCTCCGCTTCGGCCCCCACTACGACGCCCTGCGCGCCCCCGGCCTGGACGAAGCACGCATGCGCCTCTACCGCCTCTCGATGCACCTCGGCCTGGTCTCGGGCCCGCTGACCCTCATCGAGGGCGACTTCCCGCACCCGGAGCGGATGCGGGAGATCGCGGAACACAACCTCCAGCAGACGCTCAGCCTGCTGAAGAACGCCGTTTGATCTTCGAGCCCAGCCACACCAGAGGGTCGTACTTGCGGTCGATCGCCCGTTCCTTCAGAGGGATCAGCGCGTTGTCCGTGATCTTGATGCCCTCCGGGCAGACCTCCGTACAGCACTTGGTGATGTTGCAGTAGCCCAGGCCGTGTTCGTCCTGGGCGGTGGTCTTGCGGTCCAGGCCGGACTCCGCCGCCGCGTCCAGCGGGTGCATGTCCAGCTCCGCCACCCGCATCAGGAAACGCGGCCCGGCGAAGGCCTGCTTGTTCTCCTCGTGGTCGCGGACCACATGGCAGGTGTCCTGACACAGGAAGCACTCGATGCACTTGCGGAACTCCTGCGGACGGTCCACGTCCTCCTGCATCATCCGGTACTCGCCGGGACCGAGGTCCGCGGGCGGGACGAAGGCCGGGACCTCTCTGGCCTTGGCGTAGTTGAAGCCGACGTCGGTGACGAGATCGCGGATGACCGGGAACGCCCGCAGCGGCGTCACCGTGATCGTCTCCTCCCGGCCGAACACCGACATGCGCGTCATGCACAACAGCCGCGGCCGGCCGTTGATCTCGGCGGAGCACGAACCGCACTTGCCCGCCTTGCAGTTCCAGCGCACCGCCAGATCGGGGGCCTGGGTGGCCTGGAGGCGGTGGATGATGTCGAGCACCACCTCGCCGTCGTTGACCTCGACCTTGAAGTCCTCGAGGCCGCCGCCTCCCACGTCACCGCGCCACACCTTGAAGTGGGCCGTGTAGCTGCTCATTCGTACAGCTCCTCTTCGGCGAGGTACTTGACCAGCTCCTCCTTGTCGAAGAGGGCGAGCAGGTCGGCACGGATGGGTTCGGTGGTCTCGCGGGCGAGGGTGATCTGGCCGCGGACCGGGTCCGTGGCCGCGAGACCGCCCGTCGGGTCGGTCAGCGCGCACAGCAGGTTGATCCGGCGCCACTTGCGGTCCATCCCCGGATGGTCCTCGCGGGTGTGCCCGCCGCGCGACTCGGTGCGCTCCAGCGCGGCCCGCGCCACGCACTCGCTGACCAGCAGCATGTTCCTGAGGTCCAGGGCGAGGTGCCAGCCCGGGTTGAACTGCCGGTGCCCCTCGACGCCGGCCCGGCGGGCCCGTGCCCGCAGCTCGCCCAGCTTCTCCAGGGCCTGCTTCATCTCCGGCTCGCGGCGGATGATGCCGACCAGGTCGTTCATCGTCTGCTGGAGTTCCTGGTGCAGGGTGTAGGGGTTCTCCGGCGGGCCGCCCTTCGGCTCCTCGGTCTCGGCCTCGGCGGAGAAGGGGCGCAGGGCCTCGGCGGCGGCGGCGTCGATCTGGCCGTCGTCCACGACGGGCCGCGCCCCGGACAGCTCCGCCGCGTAGTCGGCCGCGTGCCAGCCCGCGCGGCGCCCGAACACCAGCAGGTCCGACAGGGAGTTGCCGCCGAGCCGGTTGGAGCCGTGCATGCCGCCGGCCACCTCACCGGCCGCGTACAGCCCGGGCACGCCGCGGGCCGCCGCCGTGTCGGACTCGACCGCGATGCCGCCCATCACGTAGTGACAGGTGGGCCCGACCTCCATCGCCTCGGCGGTGATGTCGACGTCGGCCAGCTCCTTGAACTGGTGATACATCGACGGCAGCCGGCGCTTGATCACCTCGGCGGGCATCCGGGTCGACACGTCGAGGAACACGCCCCCGTGCGGGGAGCCGCGCCCCTCCTTCACCTCGGAGTTGATCGCCCGCGCGACCTCGTCGCGGGGGAGCAGCTCGGGGGGACGCCGGTTGTGGTCGGGGTCGTCGTACCAGCGGTCGGCCTCGTCCTCGGTCTCGGCGTACTTGTCCTTGAAGACGTCGGGGATGTAGTCGAACATGAACCGCTTGCCGTCGGAGTTGCGCAGCACACCACCGTCGCCGCGCACCGACTCGGTGACGAGGATGCCCTTCACCGACGGCGGCCAGACCATCCCGGTCGGGTGGAACTGCACGAACTCCATGTTCAGCAGGGGCGCGCCCGCGAGGAGCGCCAGCGCGTGACCGTCGCCGGTGTACTCCCACGAGTTCGACGTCACCTTGAAGGACTTGCCGATGCCGCCCGTGGCGATGACGACGGCCGGTGCCTCCAGGACGAAGAAGCGGCCGGACTCGCGCTCGTAGCCGAAGACGCCGGAGACACGCCCGTCCTCCTTGAGGACGCGGGTGACCGTGCACTCCTGGAAGACCTTCAGCCGGGACTCGTAGTCGCCGGTCTCCTTGAAGTCCTCCTGCTGGAGCGCGACGATCTTCTGCTGGAGGGTGCGGATCAGCTCCAGGCCCGTGCGGTCGCCGACGTGCGCCAGGCGCGGGTACTCGTGGCCTCCGAAGTTGCGCTGGGAGATCCGGCCGTCCTTGGTGCGGTCGAACAGCGCCCCCCAGGTCTCCAGCTCCCACACCCGCTGCGGCGCCTCCTGCGCGTGCAGCTCGGCCATCCGCCACTGGTTGAGGAACTTGCCGCCGCGCATGGTGTCGCGGAAGTGGACCCGCCAGTTGTCGTTCTCGTTGGCGTTGGCCATCGCCGCCGCGATACCGCCCTCGGCCATCACCGTGTGCGCCTTGCCGAACAGCGACTTGCAGATCACGGCCGTACGGGCGCCCCGCTCGCGGGCCTCGATGGCGGCGCGCAGTCCGGCGCCGCCCGCCCCCACCACGACGACGTCCCACTCCTGCCGGTCGACCACGGACATCAGAACGCACCCCTCATCAGAAGAACCGCGGATCGTCGAAGGCACCGGACGCGACCAGGTAGACGTAGAAGTCGGCGAGCGCCACGCTCACCAGCGACGCCCAGGCGAGCTGCATGTGCCGGGCGTTGAGCCGGCCCGTCCACTGCCACATCCGGTAGCGCACGGGATGCTTGGAGAAGTGCTTGAGCTTGCCGCCGACGATGTGCCGGCACGAGTGGCAGGAGATCGTGTACGCCCAGATCAGCACGATGTTGACCAGGAACACGAGCGTGCCGAGGCCCATGTGGCCCCAGTCGTAGTGCTCGTCGCGGAAGGCGAGCACGGTGTCGTAGGTGAGGATCCCGGCGACGACGATCGCGGCGTAGAAGAAGTACCGGTGGATGTTCTGCAGCACCAGCGGGAAGCGGGTCTCACCGGTGTACTTCTTGTGCGGCTCCGCCACCGCGCAGGCCGGCGGTGACGCCCAGAAGCCCCGGTAGTAGGCCTTGCGGTAGTAGTAGCAGGTCAGACGGAAGCCGAGCGGGAAGATCAGGATGATGATCGCGGGGGAGATCCCCCACCAGCTGCCGAAGATCTCCCAGTTCGGCCCGGCCTTCATCGGCTCGCAGCGCTCCGCCAGGCACGGCGAGTAGAAGGGCGAGACGTACGGCGCCGCGTAGTAGTCGGTGTCGGCGAAGGCCCGCCACGTCGAGTAGACGATGAAGGCCAGCAGCCCGGCGACCGTGCCGGCCGGGGCCAGCCACCAGCGGTCGGTGCGCAGGTGCGGGGCGTCGATCGCGGCGCGCGCACCCGCCCGTACGCCGCCGCTTCGGGGTTGGGGTTCCGTGGCGGGAGGTTCCGTACCAGTGGCCACTTGACGACTCCGGTCGGGGTTCGGGGGACGTGTCGGTCGCTCGACGCCCTCCCGGTCAGGGAGCGCGCCGGTCCCGGGCGCCGAGCCCCTCGTCGTCCGAGTCGACCCACAGCGACGGGTCGTACGGCGCGTCCGAGATGGTGACGAGGTCGGGGCGCTTGGGTGCGGCCGGTGTGGCGGCGGCGTCGCGCAGCAGGGCGACGCTCTCGCGCAGGTGGTTGGCGTCGGCACGGACGCGGCGCATCTCCAGGCCACCGGTGCCGAGCTGCTTCTCCAGGCGTCCCAGCGAGCGGAACAGCTCGTCGAGGCTGCGCTGGACTGACGTCAGTTCGTCGTGAACGGACATGACTTGCCCTCACTTCCGCGGGTCCTTCGAGGCCCAAGGCGGCAACGTTCATGCGCCTGCGAGTGTTGCGCGTCACACCTTGTGCTGTGAAGGGATGTGCATCGATTGGCCGAGGCGTGCAGGTGCATCCTGCGGTGCGCTGCGCCGCACGGGTGACTTCCCGCCCGTGACCGCCGTGTCGCTCTGTGTTGCCGAACCCTTTCCTCTTCAGTGGCGGCATACATCAGATGAACTCCAAATACCGCCAAAAGTGATCATAACGCCCGCGGCTTCCCGGAGGTAGCACAGATGTCCCAGCACGGCGTCGGCCCGCGTGCGGTCACGCGCTCGGTCGCCTTCCTCACCGCGGGTGTGCTCGCGGTGCCCGCGCTCACCGGATGCGGCTCCGAGGACCCCGCGGGCAAGCCGCTCGCCGCACCGGACATCCAGCCCGCGGGCCGCGACCGGATCGCCGACGGCGGCACCCTGCGCTGGGCCGTGGACTCCGTGCCCGACACCCTGAACACCTTCCAGTCGGACGCCGACGCCACCACCCTCCGCGTCGCCCAGGCCGTCCTGCCGTCGATGTTCCGGATGAACGCCTCCGGCCGTCCCGAGCGCAACCCCGCCTACCTGGAGTCCGCCGAGGTCGTCGAGACCGAGCCCAAGCAGGTCGTCCTGTACAAGCTGAACCAGCAGGCCGTCTGGAGCGACGGCCGGGAGATCGGCGCCGCCGACTTCGCCGCCCAGTGGCGCGCCCTGTCCGGCAAGGACACCGCCTACTGGACCGCCCGCAACGCCGGCTACGACCGCATCCAGAAGATCGAGCGCGGGGACAACGCCCTGGAGGTTCGGGTCACCTTCAGCCGCCCCTACGCCGACTGGCGGTCGCTGTTCTCGCCGCTGTACCCCAAGGACGTCATGGGCACCCCGGACTCCTTCAACGACGGGGCCCGCAAGAAGCTCAAGGTCACCGCCGGTCCCTTCACGGTGAAGAAGGTCGACCGCGACGACGACGAGATCACCCTCGCCCGCAACCCGCGCTGGTGGGGCGAGCCCGCCAAACTCTCCGAGATCGTGCTGCGCACCGTGCCGCGCGACAAACGGGCCACCGAGCTGGCCGCCGGCACCCTCGACGTGGCCGAGATCGACCCCTCCGCGGCCCGCCGCATCACCGTCGCCGCCCGCCCCCAGAGCTCCAGCAGCCCGCTGATGGGCCCCGGCGCCGACCGGTCCGCCGCGGACGCCCTGCACTCCTGGGCCGTAGCCAACGGCACCGACGAGGACGCCGCCGACGAGGAGACCGTCGCCCGCAAGAAGCTGCGCAAGGCGGCCGTCAAGTACGCCCGGCAGCAGCAGGCCCTGCGCGGCTTCGAGGTGCGCAAGTCCCTGGAGCCTGCCTTCACCCAGCTCGCCCTGAACGGCGCCGAGGGCCCGCTCGCCGACGAGCGCGTCCGCAGGGCCGTCGCCCGCGCCCTCGACCGCAAGAAACTGGCCGAAACCGTACTGAAGCCCCTGGGCCTGCCCGCCGTCCCGGTCGGCAGCCACCTGGCCCTGTCCGGCCAGGCCCACTACGCCGACAACAGCGGCGCCCTCGGCGGCCAGGACACCAAGGAGGCCCAGGCCCTGCTCGCGGACGCCGGGTGGGTGCGCGGCGGCCCCCTCAAGGAGCAGAAGAAGAAGGAGAAGGAAGAGGAGAAGGCGGCCGGCGCGGAGGGCGAGAAGGCCTCCGGCTCCTCGGGCTCCTCCGGGAACGAGCCGGACGGCGACGACGGCACGTACGTCGTCGGCGAGGACAACAAGGCGCGCGGCGGACAGGACCCCGCCGACCACCTCGCCCACGACGGCACCCAGTACAAGCACCCGGCCCGGGGCGGTGCCCCCGGCGCGTACGCCCCCAAGGGCACCGCCGCCCCGGCGAACCGCGAGGCCGCCCCGCTCGCCAAGAACGGCAAGCCCCTCACGCTCCGCTTCGTGCTCCCCTCCGGACCCGGCTCCCAGACGCTGCGCGCGGTCGCCGACCGCATCTCCCGCATGCTGGAGCGCGTCGGCATCGGCACGGACATCTCCAAGGTCTCCGACGAGTCCTACTTCAAGGACCACATCGCCTCCGGCCAGTACGACCTCGCCCTCTACTCCTGGCCGGCCACCGCCTTCCCCGCCACCGACGCCCGCCCCGTCTACGCCAAGCCCGTCCCGGCCGCCGACGGCTCCCTGAACGTCGAGCAGAACTACACCCGCGTCGGCACCGACCAGGTCGACCAGCTCTTCGACGAAGCCGTGTCCACCCTCGACGAGGGCAAGTCCCGCTCCCTGATCCGCAAGGCCGACTCCCGCATCTGGGCTGCGGCCGGCTCCATCCCCCTCTTCCAGCGCCCCCAGCTCATCGCGGCCCGCAAGACGCTCGTGAACACGGGAGCCTTCGGCTTCGGCACGCCGGTCTACGAGGACATGGGCTTCCTGAAGAAGGGCGCGAAGCCGGCGGCGGGCCCGTCGGCGAAGGGATCAGCGGCCCCATAGGCGCGGGGCGGTCACTCCCAGCCCGTCCGGCGCTTGAGGACGAGGCCGTTCAGGCCGAAGCGGGGGTCTGGGGGCGTCAGCCCCCAGGAGGCCCGGGCGCTGACGCCGAGCACCAATAAACAGGACCTGACCTGCACCGACGTATCCCGGCTAACCCCAACCGTAGCGGACCCGTACCATGGGGTGAGGCCGTGGCATGTTGAGCCCGGCAGGGCCCGCGCACCACCGACGTACGCGCAGGGCATTCCTCACACTCCGGGAGTACGCCTTCTTATGGCCACGCGCCACGACATCCGCAACGTCGCCATCGTCGCCCACGTCGACCACGGCAAGACCACCATCGTCGACGGCATGCTGAAGCAGGCCGGCGCCTTCGCCGCGCACCAGCTCGAAGGCGTCGACGACCGCATGATGGATTCGAACGACCTGGAGCGTGAGAAGGGCATCACGATCCTGGCCAAGAACACGGCGGTGAAGTACCACCCGAAGGACGGGGGGGAAGTCATCACCATCAACATCATCGACACCCCCGGCCACGCCGACTTCGGCGGTGAGGTCGAGCGCGGTCTGTCGATGGTCGACGGCGTCGTCCTGCTCGTGGACGCCTCCGAGGGCCCGCTGCCGCAGACCCGCTTCGTGCTGCGCAAGGCGCTCCAGAAGCGGCTGCCCGTCATCCTGTGCATCAACAAGACGGACCGCCCTGACTCCCGGATCGACGAGGTCGTCAACGAGACCTACGACCTCTTCCTCGACCTGGACGCCGACGAGGAGCAGATCGAGTTCCCGATCGTCTACGCCTGCGGCCGCGACGGCATCGCCTCGCTGACCAAGCCGGACGACGGCACGGTCCCGGCCGACTCCACCAGCCTGGAGCCGTTCTTCTCCACGATCCTGGAGCACATCCCGGCCCCGACCTACGACGAGGCCGCCCCGCTCCAGGCGCACGTCACCAACCTGGACGCCGACAACTTCCTCGGCCGTATCGCCCTGCTCCGCGTCGAGCAGGGCGAGCTGCGCAAGGGCCAGACGGTCGCGTGGATCAAGCGCGACGGCTCCGTCAGCAACGTCCGCATCAGTGAGCTGATGATGACCGAGGCGCTGACCCGCAAGCCGGCGGAGCTGGCCGGCCCCGGTGACATCTGCGCCGTCGCCGGTATCCCGGACATCATGATCGGCGAGACCCTGGCCGACCCGGAGAACCCGGTCGCGCTGCCGCTGATCACGGTCGACGAGCCCGCGATCTCCATGGTCATCGGCACCAACACCTCCCCGCTGGTCGGCCGCGGCGCCACCGGCAAGGGCGCCGACAACAAGGCGGCCGTCAAGGACCGCAAGGTCACCGCCCGCCAGGTCAAGGACCGCCTCGACCGCGAGCTGATCGGTAACGTCAGCCTCCGGGTGCTGGACACCGAGCGGCCGGACGCCTGGGAGGTGCAGGGCCGCGGTGAGCTGGCGCTGGCCATCCTGGTCGAGACGATGCGCCGTGAGGGCTTCGAGCTGACCATCGGCAAGCCGCAGGTCGTCACCAAGGAGGTCGACGGCAAGGTCTACGAGCCCGTCGAGCGCATGACGATCGACGTGCCCGAGGAGCACATGGGCGCCGTTACGCAGCTCATGGGCGTCCGCAAGGGCCGTATGGACAACATGTCGAACCACGGCTCCGGCTGGGTCCGCATGGAGTTCGTCGTGCCCTCGCGCGGCCTCATCGGCTTCCGGACCGAGTTCCTGACGCAGACCCGCGGTACGGGTATCGGCCACTCCATCCACGAGGGCTTCGAGCCCTGGTTCGGCACGCTCCAGACCCGTAACAACGGCTCCCTGGTCGCCGACCGCGCCGGTGCGGTCACCGCGTTCGCGATGACCAACCTGCAGGAGCGCGGCGTGCTGTTCGTGGAGCCGGGCACCGAGGTGTACGAGGGCATGATCGTCGGCGAGAACTCCCGCGCCGACGACATGGACGTCAACATCACCAAGGAGAAGAAGCTCACCAACATGCGGTCGTCCACGGCCGATGTGACCGAGTCGATCGTCCCGCCGCGCAAGCTGTCGCTGGAGCAGTCCCTGGAGTTCTGCCGCGACGACGAGTGCGTCGAGGTCACCCCGGAGGCCGTGCGCATCCGCAAGGTGAACCTGGACGCCCGCGAGCGCGCCCGCGCCGCGAGCCGCGCCAAGCACGGCTGACGCCTGCCGTTCGACGACACCGGGCACCCCGCCTCGCGGGGTGCCCGGTGTCGTAGTGAAGCGGAGGTAACGCGAAGGGAAGGGGTAGGGAAAACCCTCGATTTGCCGGGGACTGCCGTCCGGAGCGCTCTGTTCGCACTACCCTGCTGCGGAAGCGCCGCGCTCTGCCCGCGCACAGGCCCGTACAACGGCCTTGCGGCGATGGCCTCTTGAGCGAGCGACAGCCATGGTCGGCAGCCTGCACGGCAGCCACGGTAGCCGCAAGCGGTTTATCTCACTCTCGCGTCCGGAATGCGGACACGCGCCACCGATAGATGTGTAACAAGTCCGTTTCGCAGGGATCTTTCACCAAACCCTTTGTCCGGATTTTGGAAGATGTAGGCGCGAGCTGTGATCGAACCGAGACCTCGAGAGTGTGGTTCGCTCCTGGCGCATGGCAGATAGTTAGGCGCGTAGAGCTCGGATGAACAGGTCACCCGCTTCAGGCGGCGCCGACTCACGAGCGCGGGGGCATTAGACGATTTCCGGCACCGGCGACGGGCTGTGGCGGTGGTCTGTCCTGTGCCCCCTTTGCGGTGAACCAATGACTTCATAGGAGGAACCCATGCGCGGTGCCAAGAGCGCCAAGTGGGTCGCGGGGGCGATAGTCGTCGCTCTGGCCGCCACCGCCTGCGGCGGCGGCGACGACAGTGCCGGCGACGACATGAACAAGGGGAAGGCCGACCCGAACGGCATCGTCACTGCGCAGCTGAGCGAGCCCCAGAACCCGCTCCAGCCGGCCAACGCCAAGGAGAGCCAGGGCAGCCGTGTCCTGCGCACGATCTTCGCCGGCCTGGTCGACTACGAGCCCGGCACCGGCAAGCTCGAGTACGTCAACGCCGAGTCGGTCACGCCGAACGACGACTCGTCCGAGTGGACCGTCAAGCTCAAGCCGGGCTGGAAGTTCCACGACGGCACGCCGGTCACCGCCAAGTCCTACGTGGACTCGTGGAACTGGTCGGCCAACATCAAGAACAACCAGACCAACTCCAGCTGGTTCTCCGACATCGTCGGCTTCGAGGACGTGCACCCGGAGAAGGGTGACCCGAAGACCGACAAGATGTCGGGCCTGAAGGTCGTCGACGACAACACCTTCACCATCAAGCTGACGCAGCCGGTCTCGTACTTCGCGTACAAGCTGGGCTACGACGTGTGGGCGCCGCTGCCCGAGGCCTTCTTCAAGGACCCGAAGGCGTTCGGCGAGAAGCCGGTCGGCAACGGCCCGTACAAGTTCGTCTCCTGGGAGCACAACAAGCTCATCAAGGTCCGCAAGTTCGCGGACTACAAGGGCCCGAACGTCGCCAAGAACGGCGGCATCGACTTCAAGAACTACACGACCGCCGACGCGGCGTACTCGGACCTGCGCTCCGACAACGTGGACTGGATCGAGCAGGTCCCGACCACCGCGCTGACGAACTACAAGACGGACCTCGGCGACCGCGCCATCGACCAGCCGTACTCGGCCGTCCAGTCGATCGTCCCGGCGTTCTACACCAAGCAGTTCAAGGACATCGACCCCAAGGTCATCCAGGGTCTGTCCATGGCGATCGACCGCCAGACGATCACCAAGACCGTCCTCCAGGGCACGCGTACCCCGGCCGACTCCTACGTCGCCCCGGGCGTCCTCGGCTACAAGAAGGGCGCGCTCGGCGACATCGTCAAGTTCGACGCGGCCCAGGCCAAGAAGCTCATCCAGGAGGGTGGCGGCGTCCCGGGCAACAAGATCCAGATCCAGTACAACGCCGACCAGGACCACAAGCCCTGGGTCGACGCGGTCTGCAACTCGATCCGCAAGTCCACCGGCGTGGAGTGCACCGGCGACCCGAAGCCGACCTTCCAGGCCGACCTCGACGCCCGTGACAACGACCAGGTCAAGTCCATGTACCGCGGTGGCTGGGTGCTCGACTACCCGGTCAACTCGAACTTCATGCGCGACCTGTACGGCACCACGGCGGCCGGCAACACCAGCGGCTACTCCAACAAGGAGTTCGACAAGCTGAGCTCCGAGGCGGACAAGGCCAGCTCGATCGACGAGACGGTGGCCAAGTACCAGGAGGCGGAGCAGCTCCTCGCCAAGGACATGCCGGCCATTCCGCTCTGGTTCTACAAGGTCAACAGCGGTCAGTCCAAGAACATCCTGGGCAAGATCGAGTACGGCCAGGACGGTGACCCGATCTTCGACACCATCCAGGTCAAGCAGAAGTAACAAGACGACCGCAGGCCGGTGCCGCCCCTCCCGGAAAAGGGGAGCGGCGGCACCGGCCCGTAGGCACAGGCCTCCACCTCACCCCCTCACCTGCGGTAGATGAGTGCGCAGGCCTCGCCGACCCCTCACGGCATGGAGGCGCAAGATGGGGCGCTACGCCGCCAGGCGACTGCTCCAGATGATCCCGATCTTCATCGGGACAACTCTGTTGATCTTCTTGATGGTCCACATCCTGCCGGGCGACCCGGTCCGGGCCATCTACGGGGACAAGGCTCCCGATCCCGCACAGATCGCGCAGATCAAGCGCGAGTACGGCTTCGACAAGCCCGTCCTCGAGCAGTACTTCCACTACATGCTGAATCTCCTCAAGGGAGACTTCGGCAGCAACCTCGCGGGGCGCCCGGTCGCCGACCTGATGGCCGACGCCTTCCCGGTGACCCTGCGCCTGACGCTGCTGGCCATCACCATCGAGATCATCATCGGTGTGGGCCTCGGCGCGTGGGCCGGTCTGCGGGCCGGTAAGGCCGCCGACACGGGCGTGCTGGTCTTCACCCTGACGGTGATCTCCATCCCGGTGTTCGTGCTGGGCTTCATCGCCCGGTTCATCTTCGCCGACGAACTCGGCTGGCTGCCGCCCAACGTCCAGGACTCCACGAGCTATTCGCAGTTGTTCCTGCCGGCGTTCGTCCTGGCCATGCTGTCCATGGCCTACGTGGCCCGGCTGACCCGGACGACGTTCGCCGAGAACCTGCGGGCCGACTACATGCGCACCGCGCTCGCCAAGGGCCTGCCCCGGCGCCGCATCATCGGTGTCCACCTGCTGCGCAACTCGCTGATCCCGGTCGTCACCTTCGT
Organism: Streptomyces sp. NPDC016851; assembly: GCF_055562795.1. Taxonomy (NCBI): domain Bacteria; kingdom Bacillati; phylum Actinomycetota; class Actinomycetes; order Kitasatosporales; family Streptomycetaceae; genus Streptomyces; species Streptomyces sp. NPDC016851. The sequence goes on from NZ_JBVHEP010000006.1 coordinate 191,013, forward strand.
CGGCACCGACGTCGGCGGCTTCATCGGCGGCGCGGTCATCACCGAGGGCATCTTCAACATCCAGGGTGTCGGCAACCTCCTCTACAGGGCGATCCAGACGAGCGAGGGCTCGACGGTCACGGGTGTGGTGACGGTGCTCGTCCTCGTCATCCTCCTGATCAACCTGCTCATCGACCTGCTGTACGCGGTCCTGGACCCGAGGATCCGGTATGCCTGACGTGACCAAGGCCCAGACCACCGACGCCGCGACCGTGGACGCCGTGGCCCCGCCCGCCGTCGACTCGGCCGGCAAGCAGAGCGCGCAGAAGAGCGAGAAGCCCCGCTCCCTGTGGGGCGACGCCTGGTACGACCTGCGGCACCGGCCCATGTTCTGGATCTCCTCGGTGCTGCTGGTCCTGCTGCTCGTGATCGCCGCGTTCCCCGGCATGTTCACCAGCGTCGACCCGCGCGACGGCGACCTGGTCAACCACTACCTGGGCAAGCCGGAGCTGGGTCACTTCTTCCAGCCCGACTGGTTCGGCTACGACCAGCAGGGCCGCTCCATCTACGCCCGCGTCATCTACGGCACCCGCGCCTCGATCCTCGTCGGCGTGTGCGTCACCGCGGCCGTCACGCTGATCGGCGGTCTGCTCGGCATGCTGGCGGGCTACTTCGGCGGCTGGATCGACTCGGTGATCTCCCGGATCGTCGACATCTTCTTCGGCCTGCCGTTCCTGCTCGGCACCATGGTCGTCCTGAACGCCTTCACCGAGCGCAAGGTGTACGTGGTCATCCTGGCCCTGGCCTTCCTGGGCTGGACCTCGATCGCCCGCGTCACGCGCAGCTCCGTCATCACGGCCAAGCAGGCCGACTACGTGACGGCGGCCCGGGCGCTGGGCGCCGGCACCACGCGGATCCTGTTCCGCCACGTGATGCCGAACGCCGTCGCGCCGACCATCGTCGTGGCCACGATCGCCCTCGGCGGTTACATCTCGGCCGAGGCGACGCTGTCGTTCCTCGGCCTCGGCCTCAGCGACCCGACGATCTCGTGGGGCATCGACATCTCCGAGGGCAGCAAGGTGATCCGGGACAACCCGCACACGCTGCTGTTCCCGGCGGGCATGCTCAGCCTCACGGTCTTCGCGTTCATCATGCTCGGCGACGCGGTCCGCGACGCCCTTGACCCGAAGCTGCGCTGAGGAGGGCGTACGTGACCACCATCGACAAGACCAGGAACGTGCCCGAGCCGCGAGGCGCGGCCGAGGGCGATGTTCCCCTGCTCGAAGTGCGCGACCTGCACGTCGAGTTCCACACCCGTGACGGTGTGGCCAAGGCCGTCAACGGCGTCAACTACACCGTGAGCTCCGGCGAGACGCTCGCCGTGCTCGGCGAGTCCGGCTCCGGCAAGTCCGTGACCGCGCAGGCGATCATGGGCATCCTCGACATGCCGCCCGGGCGGATCCCGCAGGGCCAGATCCTGTACCGGGGCGAGGACATGCTCACCATGTCGGGCGACGCCCGGCGCAAGATCCGGGGCAGGAAGATCGCCATGATCTTCCAGGACGCGCTGTCCGCGCTGAACCCGGTGCTGTCCGTCGGCTACCAGCTCGGCGAGATGTTCCGCGTCCACCAGGGCCTGAGCAAGAAGGACGCCAAGGCCAAGGCCATCGAGCTGATGGACCGCGTGAAGATCCCGGCCGCGAAGGAACGCGTCGGCGACTATCCGCACCAGTTCTCCGGCGGTATGCGCCAGCGCATCATGATCGCGATGGCGCTCGCCCTGGAGCCGGACCTGATCATCGCCGACGAGCCCACCACGGCCCTCGACGTGACGGTCCAGGCGCAGGTCATGGACCTGCTCTCGGACCTGCAGCGCGAGTACAACATGGGCCTGATCCTGATCACCCACGACCTCGGCGTCGTCGCCGACGTCGCGGACAAGATCGCGGTGATGTACGCGGGCCGGATCGTGGAGACCGCGCCCGTGCACGAGCTGTACAAGCGGCCCGCGCACCCCTACACCAAGGGTCTGCTCGAGTCGATCCCGCGCCTGGACCAGAAGGGCCAGGACCTGTACGCCATCAAGGGTCTGCCGCCCAACCTGACGCGTATCCCGTCCGGTTGCGCCTTCAACCCGCGGTGCCCGCAGGCGCAGGACATCTGCCGTACGGACGTCCCGCCCCTGCATCCGGTCACCGAGCGGGACGGCGGCGAGCTGGTCGGCCGCGGCAGCGCGTGCCACTTCTGGAAGGAGACGATCCATGGCTGAGCAGGACAAGAAGGGCGAGTCCATGGACGCCACCCCCAACGTCACCGAGGTGGAGACGGTCGAGGCGGCCACCGACGAGGAGGCCGTCGCGGCGATCGAGGCGCCGGTCGAGCGCGGTGAGCCGATCCTGCAGGTCCGCAACCTGGTCAAGCACTTCCCGCTGACCCAGGGGATCCTGCTCAAGCGTCAGATCGGCGCGGTCAAGGCCGTGGACGGGATCTCCTTCGACCTCTACCAGGGCGAGACGCTCGGCATCGTGGGCGAGTCCGGCTGTGGCAAGTCCACGGTCGCCAAGCTGCTGATGATGCTGGAGAAGGCGACCGCGGGCGAGATCTTCTACAAGGGCCAGGACATCACCAAGCTGTCCGGCCGCGCCCTGAAGGCCGTACGCCGCAACATCCAGATGGTCTTCCAGGACCCGTACACCTCGCTCAACCCCCGTATGACGGTGGGCGACATCATCGGGGAGACCTTCGAGATCCACCCGGAGGTGGCGCCGAAGGGCGACCGCCGCCGCAAGGTCCAGGACCTGCTGGACGTGGTCGGCCTCAACCCCGAGTACATCAACCGCTACCCGCACCAGTTCTCGGGCGGTCAGCGCCAGCGCATCGGCATCGCCCGCGGCCTGGCGCTCAACCCCGAGATCATCATCTGCGACGAGCCGGTCTCCGCGCTGGACGTGTCCGTCCAGGCGCAGGTCATCAACCTGATGGAGAAGCTCCAGGACGAGTTCAACCTGTCCTACCTCTTCATCGCGCACGACCTGTCGATCGTCCGGCACATCTCGGACCGGGTGGGGGTGATGTACCTGGGCAAGATGGCCGAGATCGGTACGGACACGGAGATCTACGACCACCCGACCCACCCCTACACGCAGGCCCTGCTCTCCGCGGTTCCGGTCCCCGACCCGGAGTCCCGCGAGGGCCGCGAACGCATCATCCTCACCGGAGACGTCCCGTCCCCGGCCAACCCGCCCTCGGGCTGCCGCTTCCGCACCCGCTGCTGGAAGGCAGAGGACAAGTGCGCCCAGGAGACCCCTCTCCTGGCCATCCCCGAGCGTTTCAAGGGCGAGGACACCCCGGCGGCCCACGAGTCGGCCTGCCACTTCGCCGAGGAGAAGGACGTGGTCCACGCGGCCTGACGGCCGGCTGTGTGTGCCGCCGAGGTGGCACACACAGCCGCACAAACCCCCGCGAACCGCGTTAACACGCAGGCAACTTCGCCGACCCGATTCCGATATACGGACGCGTCAGGCTGAACAGCGTACGGCCGTGCGGGTGCCGTAAACGGGCCGGGGCAGCGCCATGTCGCCCCGGCCCGTTGCATGTTCAGGCGCCGGTGATGCCCAGGGACCGCTTCAGGAAGTCGACCTGGAGCAGGAGCAGGTTCTCCGCGACCTGTTCCTGGGGGGTGATGTGGGTGACCCCGGACAGCGGCAGCACCTCGTGCGGGCGGCCGGCGGCCAGGAGGGCCGAGGACAGGCGCAGGGCGTGGGCGACGACCACGTTGTCGTCGGCGAGGCCGTGCACGATCATCAGCGGGCGGTGCGGCTCGGCGGGGGAGGACAGGCCGTCCGCCGTGACGAGGGAGCTCCGCGCGTACGCGTCCGGCTGCTCGGCCGGGTCCCCCAGGTAGCGCTCCGTGTAGTGCGTGTCGTACAGGCGCCAGTCCGTCACCGGCGCACCCGCGATCCCCGCGTGGAAGACGTCCGGCCGGCGCAGCACCGCGAGGCCCGCCAGCCAGCCGCCGAAGGACCAGCCGCGGATCGCCACCCGGGACAGATCCAGCGGATACCTCTTCGCCAGGTCCTCCAGGGCCTCCACCTGGTCGTCCAGGGAGAGCGTGAAGTCGTGGTGGATCCCCTTCTCCCAGGCGGGGGAGCGGCCCGGGGTCCCCCGGCCGTCCGCGACGACCACCGCGAATCCCTGGTCCGCGAACCACTGCGAGGTGAGGTGCGGGTTGTGGGCCGCGAGGACCCGCTGCCCGTGCGGTCCGCCGTACGGATCCATGAGCACCGGCAGGGGGGTGTCACCGGCGTAGTCCCGAGGCATAAGCACGGCGCACGGGATGCGGCGTGCGCCCCCCTCAGTGAGCGTCACGCGGGGGGACATACCAGGATCTTCTGCGTACGAGGGGACAACAACCGTCGGTTTCCCGTCGCGCAGTACCTGCACCCGCGCACCTGGCCGATCCAGCGCCGCCGAGACCAGAACCGTCACGTCCCCGGCCCGCACCGCCGCGTGCACACCCGGCTCCCGCGACACCCGCTCCACGCCCAGCTCGTTCACCCGGTACACATGCACCTGGCCGGTCTCCGCCTCGGCGGCCTCCTCGCCCGCCGACGCCGAGATCAGCACGTCGTCGTCGGAGACGTCCAGCACGGCCCGCACATGCAGCTGCGCCCCCGTCAGCGGCCGGTCCCCGACCGCCAGCAGTCGCGCACCGCCCTCGTCCGCGATCCGCACCAGCCGCCCGGCCGGGCTCCAGCACGGCACCCCGGGGAAAAGATCAAGCCAAATCCGATCTTCGTCGGCGTGCACCATCCGGGTCGCGCCCGACTCCGGATCCACCGCGAGGATCAGCTGGCTGCGCTGGTCGCGCGCCTGGACGAGCAGCAGCGGCGCGCCCGCCGCTGACCAGTGCACACGTGCCAGATACGGGTACCGCGCCCGGTCCCAGGCGACCTCCGTGCGCGCCCCGTCCAGACCGATCACGAACAGCCGTACGTCCGCGTTGCCGGTGCCCGCCGCCGGATACGCCACCCGCTGCGGCTCGCGTTCCGGATGCGCCGGGTCGGAGATCCACCACCGGTCCACCGGCGTGTCGTCCGCGCGCGCCACGAGCAGCCGGTCCGACTCCGGTGCCCACCAGAAGCCGCGGGACCGCCCCATCTCCTCGGCCGCGATGAACTCGGCCAGCCCATATGAGACATTTTCCGACTCCGGCTCGGCGAGCGCCCGGTCGTCGTCCCCCTCCGCGCCCACGACGCGCAGCGCACCCTGCGCGACGTAGGCGACATACCGCCCGTCGGGCGACGGACGCGGGTCGATCACCGGCCCGGGCGTGGGTAGTTCACGCGCCGTCCCGGCCCGCAGCTCGGCCGCGAAAAGCCGCCCTGACAAGGCGAAAGAGGCCAACTCGACTGCCGTGTCGGTGGCGTACCCGACGATGCCGGCGCCGCCCTCCCGGCTGCGCTCACGCCGGGCGCGCTCCTCGGGCGAGAGGTCCTCCGAGGCACCGCCCAGCAGGGCGCGCGGGTCGGCGGCCACGCGCTCCCCGCCCTCCTCCGTGTCGAGGACCCACAGTGAGTTCGCCCGGTCCGTACCGGAACTCGAGCGCAGGAACACGACACGTGAACCGTCGGGCGCCACAGTGAACGAACGCGGCGCGCCGAGCGTGAAGCGCTGGGTACGGGCGTGCCGCCGGGGGAAGGAGTCAGGCTCGGTCGTCATGCCCTGACCATATTGGCCATGCGCCCCCTTGTGCGGCCGTGCGCCGATCGATGCGCACGGACGGATAGTTATGATCAATGTCGCATAGTGGGTATGAACCTGCTGGCTGCTGTACGGATTTGATGCCCCCATAGTCCGACTCCCCGCGCCCTCGTGGATCTTTGGAGGTGAGCCGCCGTGGCACTCTCGATTTCGGCGGTGGTGCTGCTGGCGATCATCGTCTTCCTGCTCATCAAGAAGTCAGGGCTGAAGGCCGGGCATGCGATCGTCTGCATGCTGCTGGGCTTCTACCTCGCCTCCTCGACCGTGGCTCCCACGATCAACGAGCTGACGACCAACATCGCGGGCATGATCGGCAGCATCAAGTTCTGACCGCGGGACCTCGTAGGCTGGGTCCCATGACGGAACTGCCCGACCGGCGTCTGCTGCTGGTGCACGCGCACCCGGACGACGAGTCGATCAACAACGGCGCGACCATGGCCAGGTACGCGGCCGAGGGTGCCCACGTCACCCTCGTCACGTGCACCCTCGGCGAACGCGGCGAGGTCATCCCGCCCGAGCTCGCGCACCTGAGCGGTCCCGCCCTGGGCCAGCACCGCCGCCGGGAGCTCACCGCCGCCATGGCCGAGCTCGGCGTCCATGACTTCCGCCTGCTCGGCGGCGCCGGACGCTACAGCGACTCCGGGATGATGGGCCTGCCCGACAACGACGACCCCGGCTGCTTCTGGCAGGCCGACGTCGACGAGGCCGCCGCACACCTCGTCGAGGTGATCCGCGAGGTACGCCCCCAGGTCCTCGTCACCTACGACGACAACGGCGGCTACGGCCACCCCGACCACATCCAGGCCCACCGCGTCGCCATGCGGGCCGTCGAACTGGCCGCCGAGTCGGGCCGGACGATCCCCAAGGTCTACTGGAACCGGGTCCCCCGGCCGGTTGTGGAGGAATCCTTCGCCCGGCTCCGCGAGGACCTGCCCGGCACGCCCTTCACCAAGGCGGCCGACGTCGACGACGTCCCGGGTGTCGTGGCCGAGGAGCGGATCACCACCGTCGTCGACGGCACCGCGCACGCCGCCGCCAAAGCCGCCGCGATGCGCGCCCACGCCACCCAGATCAGTGTGTCCGGGCCGTACTTCGCGCTGTCCAACGAACTCGCCCAGCCGATCCTCACGACCGAGTACTACGAGCTGGTGCGGGGCGAGCGGGGACCCGGCGAGCGGGAGACGGACCTGTTCGCCGGTGTCGAGGAGTCCTCATGAGCGACCGGAGTCCGATGCTCGCCCAGCCGATGCGGCCGCCCTCCGCCGGACGGGCCGCCGCCTATGCGGGGTTCTTCGTGCTCGGGGCCGTGATCGGCGCGGCCGGGGCACTCGTGCAGCCCGCGTGGTTCCCGGGCGGGCTGCTGCTCGCCCTCGCCGGTGAGGCCGGGCTCGTCCTCGGTGCCGCGCGGGTCACCCACGGGCGGGCCGGGGGCGTCGCGGCCGCCGCCGGCTGGATGCTCTCCGTGGTCCTGCTCACCGCCAGCCGCCCGGAGGGCGACTTCCTCTTCGCGGCCGGCTCGGGCTCCTATCTCTTCCTGCTCGGCGGCATCGCTGTGGCTGTGATCTGCGCCACCCTCGCCCCGAGGCGGCAACCGGACGGCGACCCCGTCCGACTTGGGAAGTGACGTACCACTTCGCCAGGACGCGCCCGTGGGGGTCCGGTGTGAGTTTCCCCAGCGGTCCTGAGATACGGGTGAGAAGTGGCCAGTATGGTGGTGCGCGCCGCCGAGCTGCCCGCGTGAGGTTGTGTCGGGCGGCGGAGCCAACCGGGAGAACCTGCCTTGAGTCGTGAAACTGACACTCCGTCCTCCGGGCCCAACGGGCGCGGCGGAGCCGCCTACCCGTCGGGTACGCCGCCGTACGGGACCCCGACGGTGTCCGACGGCGGTACGGAAGCGGGCCGTTCGGCCGCGCGGCCGGAGGAACGCAAGACCGAGACCACGCTGACGACCCGGATCCGGATCAACATCCCCGGGTCACGGCCCATTCCGCCGGTGGTGGTGCGCAAGCCCGTCGCGGACGCGGAGGGCTCCGGCGACACCAGTACCGGTTCCGGCGCGAGAGCGGGCAACGAAGCGAAGGCTCCGGGCGCCGCCACGCCCGGGGGCACCGGCACGGTCGAGCCCACCGCCGAGTCCAGCCAGTCCGGTCCGTCGGGCCAGTCCGGCGAGGACAAGCCGACCAGTGACTGGTTCGCGCCGCGCAAGTCCGGCTCGGGCAAGCCCGGTCAGGGCGGCGGCTCCACCAACGGGGCCGGTCTGCCGGGCGGTTCGGGTCCGGCCGCGGGCGGTTCCGGTGGTACCGGTTCGGGCGGCTCGGCAGCGCGCGGTTCCGGTGCCGGGCGGCCCGGTGGCGTGGTCGGTTCCATGAGCAGGCCGGGCGGCTCCCGGTCCGGCGGCACGAATGGCGCGGGGCTTCCCGGCGGGGCGACCGGCGGCCCCGTCGCGCCCGGGCACGGCGGCGGCACGGGCTCCTTCGACGTCACCGAGGCACTGGCGGCGGGCCCCCTCGGCAACGGCTCGCGTCCGGTCCCGGGCGGTGACGGCGGCGAGACGCGCCGCGACGACCTGCCGTACTTCTCGGAGAACGACCGCCTCGGCCAGAACGGCCAGGGCGGCTACGGCGGCCAGGGCGCTCCCTACGGCTACGGCGACGCGGGCGGGCCCGGCACCCAGGGCCCGGCCGGCCCGACGGGCGGCCCGGTCACCGGCGACGGCCCGATGACCCCACCGGCAGGCGGCCCCGGCGTCCCGGGCGGCTTCGACGAGCAGGGCGGCGGCCCCGGCGGGCCCGGCGCTTTCAACGATCAGGGTCGCTCGGGTGGCCCTGGGGGCTTCGACGATCCCGGTCGCTCGGGTGGCCCCGGCGGCTTCGACGAGCACGGCAGGCCCGGTGGCCCTGGCGCTTTCAACGAGCCCGGTCGCTCGGGTGGCCCCGGCAGCTTCGCTGAGCCCGGTGGTCCCGGTGGTCCCGGCGGCTTCGATGAGCCGGGCAGGCCCGGTGGTCCCGGCGGCTTCGGCGAGCCGGGTCGCTCCGGTGCCCCCGGTGGCTTCGATGAGCCGGGCAGGCCCGGTGGCCCCGGTGCCTTCGACGAGTCCGGTCGCCCCGGTACGCCCGGCCGCCCCGGCACGCACGGTGGCCCCGGTGCCCCCGGCGCCTTCAACGACCCCGGCCGACCGGGTGGCCCAGGCGCCCCTGCCGGCCCAGGCGCCCCTGCCGGTCCCGGCGCCATAGGCGGCCCCGCCGGCACGGGCGGACCCGGAGGACCTGCCGGTACGGCGGGGCCCGGAGGCCCTGGCCCCGGAAATCCTGGTGGCGCCCCCGGCCCCGCCGCTCCCACCGGCCACGGCGCCGCGGGCCACGGCCCCGGCGGCGGGATGAGCGACGACACCGCCATCCTCACTCCGCAGAAGCCGGCCCCCGAGCCGCCGGACGGCCAGGGCTACGGCCCCCGGCACGACAACGTCTCCGGGCACACCGTCACCAGCGGCATCCCGGTCGTACCGCCCGGCGCGGCCTCGTCGTTCGGTCCGGGCGCGCCCGGTGACGGCCCGGTGCCCCACACGGCCCCGAAGCTGCCCGAGCCGGTCTCCCCGCCCCCGGCGAGCTCCTCGAAGGCGCCGAAGAAGAAGGGGCGCAACAAGCTCGTGCTGCTCGCCGCAGGCCTGGTGGTCGTGGCCGGTGGCGTGTACGGCGCCGGACTGCTGATGAACCGCACCGACGTGCCCAAGGGCACCAGCGTGCTCGGCGTGGACATCGGTGGCACCACTCGCGACGGCGCGGTCAAGAAGCTCAACGACGCCTTCGACGGCCGGGTGGGCAAGCCGCTGAAGCTGTCGGTGGCCGGCAAGACCGTGTCCCTCGACCCGGACAAGGCGGGACTCCAGTTCGACATGGACGCCACGGCCGACGCGGCGGCGAAGAGCGACTACAACCCGGTCTCCGTGATCGGCTCGCTCTTCGGCAACCACCGCGTCGTCAAGCCCGTCATCCCCGTCGACGAGGAGAAGCTGCACGCGTCCCTGGAGAACGCCGCGGGCGGCTCCGGCTCGGCGACCGACGGCACGATCAAGTTCGAGGACGGCAAGGCCGTCCCCGTGTACGGCAAGACGGGCAAGGGCATCGACGTCGCCAAGTCGACCGCGGCGGTCGAGGAGGCATACCGCACCCAGGTGGAGACCGGCGCGGCCGGCACGGTGAACCTCCCGACCACGACCCGGCAGCCGACGGTCTCGAACGCCGAGGTCGACCGGGTGCTGAAGGACTTCGCGCAGCCCGCGATGTCGGCCAAGGCCATCGTCCAGACCGACGCGGCGCACAGCATCCCGTTCGGCGCGCTGTCGCTGCCGAAGATCCTCAGCTTCAAGGCCGTGGACGGCAAGCTCGTGGACACGTACAACCTCAAGGCCCTCCAGGAGGCGTACGGCACCACGTTCGAGGGCGTGAAGATCGAGGGCGCGAGCGGCAAGCGCGATGTCCTGCCGCAGGACGTCGTCACCGCGCTGCGCAAGGCCCTGCGCGGCAAGACGCCGGCGGAACGCACCGCAGTGATCGACACCACCCCGAACTGACCTCCGGCCGTCCGGCCGCGCGAAGCCCCTGCCCACACCGGACAGGGGCTTTCGTCGCTGTCACCCGAGAGGCATGACATCTGTCACGCGCCACTCCGGACGCCCGACACTGCCTCCGTCCCCACCCCGGAAGCCACGCTGTCCGTATGACAACGACAGCCCCCGTGGTCGAGTTCGACCAGGTGAGCAAGGCATACGACGCCGTCCGGGCGGTGGACGGACTGACCCTGGCCCTGCGCCCGGGGCGGACCGTGGCGCTGCTGGGCCCCAACGGCGCCGGCAAGTCCACCACCCTCGACCTGCTCCTCGGCCTCAAGAAGCCCGACAGCGGCACGGTCCGCCTCTTCGGAACCAGCCCCCGGGACGCCATCGTCGCCGGGCGCGTGGGCGCCATGCTGCAGAGCGGCGGGCTGATGGACGAGGTCACGGTCGCAGAACTGGTGCGGCTCGCCTGCGACCTGCACCCGAAGCCGTACCGGCCCTCCGAGGTCCTGTCCCGCGCGGGCATCGAGCAGATCGCCGACCGCAAGGTCAACAAGCTCTCCGGCGGCCAGGCCCAGCGGGTCCGCTTCGCCCTCGCCACCGCAGGCGACAGCGACCTCATCGTCCTGGACGAGCCCACCACCGGCATGGACGTCACCACCCGCCAGGCCTTCTGGGCCACCATGCGCGAGCAGGCCGGCCAAGGCCGGACCGTCCTCTTCGCCACGCACTACCTCGAAGAGGCCGACGCCGTCGCCGACCGGGTCCTCGTCCTGCACCGCGGCCGGCTCCTCGCCGACGGTACGGCCGCCGAGATCAAGGCCAAGGCGGGCGCCCGCCGCATCTCCTTCGACCTCGCGGACACCGTCGACGAGGCCGCCCTGCGCGGCCTGCCCTTCCTGACCTCCCTGACGGTCTCCGGCCCGACCGTCCGCATCCAGTCCACCGACGCCGACGCCACCGTCCACGCCCTGTACGGCCTCGGCGTCTACCCCCGCAACCTCGAAGTCGCCGGGCTCGGCCTGGAGCAGGCCTTCGTCGCGATCACGGCCGCCGAGGAGGCGAAGTCGAAGTGAACAGCCTGATCAAGCTGGAACTCACCCGCGCCCTGCGCAACCGCAAGTTCCTGTTCTTCTCCGTGATCTACCCGTCGGTCCTGTTCCTGATCATCGCGGGCAACGCCGACAGCACCACGAAAGTGCCCGGCAGCGCCCTGACCCTCCCGACCTACATGATGGTCTCGATGGCCTCCTTCGGCGCCCTCACCGCCGTCCTCATGGGCAACAGCGAACGCATCGCCAAGGAACGCGAGGGCGGCTGGGTACGGCAGTTGCGTCTGACGACGCTGCCGGGCCGCGGCTACGTCCTCGCCAAGACCGCGAGCGCCGCCGTCGTCAGCCTGCCGTCCATCGTCATCGTCTTCGCCGTCGCGGCGGCCGTGAAGGACGTACGCCTGGACGCCTGGCAGTGGCTCGCCCTGACCGGCGCGATCTGGGCCGGCAGCCTCGTCTTCGCCGCGCTCGGCGTCGCCCTCGGTTACCTCGCCAGCGGCGACGCGGTCCGGCCGATCACGATGATCACCTACTTCGGCCTGTCGATGCTCGGCGGCCTGTGGATGCCGACGACGACGTTCCCGGGCTGGCTTCAGGACATCGCGAAGTGGCTGCCCACGCACGCGTACGCTGCCCTCGGGCAGGCCATCGAGCAGAGCCGCGCCCCGCACGTCCAGGACCTCGTCATCCTCGTCGTGTCGTTCGCCCTGTTCGCGGGCGGCGCGGCCTGGCTGTACCGGAAGGACACCTTGAAGGCGTGAGCGGCGTCGGAGTCGGTATCGGGCAGCGCCCGGTGAACCGCTGGCAGCGGGCGGTGAAGTCGATGTGGACCGGCATCTGGCTGGTCTACCTGAGCGCACCCGTCACCGACCTGCTGCACGGCGGCCACAGCACGGGCGTGCGCGTCCTCGGCTGGATCGGCCTGGCCGCCTTCGTCACCTGGTACATGCTGCTGGTGTTCCGCACCGGCCGGGGCGAGCGCAACGGCGTGGTCCTCGGCTCGCTCGGGGTCCTCGCCGCCCAGTCCGCGCTCCTCGCCGTCACCCTGGGCCGCGAGTGGCTGGTGCTGTTCGTGTACGTGTCGATCGCGTCCGGCGCGGCCCTGCCCCTGCGCATGGCCCGCTGGACCATCCCGGCCGCGTGCGCGCTGCTGACCGCCGTCGCGCTCGCGGTGCCGGGCGGCCAGTCCTACCTGGCGAGCCTCCTCATCCCGGCCCTGCTCGGCGGCTTCGCGATGACCGGCGTACGCGAACTCGTCCGCACCACCATCGCGCTGCGTGAGGCCCGCGCCACCGTCGCCCAGCTCGCCGCCAACGAGGAGCGCCTGCGCCTCGCCAGGGACCTGCACGACCTGCTCGGCCACTCCCTCTCCCTGATCACGCTCAAGAGCGAACTGGCCGGCCGGATGCTGCCCGACCACCCCGGCAAGGCGGCCCAGCAGGTCGCCGACATCGAGCAGGTCAGCCGCCAGGCCCTGGTCGACGTGCGCGAGGCCGTCACCGGCTACCGTCGTCCCCGTCTCACCGCCGAACTCGCCGGTGCCCGGGTCGCCCTGACCACGGCCGGCGTCACCGCCGACCTGCCCGCCGAGCCCGACCTCACCGGCGTCCCCGAGGAGAGCGAGTCCGCCCTCGCCTGGGCGCTGCGCGAGGCCGTCACCAACGTCGTACGGCACAGCGGCGCCCGCCGCTGCGCGGTCGAGCTGCTGCACCGCCAGACCCTCGACGGCCCGATGCTCGAACTCGCCGTCGAGGACGACGGCTCGGGCGGCCCGGGCGACGGTCACGGCAACGGCCTCACGGGCCTCACCGAACGCCTCACCAAGGCGGGCGGCACCCTGGAGGCGGGCCCGCTCAAGCACGGCTTCCGCCTGGTCGCCCGCGTGCCCTCGGCCGGACCGGCGGACGTAGGATCCCCGGCATGAGCCGCACGATCAAGGTCCTGCTCGCCGAGGACCAGTCGATGGTCCGCGAGGCCCTGGCCGCCCTGCTCGGCCTGGAGGAGGACATCGAGGTCGTCGCCCAGGTGGCCCGCGGCGACGAGGTCCTCGGCGCGGCCCGCGAGCACGCCGTCGACGTGGCGCTCCTGGACATCGAGATGCCCGGCGCCACGGGCATCGAGGCCGCGGCCCGCCTCCACGCCGAACTCCCGCACGTCAAGCTGGTGATCCTCACCACCTTCGGCCGCCCCGGTTACCTCCGCAGCGCCATGGAGTCCGGCGCCGACGCCTTCCTGGTCAAGGACGCCCCCGCCGCGCAACTGGCCGAGGCGATCCGCAAGGTCCTGACCGGCGAACGCGTCATCGACCCCACCCTCGCGGCAGCGGCCCTGGCGGAAGGCGCCAACCCCCTCACAGACCGCGAACGAGAAGTCCTCCGAGCAGCATCGGACGGCTCCACCAACGCCGAACTGGCCCAAGCCCTGCACCTCTCCCAGGGCACGGTCCGCAACTACCTCTCCACCGCGATCCAAAAACTGGCAGTGAGAAACCGAGCGGAAGCGGTCCGAGCAGCCCATGAAAAAGGCTGGTTGTAGACCGACTCTTTTTAGGGGCGCGGCGAACTGCGCGACAAGCCACAACGCACCCGCACCCGCGCGACGACACCAACCCCTACGGCGAGAACGCCTCAGTTGAGCATCGCCCTGGCCGCGTGAGCCTCCCCCCGCACCCGCTCAGCGGCCCCCTCATCCACGGCCCGCACAACCTCCGCGTAGGCCTCCAACTCCACCGCCCCACCCAGAAAATCCCCCCGCCCCACCAGCAACTGCGCCCGCTCGTACCGCAACCGAGCCGGATGCGAGGGCAACAGCAACGACAACTCGACCGCCCACAGCGCCACATCCGACCGCTCCGGGCGAGCCGCCGCCCACGCCCGCACGTTGTTCAGGATCCGCAACACCACATCCAGCGGATCGGCCGGCCGCAGCATCGACGGATCGAGGTGCGCCCCCGTCGCCCCGGCGACCAGCAACTCCGCGTCCGCCCCCGTCAGCACCCGCCCGCCGTCGAACGGGTCGGCGAGCACCTGCCCCTCGTCGGGCCCGAACCCGACGACGAAATGCCCCGGCAGCGCCACCCCGTACACCGGCGCCCCGGCCCGCCGGGCCACCTCCATCCACACCACGGACAGCAGGATCGGCAACCCACGACGCCGCACCAGCACCTCATGCAGCAGTGAGGACTCCAGGCGCTGGTAGTCGGCCGGGGCGCCGTGAAACCCCAGCCGGTCCCCGAGCAGCTCGCGCAGGGCCACCGCCCACGCCTGCGGACGGCCGGGCCGGAACGGCAGCAGCCCGGCCAGCCGGTCCAGCTCGACCTGCGCGGCGTCCATGCCCGCCTCGTCCAGCGCGCCGTCCGCCTCCGCGCCCATCAGCAGGCACAGCGTCGACAGATCGGGCCGCTCGGACCGGGCCTCTTCGGCGAACCGCCGCCGCAGCTCGGCGGAACGCTCGGGGGACGGGGGATTCGGGGGACGCATGGCTGGCTCGTGCCCTCTCACGACGATCGGTTACCGGCCGGAGTCGCGGTCGTCCGGTTCCCGGTAGTGGTGGTAGGCGTGGTGCGCCGCGAAACCCATCCCGGCGTACAACGCCCGCGCTCCCTCATTGTCGGCCTCGACCTGGAGCCACGCGGCCGACGCGCCCTCGTCGAGTGCCCGCCGGGCCAGCGCCGCCATCACGGCCGTGCCCAGCCCCTGCCGCCGCTGCTCCGGATCGACCTCGACGGCGGCGAACCCGGCCCACCGCCCGTCGACGACGCACCGCCCTATGGCGGCCGGAGCCGCTGCCTCCGCCGCACCGGGCACGGTCGCGAACCACACCGAAGGCCCGGCCCCCAGCACCTGCAGCGCGACCTCGCTCACGCCCTTGCGCTGGTACCGGGCCAGCCACGCCTCGTCGGCCTCCCGGGACAGCACGACCCCCGACGGCTCGGCGAGGTCGGCGACCGGCGCCAGCGGCCCGACCCACAACTCGGCCGTCACCTCCCGCACCCAGCCCCGCTTCTCCAGCTCCGCGCAGAGCAGCTCCTGCGCGCCCTCGGCACCGGTCGCGGTCTGGACGTAGGCGGGCAGGCCGCGCTCGCCGTACCACCGCCGGACGGCGTCGAGAGCCTCGTCCAGGGACACGCCCGGGTCACCGAGCGGCAGCACGGAGTTCGCCCGGCGCGTGAACCCGGACGCGGCCCGCAGCTCCCAGTCCCCGAGCCGCTCGCTCTCCACGGGCGGCCAGGCCCGCGCGGCGACCCGGGCCAGTTCCTCGTAGGAGGCGGCCGGACCGCGGCGACGCGCCGGCGCGGCGGGCACGAGCTTGCCCGCGACCAGCGCGGATTCCGCGATACGGACGCTCTCGCCGCTCTTGCGTGTGATCAGCAACACACCGTTGTCCCATGATGTGAGAACTCCGACCGTGTCGGTGAACTTCTCACCCGGAGCCGCATGTTCGATCATGCTCCGTACGGAGACCCGTTTGCCCACGTCAGCAGTGGTGATACGGACCTCGAGCCGCCCGGCGGCAGAGATTTCCACTGGTCGGTTCACCCCTCCTGTTCGGATCATGCCCAGGAACGGAGATACTAGGGGCGGGCATCGACGACGCCGCGCTCCCGCGCGCCAGGCGGCGGAGCCTGAGGAGGCCCGCCAGCGCCCTATCGAGGAGGAACGACAGCGTGACCTACGTCATCGCGCAGCCTTGTGTCGACGTCAAGGACAAGGCGTGCATCGAGGAGTGCCCGGTCGACTGCATCTACGAGGGCTCCAGGTCCTTGTACATCCACCCGGACGAATGCGTCGACTGTGGTGCCTGTGAGCCGGTCTGCCCGGTCGAGGCGATCTTCTACGAGGACGACACTCCGGAGGAGTGGAAGGACTACTACAAGGCGAACGTCGAGTTCTTCGACGAGCTCGGCTCGCCCGGCGGAGCCAGCAAGCTGGGGCTGATCGAGCGCGACCACCCCTTCATCGCCGCGCTGCCGCCGCAGGCCTAGTCACCGCGAGCGGCCCGCACATCCGTGCCGCCTCGGTCCCGTACGGCCCGATCACGCCCTGGTCGCCGTGCGGGGCCGAGGCGTTTGCCGCGACGGCTCGTCCGTACCAGAAAGTGAGCCAGAAACCGTGTCCGCAGTCTCCGACCGTCTCCCCACTTTCCCCTGGGACAAGCTGACGCCGTACAAGGCCACGGCAGCCGCCCATCCGGACGGCATCGTGGACCTGTCGGTCGGCACCCCGGTCGACCCGGTACCCGAGCTGATCCAGAAGGCGCTGGTGGCCGCGGCCGACTCCCCGGGCTACCCGACCGTCTGGGGCACGCCCGAGCTGCGCGACGCGATCACCGGCTGGGTCGAGCGCCGCCTCGGCGCCCGGGACGTCACCCACCGCCACGTCCTGCCGGTCGTCGGCTCCAAGGAGCTCGTCGCCTGGCTCCCGACCCAGCTGGGTCTCGGCCCAGGCGACCGGGTGGCCTACCCGCGCCTGGCCTACCCGACGTACGAGGTGGGTGCCCGCCTGGCCCGCGCCGAGTACGAGGCCTACGACGACCCGACGGAGCTGGACCCCGAGGGCCTGAAGCTCCTCTGGCTGAACTCCCCGTCCAACCCGACGGGCAGGGTCCTGCCGAAGGAGGAGCTCACCCGGATCGTCGCCTGGGCCCGCGAACACGGCGTCCTGCTCTTCTCCGACGAGTGCTACCTGGAGCTGGGCTGGGAGGCCGACCCGGTCTCGGTGCTGCACCCGGACGTCAACGGCGGCTCGTACGAGGGCATCGTCGCCGTCCACAGCCTCTCCAAGCGCTCGAACCTGGCCGGCTACCGGGCGGCGTTCCTGGCCGGCGACCCCGCGGTCCTGGCTCCCCTGCTGGAGATCCGCAAGCACGGCGGCATGATGACGCCGGCACCGACCCAGGCGGCGGTGATCGCGGCCCTCGGCGACGACGAGCACGTCCGCGTCCAGCGTGAGCGCTACGCGGCCCGCCGCGCCCTCCTGCGCGAGGCGCTCCTCGCCCACGGCTTCCGCATCGAGCACAGCGAGGCCAGCCTCTACCTGTGGGCCACGAGGGGCGAGTCCTGCTGGGACACGGTGTCCCACCTGGCCGAACGAGGCATCCTGGTCGCCCCCGGCGACTTCTACGGCCCGGCGGGCGCCCAGTTCGTCCGAGTGGCCCTGACGGCGACGGACGAGCGCGTAGCGGCGGCGGTCCAGCGCCTGTAAGGCCTCGCTGTGGGCAGTCGTTCCGCTGGGGCGGAACGGGTGGGCACAGCCACCAGCGCCGAGCACCGGCAAACACGCTCGTGCTGAACCGACACGACCGAGGGGTCCAGGGAAACTCCCTGGACCCCTCGGCCGTCGAGACCCGGCGTCAGCCGACCGGCAGACCCTTCACCGGCAGCGAGTCGGCCGACGGCACCCCGCCCTTCGTCAGGGAGTCCGTCGGCAGACCACCCTGCGCGGAACCGGCCGTGTCACCGACCAGCTGCCCGGCGGAGCCCGCCGCGTCACCGGCGGCCTTCTGCGCGACCGGCGTGGTCTTCTTGACCGCCTTGCCGCTGGTCTTGCCCGCGGCCGGCACCGCCTTCTTGACGGTCTTGCTGCCGGTGTCACCCGCGGACTCGGTGACGTTCTGCGCCGCGCCGTCGACGGTGTTGCCGACGTTCGCCCCGTCCAGGGCGGTCAGCCCGCCGAGGTTCGGGGTGGCCGGCAGCTCGGGGGCCGCGCTGGCGGAGCCGGCCGCACCGACCCCGGCAGCCGCTCCCGCAGCGACGATCAACGCGGCACGGGCGATCCGGCGGGTCAGGGGGAGGGACATGGTGCTCCTTCGACGGGAGAGAACGGTGAGGTTGTGAAGTGTCCGGCCGGGTCCGGGAGTTGATCGACTGGCTGTTGATCTCCCCGGCTCGGACGCAGTGACTACCGCTCGAAGCCCGCGAAGGTTGCGGCGCCGCAACGTAAAGAGTTGGTAATGCGTCGCATTATCGCCTGCGGATAAAAACGGGCAAAGGGGCTCCCGCCGGAAACCCCGCCGAATCCTTCCAGCCCCTTGTTCCCAAGGGTTCTCGCGGTTTCCGGGATGAGGACACGAAAGCCCGCGCACACAGCCGCCGCCACGCCGCCCGGGTAGCCCTCAGGAGTGAAGCCCCGCACCCTTGCGCGATCTAGCCCATCGTCACGACACGGACGGCGTCCGTGTCCCGCTCCGCACCCGCCGTGCCCTTCGTCCCGGCCTCCCGCCACTCGCTGGCGGTGTTCCCGGCGACCCACTCCCGCCCCGCGTACGTGACGCGTGCGATGTGCAGCTCGGAGGCGTTGGCCACGGCCCAGTGCGCCAGCTGCCAGCCGCGCTCCTCCAGGCTCTGACCGCCGGTGGCACCCGTGCCGGCGGTCACGGGCAGCGTCATGGTCCGCCCGTCGGACCCGCCCGTACCGCTCGGGGACGGCGTCGGCGTGGCCGCCGACGAGCTGCCCACCTCCGCACCGGCCGGCTCCAGCACATCGCGCCCGAAGTCCCGCACGAGCGCCGCACGCACCCCGTCCGGGCCCGTCGCCCGGGTCGCGGCCGGGCGGCCCTCGCAGGTCAGCGTGGCCGCGGAGTGCCCGGTGAGGGCCGCGGCGAGCAGCGCCGCGTCCGGCTCGTGCTTGGCGTAGGCCTGCGGGAAGCCGCTGCGCTGCACGCGCTGCGCGGCGTCGGTGAGGGGCAGCCGCGTGTAGCCGGGCACCTTGACCAGGTGGTCGTAGAACTCGCCGGCCGAGTACGTCGGGTCCAGGATCTCCTTCGGCGTGCCCCAGCCCTGCGAGGGCCGCTGCTGGAACAGGCCGAGCGAGTCCCGGTCGCCGTGGTTGATGTTGCGCAGGGCCGACTCCTGGAGCGCGGTCGCCAGCGCGATGGTCACGGCCCGCTCCGGCAGGCCGCGTCCGTCACCCACGGCGGCGATCGTCGCCGCGTTCACCGCCTGCTCCGGCGTGAACTCGTACGACGCCCCGTCGCCCTTGCCGGAGACGACTTTGCAGCCCGGTTCGCCCGTGCCTCCGGTGACGTACTGCACCACGAGGTAACCGGCGATCGCGAGCAGGATCACGAACGCGGACCCGCATCGGAAGAGGCGGCCGCGACGCTTGGGGGGAGAGGACGGCTCTGGCACGCCGTACAAGGTACTGGAGAGTACGGAGTGCCTTGTGCCAGGTGTGGACAGTGGGGTCAGGGCTGGCGCGTTAGGGTCGACGGCATGGCCGACACCTCTCTTGACCTCACGCTGGACGCCGCAGAGCTCACCGCCCGGCTCGTCGACTTCCGCTCCGAGAGCGGCACCGAGAAGCCACTCGCGGACGCCATCGAGACCGCGCTGCGCGCGCTGCCCCACCTGACGGTCGAGCGGTTCGGCAACAACGTCGTGGCCCGGACGGACCTGGGCCGCCCGGATCGGGTGATCCTGGCCGGTCACATCGACACCGTCCCGATCGCGGACAACGTCCCCTCCCGGCTCGACGAGGACGGCGTCCTGTGGGGCTGCGGCACGTGCGACATGAAGTCGGGCGTCGCGGTGCAGCTGCGCATCGCGGCCACCGTCCCCGCCCCCAACCGCGACCTGACCTTCGTCTTCTACGACAACGAGGAGGTCGCCGCGGAGCTCAACGGCCTCAAGCACGTCTCCGAGGCGCACCCCGAGTGGCTCCAGGGCGACTTCGCGGTCCTCCTGGAGCCCTCGGACGGCCAGGTCGAGGGCGGCTGCCAGGGCACGCTGAGGGTGCTGCTGAAGACCAGGGGCGAGCGGGCCCACTCGGCGCGCGGCTGGATGGGCTCCAACGCGATCCACGCGGCGGCTCCGATCCTCGCCCGCCTGGCCTCCTACGAGCCGCGGTGGCCGGTCATCGACGGCCTGGAGTACCGCGAGGGCCTCAACGCGGTCGGCATCGCCGGGGGAGTGGCGGGCAACGTCATCCCCGACGAGTGCGTCGTCACCGTCAACTTCCGCTACGCGCCCGACCGCACGCCCGAGGAGGCCGTGGCCCACGTCCGGGAGGTCTTCGCGGACTGCGGCGTGGACGAGTTCGAGGTCGTCGACCACAGCTCGGCCGCGATGCCGGGCCTGTCCCACCCGGCGGCGAAGGCGTTCATCGAGGCGGTGGGCGGCACCCCGATGCCGAAGTACGGCTGGACGGACGTGTCCCGCTTCTCGGCCCTGGGCGTCCCCGCGGTCAACTACGGCCCGGGCAACCCCCACTTGGCGCACAAGCGGGACGAGCGCGTGGAGATCGCGAAGATCCTCGCGGGCGAGGAGCGCCTGCGGACCTGGCTGACGGCCTGACCGACCGGAACGCCATCGTGTTTACGGCGCTCGATCGCGGACATGCTCACGTCCCTCGTTCGTAACCCGCGTAGATCTACGCTGAGGTGGAAAAACAGGCACGACGGAGGGAGCGCACATGGCGACCGGCAACCCCGAGGGGAAGAAGCAGCCGCCGGAGGAGAAGCGCCTGGGCCCGGTCCTCCGGCGGCGGGACCAGGTACAGGCCAGCACCACCGACCAGCGGCTGCTGGACGCGGGCGGGCCCTCCGACTGGGTGCACACCGACCCCTGGCGCGTACTGCGCATCCAGTCGGAGTTCATCGAGGGCTTCGGCACGCTCGCCGAACTCCCTCCCGCGATCAGTGTGTTCGGCTCGGCCCGGACTCCGGCGGACTCGCCCGAGTACGAGGCGGGCGTCCGGCTGGGCCGGGGCCTGGTGGACGCGGGCTTCGCGGTCATCACGGGCGGCGGCCCGGGCGCGATGGAGGCGGCCAACAAGGGCGCCCTGGAGGCCAAGGGCATCTCGGTCGGCCTCGGCATCGAGCTGCCGTTCGAGCAGGGTCTGAACCCGTACGTCGACATCGGCCTGAACTTCCGCTACTTCTTCGTGCGGAAGATGATGTTCGTCAAGTACGCCCAGGGCTTCGTGGTCCTGCCCGGCGGCCTCGGCACCCTCGACGAACTCTTCGAGGCCCTCACCCTCGTCCAGACCCAGAAGGTCACCCGCTTCCCCATCGTCCTGTTCGGCAGCGAGTACTGGGGCGGCCTGGTCGACTGGCTCCGCAACACGGTCATCGCCCAGGGCAAGGCGGCGGAGAAGGACCTCCTGCTGTTCCACGTCACGGACGACGTGGACGAGGCGGTGGCACTGGTGTCGAAGGAGGCGGGCAGGTAGAGGCGAGCCGGGCTTCTCGTCCGACCTCTTCGGCCGGGCGAGCAGGGCTTCTTGTCGAGAGATTCGGGCGGGCGAGCCGGGCTTCTCGTCCGAGAGCTTCGGGTGGCGGGTGGGCATAGGTCCGGGGGTCCAGGGGGCGGAGCCCCCTGGTACCTCGGGTCGACGCCCTAGGCCAGCCCACGCCGGGCAACCGCAGGCTCCCGCAACCCCGCGATCGCCCCGACCATCTCCAACACCTGCCGCGTCTCCGCAACCTCGTGCACCCGGTACACCCGCGCCCCCAACCACGCGGACACCGCAGTCGTGGCCAACGTCCCCACCACCCGCTCCTTCACGGGCCGGTCCAACGTCTCCCCGACGAAGTCCTTGTTGGACAACGACACCAGCACCGGCCACCCCGTGGCGACCATCTCCCCCAGCCGCCGGGTCGCCTCCAGACTGTGCCGCGTGTTCTTCCCGAAGTCGTGCCCGGGGTCGATCATGATCGACTCCCTCCGCACGCCCAGCGCCACCGCCCGCTCCGCCAGCCCGACCGTCACGTCCAGGATGTCGGCCATGACGTCGTCGTACTCCACGCGGTGCGGCCGGGTCCGCGGCTCCGCACCACCCGCGTGCGTACACACCAGCCCCACCCCGTACCGCGCGGCGACCTCGGCAAGCCCCGGATCGACCCCGCCCCACGCGTCGTTCAGCAGGTCCGCCCCGGCCTCGCACACGGCCTCGCCGACCTCGGCCCGCCAGGTGTCCACGCTGATGACCACCTCGGGAAAGCGCCGCCGCACCTCCGCGACGAAACCGACCGTCCGCCGGGCCTCCTCCGCGGCCGTGACCTCTTCGCCAGGCCCGGCCTTCACCCCGCCGATGTCGATGATCGCGGCTCCCTCGGCGACCGCCTGTTCCACGCGCGCGAGGGCCGGCTCGTCGCGGAAGGTCGCGCCCCGGTCGTAGAAGGAGTCCGGGGTACGGTTCACGATCGCCATGATCACCGGCTCGTGCGGCCCGAATTCCCGCCTGCCCAGCCTGAGCATCCGCTGTGACCTTTCCTGGTACGTCCCCGTCTTCCGCCGCCTGCGACCCTAACTGTCAGAGTCACGTGGCACGATCGGAGCCTGACACCATGCGTGTCCGAAGACACCGACACATCCGACCGTGGGGGCTCCGCGATGGTTATGTTCCTGTTCCTGGTCGTCGCGCTAGCCGTCGTGGTCGCCGCGGTGACCCTCGCCGTGGTGGGCGGCGGCGAGAACGGCCCGCTGCCCGAGGCCGTCCCCGAGCGGCTGCGGGACCCGCTGCCCCCGGACCGCCCGGTCGACCGTGCCGACGTGGAGGGCCTGCGTTTCCCGGTGGCCGCCCGTGGCTACCGCATGGCGGACGTGGACGACGCCCTCAGCCGCCTGGGCGCCGAGCTCGCCGAGCGTGACGCCCGCATCGCCGACCTGGAGTCGGCCCTGGCGGGGGCCAGAACAGCCGTCGGCCACGGCCCGGTGTCCGGGGAGAACCACACCTCCGCGGAGAACCACGTGTCCATGGACAAGCCGGCCCCGGGCCAGGAGGACCGGCCATGAGCGATGGCACCGCCCTCGCCGGCCCGGACGGCGCGCTGCGCTGCCCCTGGGCCCTGTCCGCCCCGGAGTACGTGACGTACCACGACGAGGAGTGGGGCCGCCCGGTCCACGGCGACGACGCGCTCTACGAGCGCCTCAGCCTGGAGGCCTTCCAGTCCGGCCTGTCCTGGATCACGATCCTGCGCCGCCGCCCCGGCTTCCGCGCCGCCTTCGCCGACTTCAAGATCGCCTCGGTGGCGGCCTTCACCGACGAGGACCGCGAGCGCCTCCTGGCCGACGCCGGCATCATCCGCAACCGCGCCAAGATCGACGCGACACTCGCCAACGCGCGCGTGCTGGCCGAGTGGGCCCCGGGCGAACTGGACGAACTGATCTGGTCGCACGCCCCCGAGCCCGGCACCCGCCCGGTCCCGAAGGCGCTCTCCGACGTCCCGGCCGTCACCCCCGAGTCGACGGCCCTGTCCAAGGCACTGAAGAAGCGGGGCCTGCGCTTCGTCGGCCCGACGACGGCGTACGCGCTGATGCAGGCCTGCGGACTGGTCGACGACCACCTCCAGGCCTGCGTCGCGCGTCGCGCCTGACGCCGCCGCAGCGGGTCGGCGGCCGGGATCGGCGGGCCGGTCAGCGTCCCAGGTACCGGGGCTGCTCCTTGTTGACGAAGGCCTGCACCGCGATCGCGTGGTCCTCGGAGGAGCCCGCCCGGGTCTGGAGCTCGTCCTCCTTCTCCAGCGTCTGAGCCAGGGAGTGCGTCAGGCCGTAGGCCATCGACTCCTTCAGCGCCGCGTACGCCACCGTCGGCCCCTCGGCCAGGGCCCGCGCCACCTTCTCGGCCTCCGAGCGCAGCTCACCGGCCGGCACCAGCCGGTTGGCGATGCCGAGCTCGTAGGCCTCCTGCGCGCTGATGCTCCTGGGAAAGAGCAGCAGGTCAGCCGCCCGCCCGGGGCCGATCACCCGCGGCAGCGTCCACGAGATGCCCGAGTCGGCGGTCAGCGCCACCCCGGCGAACGAGGTGTTGAACGCGGCCGTGTCCGCCACGATCCGGTAGTCCGCCGCGAGCGCGAAGCCGAAGCCCGCCCCGGCCGCCACCCCGTTCACGGCGGCGACGACCGGCTTCGCGGCCTCGGTCAGCGCCCGCACGATCGGGTTGTAGTGCTCCCGCACCGTGCTCATGGTCTGCCCCGAACCGGTCTCCCGGTCCTCGGTCAGCAGGCCGATGTGCTCCTTGAGGTCCTGCCCCACGCAGAACGCCCGGTCACCGGCGGCCGTCAGCAGCACCGCCCGTACGGCGGTGTCGTCCGCCGCGGAGCTGACCGCGTCCCGCAGGGCGACCTTGGCCGCCACGTTCAGCGCGTTCATCGCCTCCGGGCGGTTCAGCGTGATCGTCGCGAGTCCGTCGCTCACCTCGTAGAGCACGGTGTCGGCCATGGAGTATCCCCTCCGTGTCGCTGCTCGGGGACGTACCGGCCGGTACGTCCCTGGTCTGAGGACAGCATGACCGAGATCGCCGGGGGTCGACCGGACCGGACGTGTGACCTGCGTCAAAGAATTCTCACCCGTTTTCGTTCGGCGGATGTGTGTGCGGTGGCGGAGTATCGCAGTCACATCGCCGAATTGAGTGGTTTTGCTCGCGTGCGTTGCCCAAGCGATGCCGACTGATGTTGGTCATCGGGTCCTGAGATGCGGGATAATGGCTTGGAAGCAATGTGTTCGATGCCGGTGTCGCGTGTCCTGCCTCAAGGACCGCACTGTGCCCTTCTTCAGGGGTCCGTCGGCCTTGACGATGAGCTGGGTTTCAGGAAGGGGAACGAGCATGGCGGCCATGAAGCCGCGGACGGGTGACGGCCCGCTCGAGGTGACCAAGGAGGGGCGGGGCATCGTCATGCGCGTTCCGCTCGAAGGCGGCGGTCGGCTCGTCGTCGAGCTGACCCCGGACGAGGCCGACGCCCTGGGCGACGCCCTCAAGAAGGTCGTCGGCTGACGCGCAAGCGACCATACCCTTTCAGCTGCCCCGGCATCACATGAGGTGCCGGGGTGGCTGTTTTCTCACCGATGTCTCTCGCCTGCCCCGGGTTCGGCCCGGCTAACGTGCTGCCCGGCTACCGTTTCACTGCGCACAGCAGCCCGTCGCCCACCGGCAGCAGGGACGGCACCAGCTCCTGGCTCTCGCGCACCGCGCGCAGCAGTTCCCGCAGCCGCAGCACCTCGGTGGGCTGCGGACCGGAGTCCACCGTCCGGCCGTTCGCGAAGGCGCCCTCGAAGACGACGAGCCCGCCGGTGCGCAGCAGCCGCAACGATTCAGCGAGGTAGTCCATGACCTCCAGGCGATCGCCGTCGCAGAAGACGAGGTCGTAGCCGGCGTCCGCGAGGCGGGGCAGCACGTCCAGGGCGCGGCCCGGGATGAAACGGGCCCGGTTGCTGGCGAAGCCGGAGGCGCGGAAGGCCTGGCGGGCGAACTGCTGGTGCTCCGGCTCGGGATCCACTGTGGTCAGAACACCGTCCGGGCGCATACCGTGCAGGAGGTGGATCCCGGAGACGCCGCAGCCGGTCCCGATCTCCGCGACGGCCTTGGCGTCGACGGAGGCGGCCAGCAACCGCAGCGCGGCGCCCGTGCCGGGCGACACCGAGCGCAGACCCGCCTCACGGGCCCGGTCGCGGGCCCAGCGCAGCGCGTCGTCCTCGGCGACATAGGCGTCGGCGAACGCCCAGCTCGTCTGCCGGTTGCCGGTAATGACCCTCTCCTGTCCCCGTGAATGCCTGGGCGTGACTGTATCCGTTGGGCCCGGGAACCCGCAGATGGGACCGGTCGTTTAAAGGGGGAAGCGAGTGGCGCGGGCGGTGACGGGGGGCAGGCAGTGGATCGAGGCGCCGAGCAAGTGGCGACGCAGCAGTACGAGGCGTATCAGCCCAGATCAAATTCTCGTAAAACCGCTTATCCGGTCCTAACGGGCGAGGTGGCTATGGTAGGGGCTCCACTGGACACCACCAGAGCTGACAGGGGAGGTGCGGCCGCGCCTGTGGATAGGGGAGGAGTGCTCCGGCGCTTCTTCACATCGGCGGGCAGGCCGACATCCGTGAACGACACTGCTGACCACAGCCACGCCGCTGACTTCGCCCAGACCGCGACCTTCACCACCGACGCGGACGGGCAGGCGTGGACTCCGCCCACGTGGGAGGAGATCGTCAGCACGCACAGCGGCCGGGTCTACCGGCTCGCCTACCGACTGACCGGCAACCAGCACGATGCCGAGGACCTCACGCAGGAGGTCTTCGTCCGTGTCTTCCGTTCCCTGTCGACGTACACGCCGGGCACCTTCGAGGGCTGGCTGCACCGCATCACGACGAACCTGTTCCTGGACATGGTCCGCCGCAAGCAGCGCATCCGTTTCGACGCCCTCGGCGAGGACGCGGCCGAGCGGCTGCCCAGCAAGGAGCCCTCGCCCCAGCAGGTCTTCAACGACGCGCACTTCGACGCGGACGTCCAGCAGGCCCTCGACACCCTCGCCCCCGAGTTCCGCGCCGCGGTCGTCCTGTGCGACATCGAAGGACTGTCGTACGAGGAGATCGCCGCGACCCTCGGCGTCAAGCTCGGCACGGTCCGGTCGCGGATCCACCGGGGCCGCTCGCAGCTGCGCAAGGCCCTCGCGCACCGCTCTCCGGAAGCGCGCGCCGAGCGCCGCTCCTTCATGCCGCGTGTACCCGCCCTGGGAGGAGGGGGCGCGAGCGCGTGAGCGGATCACGGCCGAAAGCTTCCGAGGGTCACCTCGCAGAGCAGCACCTTGGAGACCGACTCTCCGCCCTGGTCGACGGAGAGCTCGGTCATGACGCGCGCGAGCGCGTACTGGCGCATGTGGCCACCTGCCCGAAATGCAAGGCGGAGGTGGACGCCCAGCGCCGGCTGAAGAACGTCTTCGCGGAGGCGGCCCCGCCGCCCCCTTCCGAGAGTTTCCTGGCCCGCCTGCAGGGTCTACCCGCGGGCGGCGGCCCGGACGGTGATGCCATGCCGCCGGGCGGGGCAGCGCTGCCCGGCGGACTGTCCGGACGGTTCGGATCGTCCGGAGCCTTCGGAGCGAAGCGCGGCGACCGGTTCGAGTTCGGATACGTCCCGGCCCGGCAGCACGCCCCCGTGCTCCCGCCCTCCGCCGGGAACCAGAGCCTCCGCCCGGGCGGGCGAGGCCTGCCGTCGGACGACCGCGCCCTTCCGGCGGGCAGCCGTGGCTTCCGTATCCACGACGTCGGGCGGCAGGAGCCCGACAGATCCTCCTCGCGGCTGCGGTTCGCCTTCGCGGCCGCCGGAGCCGTGTCCCTGGCCGCGATCGCACTGGGCGGCGTCACGGCCGGCGCACCGACGGACACGGAGGCCCGCGGCGGCGCCGGCGCGGGAAGCAACGTGACCCCGATGCGCACGCAGGGCACGGGCGCCGCGACACAGCCCGAGACCCAGCGACGCCGCGGTACGGGGCCGCTGCTCGGGCAGTTGCACGGCCAGAGTGTGCTCGGCCGCACCCCGGCCGCCCCGACCGAGGTGTCCGCACCGCTGCTGCCGGGTGTGCCGCACTCCGCCGCCGGGCAGCACGCCGTACACGCCCTGGCCGCCCCGGTCATGGCGGGTGCCGCCGTCGTGTCCCCGCTGATACGTCCGCTCGAGGCGGCCCCGCCGGCCGCCCTGACCTCATGGTCGACGGTCCCCGACATCGCGGCGCCCCTGTTCGCCGTGCCCCTCCCGGACACGACCTCGTCCCCCTCTTCTCCCGCCTCCTCCCGTACGGCCCGCTGACCGGCCGCTGCGCGGCGGCGAGCGAACCTGATTGAATCCGGGGGTGGCGCCCGCGGCCGAGGCGTGGCCGTGGCGCCGATTCGACGAACTGCGGCTACCGCCGTCGAGCCGTGCCGCGGCTGTGGGGAGAGCATGAACGAGGGGAAGCCCACGAAGGCCAAGTGGTGGAGCCGTCCTCGGCCGCAGGGTCTTTCGGGGGAGCCGGAGAGTACGGGGCAGGCGCCGGCGGACCCGGCCGACACCGACGGTGACTTCGAGCTGGCGCGGCCTGCCGCGCGGCAGGACGAGGCCGACGGCGACTACGAGCTGAGGCGCCCCGAACAGCCACCGGCCGACAGCGTGCCCGCCGTGCCTGCCGGGGGCGCCGAGGAGGGCGTTCCCGCCACGTCCGCCGTACCGGCCCAGGGAGGACCGGCCGGGAGCGCTGTGGAGGCCGGTGAGGCCGTCTCCGCCGTGCCGACCCCGGGCAGGCCCGCCGGGAGTGTGGCGGAGGCCGTGAGTGCTCCCTCCGCCAGGCCGACCGTGGGCGGATCCGCCGGGAGCGTGGCGGAGGCCGGGAGCGCTCCCTCCGCCGGGCCAGCCCCGGGCGGATCTGCCGAGGGCGTGGTGGAGACGGGGAGCGCGGTGGAGACCCGGAGTGCTGTGGAGGACGGGGACGTCCCCTCCGGCGTGCCGGCCCCCGGCGGGCCCGCCGGGGGCTCTGCGGAGACCCTGGGCACTGTGGAGGTCGCGGATGCCGTTTCCGCCGGGCCGGTCGATGGCCGGCCCAAGCCCCTGCACGATCCTGACCCGTACAGCACGCCGCCCTACGGGGAGCCCGGACCCTGGGCGCCCGCGCCGCCCGTGCAGCATCCGGCGGCGACCCCGGCGCGCGGTGTGGTGACGGCGGACCAGCCGGCCGTGCCCGTCCCGCCCGTGGCGCCGCCGCAGGGGACACCGGTGGCGCCTCCCGGCATCCCCGCGCCCGCCGCGCCCCTGCCGCCCCCCAGCGCCCCCGTTCCGGTGCCTCCTGCGGCCGTCTACGCCGACGCCCAGACCCCGGCGCCCGCCGCCGACCCCTGGCAGCGCTACGACCCCTGGGCAGCCCCCGCGGCCCCCGGCGGCCACGGCCCTCTCCAGCAGAACGGGGCCGGAGTGCTCAGCACGGAACAGCGGCGCCGACGGGGCAGGAAGGCGCTGCTGGCCGGTGCCGTGCTGCTCGCGCTCGTGTCCGGAGGCGTCGGCGGCGGCATAGGGACCTATCTGGAGCGCAACGGCGGCATCGGGACCGTCGAACTGCCGCAGGCCGGGAAGGAGCCCGCCGGGCGGGACGCGGACAGTGTGGCCGGGATCGCCGGGCGGGCCCTGCCCAGCGTGGTCACACTGCATGTGAGCGGCTCCGGCGAACAGGGCACGGGCACCGGCTTCGTGCTCGACACCCAAGGGCACATCCTCACCAACAACCACGTCGTGCGGGCCGCGGGGTCCACCGGCGAGATCACGGTGACCTTCAACGGCGGGGAGACCGCCGAGGCCGAACTCGTCGGCCGGGACAGCGGCTACGACCTCGCCGTCGTGAAGGTGAAGGGCGTGCGCGGACTCACCCCGCTGGCCCTCGGCAACTCGGACAACGTGCAGGTCGGCGACCCGGTCGTGGCCATCGGCGCGCCCTTCGACCTGGCCGGCACCGTCACCTCCGGCATCATCAGCGCCAAGCAGCGGCCCATCACGGCGGGCGGCGAGAAGGGCGACGGCAGCGACGTGTCGTACGTCGACGCGCTCCAGACCGACGCCCCCATCAATCCGGGCAACTCCGGCGGGCCCCTGCTCGACGCCAAGGCCCGGGTCATCGGCATCAACTCGGCCATCCGGTCGGCGGACAGCGGCTCCGAGCTGGACGGCGGCCAGGCCGGCTCGATAGGCCTCGGCTTCGCCATACCCATCAACCAGGGCAAGCGCGTCGCCGAGGAACTGATCAACACCGGGAAGGCGACCCACCCGGTCATCGGCATCACCCTCGACATGGACTACACGGGCGACGGCGCCCGCGTCGCCGCCGAGGGCAGTGCGGGCGGACCACCGGTGACCACGGGCGGTCCGGGCGCCAAGGCCGGCATCAAGGCGGGCGACGTCATCACTCAGGTCGACGGCCAGCGCGTCCACTCCGGCGAGGAACTGATCGTCAAGACCCGTGCCCGCCGCCCCGGCGACCGGCTCGAGCTGACCGTGGAGCGCGCCGGCAAGGAGCGGACGGTCTCACTCGTCCTCGGGTCCTCCGGCGGCAGCTGAGTCGTGATGTCCGGCACATACAGGGACGAAGAAGGCAAACATTGCGGAAAGCGCTCCCACCGGCCGCACTCGGAGGTCTCGGGACGGTACCGGTCGGACAGGATCGCCGGGTACCGTGGATCCGGCCCGGACCACGGCAAGACCCCCATGACCACCGAGGGCCGAGGACCGAGGACATCGCTAGGAGCTTCAGGTGTTCAATGACATAGGACCACTCGAGCTGGTGACGCTCATCGTCCTCGCCGTGCTCGTCTTCGGTCCGGACAAGCTCCCGAAGGTCATCCAGGACGTGACGCGCACGATCCGGAAGATCCGTGAGTTCTCGGAGAGCGCCAAGAACGACATCCGGGAGGAGCTGGGCCCGGAGTTCAAGGACTTCGAGTTCGAGGATCTCAACCCCAAGACGTTCATCCGCAAGCAGCTGGACAACGAGGACCTGGGGCTCAAGGAGATCCGCAACGGCTTCGACCTGAAGAAGGAGATGGCCGAGGTCACCGACGCCGTCCACAGCCGGGACTCCGACACGTCCTCCTCGTCGTCCTCCGGCTCGTCCGGCGGCCGTATCGACATGACGAAGCGGCCCGAGACCCCGGACCGGGACGACCGGCCGCCCTTCGACGCGGACGCCACCTGAGCGACACACCGGGGCGTACGCCCCCGGCGTGCGTGACGCGTTTCATACTCCGGTCGGGCTGTGTACGGCCTGAACCAGGCGCCCGTGCGGCCCACGCGCCGGGCGGTTTCCCTGCTGCTCGCAGCGGTGTGGCTATGCTGCCGAGTTGATGGGCGGGCCGTACTGGACCAGCAACGCCGCCCGAAGGGGGGCGGGCCGTTCCGGCCCGACGAGAGCGAGGAGGCGTCCGGGCATATGGAGACGACGAGTCGGGCAGTCGCACAGGCGCCGGCCGCGGAGGGCGGACAACAGGTCCCCTCCGCGCGGCGCACGGTCGACGGCTACCTGCGCGCGCCCTTCCCGTGGTACGGCCTCGACGAGGCGTTCACGGGACCGCGCTGGCTGATGCAGGTCGGTACGGCGGCCGACGGAGCCGTGGAACACGGGTCGATCGGGCACGGAGACGAGCCCACGGTGCGCAACGAGCATGCCGCCGGGGGTGATCAGGAGGCCAAGGAGAAGTTCGCGGTCGTCGTGACCGTGGCGGCGAGTCCCTCACGGCGCAGTGCGGACGGCACGGGGCTGCTGGAGGCGACGTCGGTGTCCTCGGCGGCGTGGCTCGCGGGTGTGGGGCTGCTGTCCTTCACGTGGCCCGGGCAGATGGACCACTCCCTGCGGGACGACTGGCTGGACCAGCAGACGGAGACGGCGTGGGTGCTGGCGGATGACCTGGACGGCGCCGACTGGTCGACGTTGTCGCTGCCGGTGGACGGTGTGCCGACGGCGTTCCACTACCGGGAGTCCGAGTTCGGGTGGGTGCTCGCCGGTTCCACCACGTCCGGGGTTCATGTCGGGGCGTACGGCAGGGGCATGAGTGCGTACGGGCTCGGCTTCGCCGTGGTGAAGGACATCGCCGCTTACGCGTGAGTGCGGGGCGCCGTGAGTTTCGGCGCCCCTTCGCCGTAGGGCTTGTCGTGAGCGGACGGGTGCGGGTCGTACGTGGTTGCTCGCGCCCACGCGGCGGAGTCGCATATCGACACAGCCCCGCGCCCCTGAGGGCGCTGCCCCCAAGGGCGCTTAGATCTAGAAAAGGGCGTTTGGATCTAGAACTTGTTCCTCGGAGTGATCCCCAGGGACAGGCCCGAAAGGCCCCGCTGCCGTCCTCCCAGCTTTCCGGCGATCGCCCGCAGGGCCGAGCCCGCCGCGGAGTCCGGGTCCGTCAGGACCACCGGCTTGCCCTCGTCGCCGCCCTCGCGCAGGCGGACGTCGATGGGGATGTTGCCGAGGACCGGGACGTTCGTGCCGGTCGTGCGGGTCAGGCCGTCGGCGACGACCTGGCCGCCGCCCGTGCCGAAGACGTCGACCATCTCGCCGCAGTGGGGGCAGGGCAGGCCGGACATGTTCTCGACCACGCCGACGATCTTCTGGTGGGTCTGGACGGCGATGGAGCCCGCGCGCTCGGCGACCTCGGCAGCGGCCTGCTGCGGGGTGGTCACGACCAGGATCTCGGCGTTCGGGACCAGCTGGGCGACGGAGATCGCGATGTCGCCCGTGCCGGGCGGCAGGTCGAGCAGGAGGACGTCCAGGTCGCCCCAGTACACGTCGGCGAGGAACTGCTGGAGGGCGCGGTGGAGCATCGGGCCGCGCCAGACGACCGGGGCGTTGCCGGGGGTGAACATGCCGATGGAGATGACCTTCACGCCGTTCGCCGACGGCGGCATGATCATGTTCTCGACCTGGGTCGGACGGCCGTCGGCGCCCAGCATGCGCGGCACGCTGTGGCCGTAGATGTCGGCGTCGACGACACCGACCTTGAGGCCGTCGGCCGCCATCGCAGCCGCCAGGTTCACCGTCACCGAGGACTTGCCCACGCCG
This sequence comes from Streptomyces sp. NPDC016851, assembly GCF_055562795.1. Lineage (NCBI taxonomy): Bacteria > Bacillati > Actinomycetota > Actinomycetes > Kitasatosporales > Streptomycetaceae > Streptomyces > Streptomyces sp. NPDC016851. The sequence continues at coordinate 223,623 of NZ_JBVHEP010000006.1, forward strand.
CCCTTGCCGGAAGCGACCGCGTAGACGCGGGTCAGGCTGCCCGGCTTGGCGAAGGGCACCTCGCGCTCGGTCTGGCCGCCCCGCAGGGCGGACGCCAGCTCGCGGCGCTGCTCGTCGCTCATCACGTCGAGCGTGACGTCGACGCGGGTGACGCCCTCCACGCCGGAGACCGCCTCGGTCACGCGCTGCGTGATCGTGTCCCGCATCGGGCAGCCCGAGACCGTCAGGTACACGGTGACCGCGACCGCCCCGTCCGCGCCGATCTCCACGGATTTGACCATCCCGAGTTCGGTGATGGGCTTGTGGATCTCGGGGTCGTTCACCGTCGCCAGCGCCTCGCGCACCGCGTCTTCCGTAGCCATAGGGTCGATGGTACGGCGCCGTACCGGTGCGTAGGAAAGCGTCTCACCGGTCGTCTGCGTCACGTCCCGGTGACCGTTCCGCCGGGAATACGACCGAGCCGTGACGGTGGCCGTTGTGGCGCTCCTCCAGTTCCTTGACCGTGTCCTGGAGTTCCGAGCGGATCCAGTCGCGGGTGGCGACCTCGCCGAGGCCGATGCGCAGGGCCGCGATCTCGCGGGTCAGGTACTCGGTGTCCGCGATCGACCGCTCGTTCTGCTTGCGGTCCTGCTCCAGATTGACCCGGTCGCGGTCGTCCTGCCGGTTCTGCGCGAGCAGGATCAGCGGGGCGGCGTAGGAGGCCTGGAGCGACAGCATCAGGGTCAGGAAGATGAACGGGTACTCGTCGAAGCGCAGGTCGCGCGGGGCGAGGCTGTTCCAGGCGACCCACAGGATGATGACGGCCGTCATCCAGACCAGGAACCGTCCGGTGCCGAGGAAGCGCGCGATGCGTTCCGAGAACCGTCCGAAGGCCTCCGGGTCGTACTCGGGCAGGATCCGGCGCTTGGGCACGCCCGGCTGGTCGAGGCGGGCGGCGCGCGGCCGGCCCGCGGCCGTGGAGCCGGACGGCGTGCGCTCGCGCAGGGTCTCGCGCTCAGGAACCATCGGTCGCCACCTCCTCCTCGTCCAGGTGGAACTCCGTCTCCCGCCAGTCCTCCGGGAGCATGTGGTCGAGTACGTCGTCCACGGTCACCGCGCCCAGCAGCGAGCCGGCCTCGTCGACCACGGGCGCCGCGACCATGTCGTACGTGGCGAAGAACCCGGCGATGGCGTGCAGGTCCGCGTCGGGGTCGAGCGGTTGCAGGTCGCTGTCCACGATCGAACTGACCAGGGAGGGCGGTGGCTCGCGCAGCAGGCGCTGGAAATGGACCGTACCGAGGTACTTGCCGGTCGGCGTCTCGTCCGGTGGCCGGCAGACGTAGACCTGGGCGGCCAGGGCGGGGGAGAGGTCGGGGTTGCGGACGCGGGCGAGGGCGTCGGCGACGGTGGCGTCCGGGCGCAGCACGATCGGTTCGGTGGTCATCAGACCGCCCGCCGTGCGGTCCTCGTACGACATCAGGCGCCGCATGTCCGCCGCGTCGCCGGGCTGCATCAGGCTCAGCAGCCGCTCCTGCTCGTCCGTCGGCAGCTCGCCCAGCAGGTCGGCCGCGTCGTCGGGGTCCATGGCCTCCAGGACGTCGGCGGCGCGCTCCTCCTTCAGCTTGCCGAGGATCTCGATCTGGTCGTCCTCCGGGAGCTCCTCCAGCACGTCGGCCAGCCGGTCGTCGTCGAGGGCGGCGGCGACCTCGGCCCGGCGCTTGGGGGAGAGGTGGTGCAGGACGTTGGCCAGGTCGGCGGGGCGCAGCTGCTCGAACGTGGCGAGCAGGTTCTCGGCGCCCTGTCCCTGCTCCTCCAGCGAGAAGCCGGTGACGGCGGTCCACTCGACGGTCAGCGCCTCGCCCTTGGCGCGCCGGAAGGCAGTGCCCTTGCGGCCCTTGCGGACGAAGACCCGGTCGATCTCCCACTCCCTGCGGGCCGGCAACTGATGCACCGACAGATCGAGGACGGTGACCTCCTCGCCGCTCTCGGTGAGCGTGACGCGCCGGTCCAGCAGTTCGCCGAAGACCAGCCGCTCGGTGGGCCGCTGCTCGAAACGCCGGACGTTGAGCACACCGGTGGTGATGACCTGGCCGGACTGGATGGCGGTGACCCGGGTCATCGGCAGGAAGATGCGGCGGCGCGTGGCGAGTTCGACGACGAGGCCCAGCAGCCTCGGCGGTCGCTGTGCCATCCGCAGCATGACGACCAGATCGCGGACACGCCCCACCTGGTCGCCGGCGGGGTCGAAGACGGCGACACCGGAGAGGTGCGATACGAAGATCCGGGGGGCGCCCGCTGCCATGGCCGCGGCTCCTTTTCGTGCGGGGTGTTCCGTGCTGCCTGTCTGTGTGCCTGTCTGTGTGGCTGTCCGTGTGGCTGTCTTTTCCGAATTGCCCGCTCGGGTGGGCTTCAGGCTAGCCCGTCCTGATCGGGGACGCGTCGGCGGGCACACCGGACGGACTGGCTCCGACCTGCCCGCACGTCCCCGGTACCCTGCGGTACGCCGTTCAGGTCTCCCGTCAGAGAGGCAGCCCCACCTGTGACTCCGATTCGCCAGGGCCGCAACCACCGTGCCGCACTCGCGAGCGTGATGTGCGTACTGGCCGTGACCGGAACGGTGCTCACGGGCTGTGCGGAGGAGGATCCGAACGAGGGCACCAACGGGGTCGGCAGACTGCCCGCTGAGAAGATCCAGGCCAAGACCCGTACGGCCGCCGAGTCCGCCGGGGCGGTCCGGGTGCACGGCAGCGTCGTCAGCGGCGGGCGCAGCTACGCGCTCGACATGCGGCTGAAGACCGACGGCGGCGAGGGGTCGGTCACCACGAAGGGGACGACCTTCCGGCTGCTGCGCGTCGGCGAGCAGCTCTTCGTCATGGCCGACGCGGAGTTCTGGAGTCATGGCGCGGGCCAGGGCGGGGACGGCAAGACGGACGCCGCCGCGGCCGCCAAGCTCGGCGGGAAGTTCGTGAAGGTGCCGCAGGGCGACCCTTCGTACAAGAAGTTCAGCGGTTTCACGGACAAGGGAGTCCTCCTCGACGGTCTGCTGACCCTGCACGGCAAGCTCGCGACCGAGGGCCACGACGAGCAGGCGGGCGTCCACACCATCCGCATCTCGGGCGACAAGGGCTCCGGCGGCACCCTGGAGGTGTCCCTGGAGGGCAAGCCGTATCCGCTGCGCCTGGAGCGGGCCGGTGGGGCGGGTACCCTCACGTTCTCCGCATGGGGGCAGGACTTCTCCCTGAGGGAGCCGGAGAAGAACGAGACGGTGGACTACGGCAGGCAGCTGCCGGCCTCTTAGGCCGTGCAGGCCGTCACCTGCGTTTGCGCTTCTTCAGCAGCAGGCGGGGCAGCCCCGCCGGAATCGGCCGGCGGGTGGTCGCCGGGGTCGGCAGCGGCGGCTCGGACAGGGAGTCGTCGGGCAGCGGCGCCCTCGTCCCGGTCGGCTCCAGGCGCAGCACCCGGCACTCGCGGGCCCAGCGCTCGGTCATGGCCTCGCCGTCGGGCGCGTTCAGCCGTTTGCCCTTGAGCTCGGCGACCGCCGCGTCCCAGGCCTCGGAGCCCGGCGCGAGCTGGGTGACCCGGGCCGTCCAGGAGACCAGCCGGCCCCCCTTGTCCTTGCTGCGGACCGTCACCCGGGCCTCGGACCCGTCGGGCAGGCCGGGCAGCGGCTGCTCGCCGGGCCCGTCGCCGACCAGGCACGCGGCACCCTCGTGCCACACGTGCCACAGGGCGCGCGCCGGGCCGTCGGGGCCCTGGACCCAGACGAGGCCGGACTTCTTCGTGGCCTCCTCGACGAGGGCCTGGCCGAGCAGCTCGCTTGTCATGGCCCCCAGCCTATCCACGCTGTTCACAGCCAGCCGTTCCGCTTCAGCGTGCGGTGGATGCCCAGACAGATGACCACCGTGATGCCCATGATCACCGGGTAGCCGTACCGCCAGTGCAGCTCCGGCATGTGGTCGAAGTTCATGCCGTACACCCCGCACACCATCGTCGGCACGGCGATGATCGCGGCCCACGAGGTGATCTTGCGCATGTCCTCGTTCTGCGCCACGGACGCCTGCGCGAGGTTGGCCTGGAGGATGGAGTTGAGCAGCTCGTCGAAGCCGAGGACCTGCTCCTGGACGCGGGCCAGGTGGTCGGCGACGTCCCGGAAGTACTTCTGGATGTCCGGGTCGATCAGCCGCATCGGCCGCTCGCTCAGCAGCTGCATGGGCCGCAGCAGCGGCGACACCGCCCGCTTGAACTCCAGCACCTCGCGCTTGAGTTGGTAGATCCGTCCGGCGTCCGAGCCGCGCGGCGAGCCCTTGCGCCCCGGGGAGAACACCTCGGTCTCGACCTCGTCGATGTCGTCCTGTACGGCGTCGGCGACCGCGATGTAACCGTCGACGACGTGGTCGGCGATGGCGTGCAGCACGGCCGAGGGACCCTTGGACAGCAGCTCGGGGTCGTCCTGGAGCCGGTGCCTGAGGGCCCGCAGGGAGCCCTGACCGCCGTGCCGGACGGTGATGAAGAAGTCCCGTCCGGTGAAGCACATGACCTCGCCGGTCTCGACGACCTCGCTGTTGGCGTCGAACTGGTCGTGCTCCACGTAGTGGATGGTCTTGAAGACCGTGAAGAGGGAGTCGTCGTAGCGCTCCAGCTTGGGCCGCTGGTGGGCCTGGACGGCGTCCTCCACGGCCAGCGGGTGCAGCCCGAACTCACTGGCGATGCCGGAGAATTCGGCCTCGGTCGGCTCGTGCAGGCCGATCCACACGAAGCCGCCGTCGCGGCGTGCCAGGCGCACCGCCTCGTGCGGGGTCAGCGGGGTCTCCGTCTCGATGCGGCGGCCGTCCCGGTAGACGGCGCAGTCGACGACCGCGGAGGACGTCGCGGGGCTGCGGGTGGCGTCGTACGTCCCGCCCTCCTTGCGCAGCGACACACGGGACGGACGGACGACGGCGCGCAGGTCGCGGATCATCGACATGGCGGGCTCCTTCGCGACAGGCAACGAAAGGCGCAGCACCCGACAGGTGGAACTACCCGGAATGAGGACGTTGGGACCGATGATGTTTGGCACGTCCACAAAGCGGGGAGCACCGCACCGTCGCGGTGGCGAGTCTCGTTACTGATTCAGCTACTGAGGCAGATCAGGCAAAGCGAAACGAAGCGCTCTTCCGCGGTGAGGCGAGTGCGAGAGGTGGCGACCAGCCAGAGCCAGAACAGCTACGTCAGCGGCGGGAAGAGCGTGGTGCTACTGCACGGTCGACTTCGGTCCATTGCAGTCCCACCTCCTCCGGCCGGTCCCTCGTAAGGGAGTTCCTTCGGCGTCGGGGCTTGATCGCGACGCTTCTGCGTGCTGCCCCGAACCACCGGGCAAGAGTATCAGTCGCCCGACGTGTCAAGGCGCTTGTTTGCCCGCTACTGACGAGTTCTATGCTCGCCGCATGGCACAAATTCTTCCTCTGGTCGAAGCCCGGTTGCGCAGCGCGCTGGGCGAACCGGACGGGCGCGCGGCGGTCACCTTCCTGGGCACGGACCGCGTCGAGGTGCTCCGCTTCCAGGAGGGAGAGATCGTCCGCTACGCCACGCTCGGCATGTCCGCGCACCCCATGACCGAGCCCACGGCGGTGGTCGCCGACCCGGTCAAGGGCCCGCGCGCCGAGCTGGTCCTCTCCGTGCGCGCCGGACTGGCCGACACCGACAAGGTGCTCCGCCCGCTCGCCGTACTCGCCGCGTCTCCGCAGGTGGAGGGCCTGGTCGTGGCTCCGGGAGCCTCGCTCGACGTCGGCGAACCGCTGTGGCCCGGCGCTCCCTTCACCTCGGTCCTGGTCGCCGAGCCGGGCGGCCTGGTCGAGGACCTGGAGCTCGACGAGCCCCTCGACCCCGTGCGGTTCCTGCCGCTGCTGCCGATGACCCCGAACGAGGCCGCCTGGAAGCGCGTGCACGGCGCGCAGGCGCTCCAGGAGAGGTGGCTGAACCAGGGGACGGACCTCCGGGATCCGTCCCGGAAGTCCGTCCCACTGGAGTGAGCAAGCTCACCAAACCCTGGCCGAAGAGCGTCAGTTGGCGAAGACGGCGACACCGTCCTCGGTCGCGTGCTGCGGCTCCAGCTCCTCGGCTTCGTGCGTGAGGGCCTTCCGCCGTACGACGACCACGAGCGCGCCCACGACCGCGGTGACCGCCGCCACGACGAACGGGATGTGGAGGTCGGTCCACTCCTCGATCTTCGGCGCGAAGTAGGGGGCGGCCGCCGCCGCGAACCAGCGCACGAAGTTGTAGCCCGCGCTCGCCACCGGCCGGGGCGCGTCCGAGACGCCGAGGGCCAGCTCGGTGTAGACGGTGTTGTTCACGCCGATGAAGGCGCCGGACAGGATCGTGCAGACGACGGCCGTGGTGTGGGAGCCATAGCCGAGCACGAGCACGTCGGCCGCGAGCAGCACCAGCGAACCGCCGAGCACCTTCAGCGAGCCGAACCGCTTCTGGAGCCGGGGCGCCACGATCACCGAGAAGACGGCGAGCAGCACACCCCAGGCGAAGAACACCGCCCCCGACCGGTACGGGCTCATGTTCAGCACGAACGGCGTGAAGGCCAGCACGGTGAAGAACGTGTAGTTGTAGAAGAACGCCGAGACCGCCGCCGAGGCGAGGCCGCCGTGGCCGAGGGCCTTGACCGGGTCCAGGAGCGAAGTCTTGCGGGCGGGCTTCGGCTGCTCCTTCAGGAACACCGCGATGCACAGGAAGCCGACCGCCATCAGGAACGCCGTCCCGAAGAACGGGTAGCGCCAGCTGGCGTCGCCGAGCAGGGCGCCCAGCAGCGGACCGCACGCCATGCCGAGGCCGAGGGCCGACTCGTACAGCAGGATCGCCGCCGCGCTTCCTCCGGCCGCCGCGCCGACGATGACCGCGAGGGCCGTCGAGACGAACAGCGCGTTGCCGAGACCCCAGCCGGCCCGGAAGCCGACCAGTTCGCCGACGGATCCGGAGGTGCCCGCGAGCCCGGCGAACACCACGACGAACGCGAGGCCGAGCAGCAGGGTCTTGCGGCCGCCGATCCGGCTGGAGACGAAGCCGGTCACCAGCATCGCCACGGCGGTGATGAGGAAGTACGAGGTGAAGAGCAGGGAGACCTGGCTGGCCGTGGCGTGCAGACCCTGGGCGATGGACGGCAGGATCGGGTCGACGAGTCCGATGCCCATGAAGGCGACGACCGACGCCCCCGCGGTCGCCCACACGGACTTGGGCTGCTTCAGGAGGCCGCCCGCTCCGGCGTCGAAGGGGTCCATTGCGTGCTCCCTTTCCCGAACGGAAGTAGTTGGTATATACACACACTAAGTTAGAGAGGCTAATTAATGCAAGCTACAGCTAGTGCGGGAGTGAAGGGTTCCGTCCGGTTGGGTGATCGTCCTTGACGCGGCGGGGCGCGGGTAGGACCGTGGGGCCCTATGAGGGGCGAACCCAGTTGCCCGAAGTGCGGTGGCCGGGTCAGGGCTCCCGGCCTCTTCTCCGACTCGTGGCAGTGCGATGTGCACGGCACCGTCCATCCGGTGCAGCCCGTGATACCGCCCAGCGTCGACGCCCTCAACGTCGTGGTGCACCGCACCCAGGTGCCGGTGTGGATGCCCTGGCCGCTCCCGGTCGGCTGGCTGTTCACGGGCGTCGCCTGCGCGGGGGACGACCGCACGGGTGGCCGTGCCACGGCCGTGGCCTGCACGGGGCCCGGGCCGCTCGGCGGGGTGGGCGAGCTGATCCTGGTGGCGGAGGAACTCGGCGTCGGACTCGGTGCGCGGTACGCGGGCATGGAGGGTCCGGACCCGGGGCCGTACATCGACGTCGGGAAGCCGGCGCAGGCGAAGGTTCTCGCCGCCGGGCGTCCGACGCCGCTGTGGCATGTGTCCGGTGCGCCGGACGATCGCGCGGTTTTCGCCGGTGAGGCGCTCGGGATGTGGCTGTGGGCGGTCGTGTGGCCGGAGCAGTCGGGCTTGCTGATGTACGACGAGTTGGTGCTGGCGGATCTGCGGGAGGCCGGGGCGGAGGTGGAGCTGGTGCCGTGCGGGGCTCTGTCGCCGCGATTGCTTCAGCCTTAGCGCCCCGGGGGCGTGGCGGGGCTTCGGGTGTGCGGGCGGCTGCGGGGGGTCTGAGGCTTGTCGCGCAGTTTCCCGCGCCCCCTCAGGGCGTTGGTTGTAGGGGGCGCTTGGGGGGTTCGGGTGTGACAGGGGTTGCCGAAAGTGTGGTTATCCTGGAGCAGCCCTACTCGTCCCGTCAGTGTCTGGAGTCCGCGTCGTGCGTATCGATCTGCACACCCACTCCACCGCTTCCGACGGTACGGACGCTCCCGCCGAGCTGGTGCGGAAGGCCGCCGCGACCGGACTGGACGTCGTCGCGCTGACCGATCACGACACCACCCGCGGCCACGCCGAGGCGATCACCGCGTTGCCCGAGGGGCTCACGCTGGTCACGGGGGCCGAGCTCTCCTGCCGGCTCGACGGCATCAGCATGCACATGCTGGCCTACCTCTTCGACGCCGAGGAGCCGACACTGCTCGCCGAGCGCGAGCTGGTCCGGGACGACCGCGTGCCCCGGGCGCAGGGCATGATCGCCAAGCTTCAGGAGCTGGGCGTGCCCGTGACCTGGGAGCAGGTGGCGCGGATCGCCGGTGACGGGTCCGTCGGGCGTCCGCACGTGGCGACCGCGCTCGTCGAGCTGGGCGTCGTGCCGACCGTCAGCGACGCCTTCACCCAGGACTGGCTGGCCGACGGCGGCCGGGCCTATGTGGAGAAGCACGAGACCGACCCCTTCGAGGCCATCCGGCTGATCAAGGGCGCGGGCGGGGTCGCGGTGTTCGCGCACCCCGGGGCGAGCAAACGGGGGCGTACGGTTCCGGAGGCCGCGATCGCCGAGATGGCCGCGGCCGGGCTGGACGGCGTCGAGGTCGACCACATGGACCACGACACGGACACGCGTGCGCGGCTGCGGGGGCTGGCGAAGGAGCTGGGGCTCCTGGTGACCGGGTCCAGTGACTATCACGGCAGCCGGAAGACGTGTGTGCTCGGGGAGTACACGACGGATCCCGAGGTGTACGGGGAGATCACGCGGCGGGCCTTCGGGGCGTTTCCGGTGCCCGGGGCTGGCGGGGTCTGAGGTCTCTGTCCTGTAGGTCCGTTGTCAGGCACCCGGCGTTGTCGGCTGTGCCCACCCGTTCCTCCCCCAGTGCCTTAAGGGCCTGGGGGGACCCCCAGGGGAACGCCTGCCCACAGCGGTTGCGGTAGCGATACGTCGCTGCCCTGTCCGCCGCGTTCTTTCACTCACCCCGCAAGGCCATCACGCTCATGTTCGACCTCGCCGTTTTCGGCTCCCTGTTCCTGACCCTCTTCGTCATCATGGATCCCCCCGGGATCACCCCGATCTTCCTCGCGCTCACCGCCGGACGGTCCGGCAAGGTGCAGAAGCGGATGGCCTTTCAGGCCGTCTGCGTCGCCGGTGGTGTGATCACCGTGTTCGGGCTGCTCGGGCATCAGATCCTGAACTACCTGCACGTGTCCGTGCCCGCGCTGATGATCGCGGGTGGGCTGCTGCTCCTGCTGATCGCGCTTGACCTGCTGACCGGCAAGACGGACGAGCCCAAGCAGACCAAGGACGTCAACGTCGCTCTCGTGCCCCTGGGCATGCCGCTGCTGGCGGGGCCGGGGGCGATCGTGTCGGTCATCCTCGCCGTGCAGAAGGCCCACAGCGTCGCCACGCAGGTCTCCGTGTGGACGGCGATCCTCGCCATCCACGTCGTGCTGTGGCTGGTCATGCGCTACTCGCTGGTGATCATCCGGATCATCAAGGACGGCGGTGTGGTCCTGGTGACGCGGCTCGCGGGCATGATGCTGTCCGCGATCGCCGTACAGCAGATCATCAACGGGGTCACGAAGGTGATCCAGGGGAGCTGAGGGGCCGCCGGGTCACGCCGCCGGGTCACGCCGTGCGGGTGAGGACCGTGCCGATCTCCCTGGCCGGTTTCTCGTGGGCGAGGTACTCCTCGATCTTGTGCGCGCGGTCCCGGCCGTTCTGGACGGCCAGCTGTGTGAGCTTGCCCCACCGCTCGTTCTCCAGGGGGCAGCCGACGGCCACCGCGTCGGTGGGGCACCAGACGTTGACCCAGTCGCGGACCTTCGGAGGCCGGTGCGGGCCGCGGGCAAGGAGCCGCTCGTTGACGCCGTCCAGCCCGAGCGGGCTGCCCGCGGTGACCAGCAGGACGGGGTCGAGGCCGTCCGGGAGCCGGGTCAGCAGGTCCATGCCGACGACCGTGCCCAGGCTGTGCGTGACCAGGACCAGTTCGCCCGTGGTGGGCATCGTCTCCAGGACGCTGTCCAGCACCGCCTGACGCACGGAGCCGTCTCCGAGGTACAGGTCGACGTCCCGTAGGAACGTGGCGATGGTCCACTCGTCCAGGTCGGAACGGGCGGCGAGCCAGCTCAGCGGCCGGTGCAGTGCGCCGACCAGGCCCGACCCGAAGCCCTCCGTGGCCGCCGGCCCGTTCTGGGGCATGCCGGCCCGGGCGGCCGCCTCGTAGAGCAGCTGCTCGTAGGAGCCGGTGGGTGACTCGGCGGCGAAGACCTCGGCGGCAGCGGCGGCGCTCACCTCGTCGAGTCCGACAGGCGGGGCTGTGCTCTCCCGCCCGGTCACGAGACCGGCCAGTCGCGTGCCGTAGAACGGGAACCACACGTCCTCCGGGTCGACCGTGGGCAGTGCGGCGAGCGTGAGGCCGCGGTTCAGGCCCGACGTCCATTGCCGGCGGAGGTCGTCGGGCTCCTTGCTCTGCTGGTCCCTGCCGTGCAGGAAGACCAGGTGCCGACGGCCGCCGAAGGCGGTGCCGCGGGCCGGGCGTCCCTTCTTGGGGCCCTGAGTCGGGGTCGTCCGGGCCTCGCTCCCGGGCATGGCCGCCGTCACGGGGACGTCCTGGACCGCCGGGGTCGTGACGCCGGGCAGGCCCGGGGTGCTGGTGTCCGGCCGGGGTGCGAGGGCGGCCGTGCTCTGGTCCAGGCCGGAGTCCGGACCCATCTCGGCCAGCAGCGCGCGGCGCCCGGGGTCGAGGTCCAGCCGGGCCAGGTGCTTCAGGATCGAGCTGATGCGGACGCCCTCGTTGGCGACCCAGTCGATCGCGTCGTCGCCGTCGCCCGGGGTCCAGGGCCTGCCGTCCTTCCGCAGGACGCGGCCCTGGTCGTCCTTGTTCGGTACGCCGCTGTGGTGCAGGGCCACGACCTCCCACTGGTCGTTGAAGACGGGGGAGCCCGAGTTTCCGGGGCGGGTGTCGGTCCGGTACTGGATGAAGTCGTCGAGCCGTACCAGCACCGCGTTGTCCCGCAGGACGATCTCCTTGAGGCGCCCGTCCGGGTGACCGATGATGTTCACCCTCTCGCCGAGCACCAGCTTCCCGAGCTGCACGCTGAGCCGGTTCCAGCCGAAGACCTCGCCCGGCGTACGGCCGTCCAGGGCGGGCGTGACCGCCACGAGGGCGAAGTCCAGCCGCCGGTCCGCGGCGAAGAAGCTCCCCGGGTCGAGCTCCATGCGGACGGCGGTGTCGGGGACGTTGTCGACCGTGACCTGCGCGTTGAACTCCGCGAAGCACTGGCGGGCGAAGCCCTCGTCGGGCAGCACGTGGTGGTTGGTCATCAGCAGCCGCGGCGAGACCAGGAAGCCGGTGCCGTGCGGAAGCTCGCGGCCGTCGCGGCGCAGGGTGATCCGGGCGACCGTGGCTCCGGCCCTGACCCCGCGTGGCAGGAAGCTCCAGGCCTGGAGCTCGTTCGACAGGTCGATGATGCGTTCGTTGGCCTGGGGCAGGTCCATGGCCTCGCCGCGGATGTCCGCCACCACCGCCGAGGGCGACAGACCGCCCCGGTCGAGGATCCGGTCGGCGCGCACGGCGAGCGCGTCCGGGTTGTCCGGGAACCGCACACCGGCCGCGATCCGGCCCTCGACCCGCTCACGCTCCGCGGCGGATTCCTCGTACCGCCGCGCTGCCTCGGCCGTGGCCCGCTCGTGCAGTTCCTCGTTCGACCGGCCCGTCACGGTCATGCCGTCCACCGTCCTGTTCTCGCTCTCGCCGTCCCCCTCAGCCAGTACGCCCGCCACCACGGAGGTCCGCAACAGCAAAGCCCCCGCACGGCCGATGCCGTGCGGGGGCTTGCAAGTGTGGGAGAGCGTCGCGCGTTATGAGGCCGTGGTCCCGGCCGGGCGGATCCAGAGGCGCTGCCCTGTGGCGGCGGCCTGCTGAACGATGCGGTTGACGGAGGCGGCGTCCACGACGGTCGTGTCCACGGGCGTGCCGTCGACATCGTCGAGGTGCATGATTTCGAAGCGCAAGGGCTTCTCCCTTCGTCTGGTCATCCTCCTGAGGAGAACTACTCGGTGGTCGGCCCACGAGGCAGCGGTGCCCGGTGTTCCGTATGGGTCAACAGCACGGGGCGGTTGAAACATTCCCTACGCTAAAGAAATTTTTCGACCGGCTAATTACTGAGCCGTAAGGCTGTTGTTACGGGACCGACCGGGACCAGTTGTGTTCGCAGCGTGACCGCCGGGACAATGGAGGTGATGAACGACGACCTCGCGGCCCTGAGCGCCCGCATCGACCGCACCAACGAGCTGCTCCAGCGCATGCTCGCCGAGGTGGCGAAGACACCCTCGACCCATGCGATCTTCGTCGATGCCGGGTACCTGTACGCGGCCGCGGGACGGCTCGTCGCCGGTACGGAGGACCGCCGGGCCTTCGACCTCGACGCCGAGGGCCTGATCGACGCGCTCATCGACACGGCCCGCACGATCTTCGCGGACAGCCGGCTGCTGCGGGTCTACTGGTACGACGGCGCCCGTCGCCGCATCCACACGGCGGAGCAGCAGAGCATCGCGGAACTGCCGGACGTCAAGGTGCGGCTGGGCAACCTGAACTCCAGCAACCAGCAGAAGGGCGTCGACTCGCTCATCCGCACCGACCTGGAGTCCCTCGCCCGGCACCGCGCCATCAGCGACGCGGCCCTGCTCGGCGGCGACGAGGACCTGGTGTCGGCGGTGGAGGCGGCCCAGGGGTACGGCGCCCGCGTCCACCTCTGGGGCATCGAGGCGCCGGAGGGGCGCAACCAGGCGGAGCCCCTCCTGTGGGAGGTCGACAGCCAGCGCACCTTCGACCTCGACTTCTTCAAGCCCTACGTCTCCCGCCGCGCGGCACCCGCCTACGAGGCCACCGCGGGCCGGCCCACCCGTGACGACGTGCGGTTCGTGGGCGCGCAGATCGCGGCGAAGTGGCTGGCGGCCCGCGGCCGGGACACGCTGGTCGAGCTGCTGCCCGGCCACCCCTACCTGCCCGGCTCGGTGGACCAGGACCTGCTCGTGGAGGCGGAGGGCCTGTTGCAGTACTCGCTGCGCGGCCAGGCGGAGCTACGGCGCGCACTGCGGGACGGCTTCTGGGAGCACCTCCAGACGCAGTACTAGGCCGTGTGGGTGTTGTCCTGGCGGACCCTGTCCCAGAAGTCGGCGAGGGCCTGGGCGGTCGGCAGGGGCTGGTCGGCGCCCGGGGAGTGCTCGGCGCCCGCGACGACCGTGCGGTGTGCGTTCAGCCGTACGGCCATGTCGTCGAGGATCGCCACCGGCCAGGTGTCGTCGTGCGCGCCCGACAGGACGTGGAACGGCAGTGGCACGGCGGCGAGTTCGTCGACACGGTCCGGCTCGGTGCACAACTGGCGGCCGGTCGCGAGGAGTTGGGCGGGGCTGTGGCCCAGCCAGCGACGGCGCAACTGCTCCGGATCGCCGGGGCCGCGCGCCGGCCCGCCGACCTCCTCCGGCGGACCCATCGCCTGGATGGCCTCCCACACCTCCTCCATCGACAGCACGGTGAGCGCGTCCCGCAGCAGCTTCACGCGCTGCTGCTGGGAGACGGAGATCTGCGCCGGGCCGGACGAGACGAGAGTGAGTGAGAGGAAGGGGGAGTGGTCCAGCAGCACGGCCGCCCGCGCGATCTGCCCGCCGAGCGAGTGCCCGACGAGGTGCACGGGCCCGCCGAGCGCCTCGGCCTGCGCGAGCACGTCCCGGGCCAGTTCCCGCTGGGCGTAGGCGGTTTCGTCGTCCACGGGGCCGTGCGACTCGTGCTGCCCCCGCCCGTCCACGGCGACGACCCGGTAGCCGCGCTCCGCGAGCGGCTCGTGGAGCAGCCTGAAGTCCTCCTTGCTGCCGGTGAATCCGGGCAGCATCAGGGCGACGCCCTTGGGCTCCGACCCCGACTCCGACCCCGCCTTCGGCGACGAGTCGACGACGGCGAACTCGCCGCGGGGGGTGCGCAGGGGGTATGCGCGGGCGCCCGGGGGCGGGGTGAACGTGGCTTGCCTGGTCACGGGGTGAGGGTAGCGGCTGGGGGTGGGGTGGCGGGCTGATGGCGGGTGCGCCGGTGGGTGGCGGCCGGTGGAGACGCGGGCGGGCCGCGCCCGGGAATGCCGATGGCCCGGCCCCACACGCGGTGGGGCCGGGCCATCGAGGGAGTGTCAGCCCTCCGTGGGCTCCGCGGCGGCCGTGGCCTTGCGGGTGCGGCGGGCCTTCGGCTTCGCCTCGGCCGCGTCGTCCGCGACCTCGGTGGAGGCCGTGGTGGCCGCTGCCGACTTCCGCGTGCGACGCGGCTTGGCGGCCTCCGGCTCCTGCCCGGCCTGCGCCGGGATGTCGGCGGTTTCGACGGCCTTGCGGGTGCGGCGGCGCGGCTTGGCTTCCGTGCCTTCGGCCGTGTCGACGGCGCCTTCGGCCGCTGCGGCGGTCTTCCGCGTCCGGCGGGGCTTGGCCTCGGCGGTCTCGGCATCCGCAGCAGTGGTGGCCGCTGCCGTCTTCCGCGTACGGCGCGGCTTCGCCTCGGTCGCCTCGGCCGTGTCGACGCTCGCCTCGGCCTTGGCCGTGGCCTTGCGCGTACGCCGCGGCTTGACCTCGGCGGCCTCCGGCTCCTGCCCGGCCTGCACCGGGATGTCGGCGGTCTCGACGGCCTTGCGGGTGCGGCGGCGCGGCTTGGCTTCCGTGCCTTCGGCCGTGTCGACGGCGGTCTCGGCCGCTGCGGCGGTCTTCCGCGTGCGGCGGGGCTTGGGCTCGGTGGCCTGTGCCTCGCCGGCGGTGTCCTCGGTCGCCACCGTCGCCTTGCGCGTGCGGCGGGGCTTGGCCTCGGCGGTCTCGGCCGTGTCGACGGCGTCCTGCGCGGCGGCAGCTGCCTTGCGCGTGCGGCGGGGCTTGACGTCGGCCGTCTCGGCATCCGCGGCGGCGGTCGTCTTGCGCGTGCGGCGAGGCTTGGCCTCGGCGGTCTCGGCCGTGTCGACGGCGTCCTCCGCCGCGGCTGCGGCCTTGCGGGTGCGGCGAGGCTTGGTCTCCGTCGGCTCCGGTGCGGGCTCGATGGTTCCCTCGGCCGTGTCGACCGCCTGCTCGGCCGCGGAGGCAGCCGTGCTCTTGCGGGTGCGGCGGCGCGGCGCGGCCGCAGGAGCCTCGGGCTGTTCCGTCACCGGGGCGGCCACGACCGACGCGGCATCCGCGTCCGCCTGCGCCGGGGTGTCCGCAGCAGCCGAAGGCGTCACCGCGGCTTCCGCCGCCGCCGTCTCGGACCTGCGCGTACGGCGCCGGCGCGGCTTCGCCGCCTCCGTGCTCGTGCCCTCCGCGGTCGCCACGGCGTTCTCCGCCGGTGCGGACGCGGCGGATTCGACCGACGTGACCGGCGCCGACTCGGCCGCCGGGGTGCCGCCGCGGGTGCGGCGACGGCGGCGCGGGGTGCGAGGAGCCGTGACGGCCTCCGCCTCGGCGGAGCCGCCCGTGGCCGTGGTGTCCACAGCGGCGGTGCCGGCGGACTCCGGCGTGCCGTCCAGCGGCGATCCGCCGCGCATACGGCGGCGGCGTCGCGGCGTACGGGCCGAACGCTCGCGGTCGGCCGCCGGGGACTCGTCCCGGCCGCCGCGACCGTGGCCACCGCGTCCGCGCGGCCCCCGGCCGCCCGTCTCGCCCAGGTCCTCCAGCTCCTCCGCGTCCAGCCCGGCGCGCTTGCGCTCCGAGCGCGGCAGGACGCCCTTCGTGCCCTCGGGGATGCCGAGGTCGGCGTAGAGGTGCGGGGACGTGGAGTACGTCTCCGGCGGGTCGTTGAAGCCGAGGTCCAGCGCCTTGTTGATGAGCTGCCAGCGCGGGATGTCGTCCCAGTCGACGAGCGTGATCGCGATGCCCTTGGCGCCCGCGCGGCCCGTACGGCCGATGCGGTGCAGGTACGTCTTCTCGTCTTCCGGCGACTGGTAGTTGATGACGTGCGTCACGCCTTCGACGTCGATGCCGCGGGCGGCGACGTCGGTGCAGACGAGGACGTCCACCTTGCCGTTGCGGAAGGCCCGCAGGGCCTGCTCGCGGGCGCCCTGGCCGAGGTCGCCGTGGACCGCGCCGGACGCGAAGCCGCGCTGCTTGAGCTGGTCGGCGAGATCCGCCGCCGTGCGCTTCGTACGGCAGAAGACCATGACCAGTCCCCGGCCGTCGGCCTGCAGTATCCGCGCGACCATCTCCGGCTTGTCCATGTTGTGCGCGCGGTAGATGTACTGCTTGGTGTTCGCGACCGTCTTGCCCGCGTCGTCCGGCGACGTGGCGCTGATGTGCGTGGGCTGCGACATGTAGCGGCGGGCCAGTCCGATGACCGCGCCCGGCATGGTCGCCGAGAACAGCATGGTCTGGCGGCGCACCGGCAGCATGTTGATGATCTTCTCGACGTCGGGCAGGAAGCCCAGGTCGAGCATCTCGTCGGCCTCGTCGAGGACGAGGCACCGGACGTGCTTCAGGTTGAGCTTCTTCTGCCCGGCGAGGTCGAGCAGCCGGCCCGGGGTGCCGACGACCACGTCGACGCCCTTCTTCAGGGCCTCGACCTGCGGCTCGTAGGCCCGGCCGCCGTAGATCGCGAGGACGCGCACGTTGCGCACCTTGCCCGCGGTCAGCAGGTCGTTGGTGACCTGCGTGCACAGCTCGCGCGTGGGGACGACGACGAGCGCCTGCGGGGCGTCGGTGAGGTCTTCGGGCTTGGCGCGTCCGGCCTCGACGTCGGCGGGGACGGTGACGCGCTCGAGGAGCGGGAGGCCGAAGCCCAGCGTCTTGCCGGTGCCGGTCTTGGCCTGGCCGATGACGTCCGCGCCCGAGAGGGCCACGGGGAGCGTCATCTCCTGGATGGGGAAGGCGGTGGTGATGCCGACGGCCTCCAGGGCCTCGGCTGTCTCGGGGAGGATTCCGAGCTCTCGGAACGTCGTAGTCAGGGTGCTGCCTCTTCTGTGTGGGCGGCGCGAGGCGAGCGCGGGGGTCTTGTCGGACCGTGCCGGGGACGTCGGCTGCCTACGGGCGGGCCGTAGAGCACGGGACCGCGCCGACGCTCTAGCGCTCATGCCGCTGAGGGTGTCCCTCCGGCATCCGTACGCAATCTGCCGTATGGACGGGAGGTCTGTCGGGTCGGAGCCGATCGGGCCACCGACCGGGCATCCTCATACGTGCGGCCTGTCGAGGTACGTCGACGTACCAGCAGGCGCATTACCACCATACCCCGGAATCCCGCACTCGCGACGGCCGATTTGGTCACGTAGTCGTCGTCACACTGATTGACCAGGGCCTTACGCCTCCCGGCGGGCGGGCTATTGTGCGCTTCATGACGAGCTCTGACAAGCCTGAGAACGCCTCGGACACCACCGCCACCCCGGCCGAACACACCGGAGTCGCCGCCCGGGACTGGGCGACGGCCTCCGCCGACCCTCAGTACCGCGCCGCGGTCGTGGACCTGCTCGGTGCGCTCGCGTACGGGGAGTTGGCGGCGTTCGAGCGGCTCGCGGAGGACGCCAAGCTGGCGCCGACGCTGGAGGACAAGGCGGAGCTGGCGAAGATGGCGTCGGCCGAGTTCCACCACTTCGAGAGGCTGCGCGACCGGCTCGCCGAGATCGGGGAGGAGCCGACGCGGGCGATGGAGCCGTTCGTCGCCGCCTACGACGGGTTCCACAAGCAGACGGCCCCCTCGGACTGGCTGGAGGGCCTCGTCAAGGCCTACGTCGGCGACTCCATCGCCAGTGACTTCTACCGGGAGGTCGCGGCCCGGCTGGACTCCGACTCCCGCGGTCTGGTGCTGGCCGTGCTCGACGACACCGGGCACGGCGGCTTCGCCGTGGAGAAGGTGCGTGCCGCGATCGACGCGGACCCGCGCGTGGGCGGGCGGCTCGCGCTGTGGGCGCGGCGGCTGATGGGCGAGGCCCTGTCGCAGTCCCAGCGGGTGGTCGCCGACCGGGACGCGCTGTCGACCATGCTGGTGGGCGGGGTCGCGGACGGCTTCGACCTCGCCGAGGTCGGCAAGATGTTCTCCCGCATCACCGAGGCGCACACGAAGCGGATGGCCGCACTGGGGCTGGCGGCGTAGCGCTCCGCGTCGCGTGGTTGCGGCCGCGTCGCTGCTGCGGCCGGGGTCGGCCGGGCGCGCGGGGTTCCGCGCGGCTGACGGCTCCGGCTCCGGCTCCGGCTACGCCGTCGCCGATCGTCGGCGCAGGCGGCCCGCGGGGCGTAGCAGCAGCGACAGCGAGGCGACCGAGACGATCACCGCGCCGAGCAGCACCACCAGCAGGTGCCCGGCGTCCAGCGCGCTGTGCATGACGAAGGCCCCGAAGAGAGCGCCCGCGACGCCGGTCGACAGGACCAGGGGGCGGGCTGGGAGCCGGTGCGCCAGGCGATGCGTGGCCGCCCATGACAGAGCCAGGCCGAGAATCGCGGAGCTCAGCGCTTCCAGGAGCATGTCGGGGTCCCTCCCACATGGCCGGCTGCCTAAATCGGTCGTAGCCCGTCTTACCCCTGACCTGCGGAATCCAACCTACTTCTGTGGGTGAACTGTGCTCCATCCGTGGAGGAACCCGTGTGCCGCACGGGGTGTCCGTACGGATACGGGGCGGGTATCGCACGGGTTGCCGCACGGAGGGGGGAACGCGAACGGGGCGGGACGGCCGTCAGCCGTCCCGCCCCGTCCGCACCTGCGCCTACAGAGCGCCGAAGCCCACCTTGCGCGGGGCCGGCTCACCGAGCTCGACGTACGCGAGACGGTCGGCCGGGACCAGGACCTTGCGGCCGTGCTCGTCCACGAGGGTCAGCAGCGCCGACTTCCCGGCCAGCGCCTCGGACACCGCCCGCTCGACCTCCTCGGCACTCTGACCGCTCTCCAGAACGATCTCGCGGGGCGCGTGCTGCACGCCGATCTTGACCTCCACGGCTATGTCCCTCCGACGGTCAGTGATGTGCGCGACCTTCCGCGCCGTACGCAGCACACATTAGCCCGGTGAGGGGACCGGCATGCTCCGCCCGAGAACGCCACGAGCGAACAGCGGGCGGGAACAAAGCGGCCGTCAGTGGTGCTGCTGGTCGGTTCCGTGCAGCGGGAAGCCCGCGATGCCGCGCCACGCCAGCGAGGCGAGCAGCTGTACGGCCTGGTCGCGCGGCACACTGCGGTCGCTGTGCAGCCAGGACCGGGCCACCACCTGGGCGAGGCCGCCCAGGCCCGAGGCGAGCAGCATCGACTCCGCGCGCGACAGGCCCGTGTCCTCGGCGATGACGTCGCAGATCGCCTCCGCGCACTCGTTGGTGACCTTGTCGACGCGCTCGCGCACGGCGGGCTCGTTCGTCAGGTCCGACTCGAAGACCAGGCGGAAGGCACCGCCGTCGTCCTCGACGTACGCGAAGTAGGCGTCCATGGTCGCCCGGACGCGCTGCTTGTTGTCGGTGGTCGACGCCAGCGCGTTCCGTACGGCCTGGATGAGCGACTCGCAGTGCTGGTCCAGCAGCGCGAGGTAGAGGTCGAGCTTGCCCGGGAAGTGCTGGTAGAGCACCGGCTTGCTGACGCCGGCGCGCTCCGCGATGTCGTCCATCGCGGCCGCGTGGTAGCCCTGGGCCACGAAGACCTCCTGGGCGGCGCCCAGGAGCTGGTTCCGTCGGGCACGGCGTGGCAGGCGTGTGCCCCGCGGGCGTACCGCCTCTGTCTGCTCGATGGCTGTCACGCCGCCTCCCAAAGTCGTCCAACTGCGGATCTGGCCGCGTCGCCATCGTACTTTTCGGTAACCGTGGTGTGCGCGGTGAGAGCGCAGAATTTCACGGACCGGACGGTTACGAAAGCGCTTGAGAACGTTTCAAACAGGGTCAGAGCGGGCAAAATGCAGCTCCTTTCCTGCTCGGTGCTGCTCCTCGTCGCCACCCGGCGGCATGCGTCACCGGTAGTCGTCCTCGTCGAGAGAGACGATCCGGGCCTGCTCTACCAGGTCGGCCTCATTGGCGCGGTCCGGGTCGACACCGGTCAGCGGGTCGTCGCGGTTCGGCGCGACGTCCTTGTGCTGCTCGGCCGCGTCGACCTCGGGCGCCTCGACGTCGTACTCCGGCGCCTGAGGCTCCTCCTCGGCCTCGAACGTCTCCGGGTCGGTCGGGTCTACGGCCATGCTGGGCTCCCTTCCTACGAACGTCCCTGGGAATGCAGGGGCCACACGCGGGTGCCCTCCCTACGAGCCTAGGAGACACCCGATCCGGACGCTATGCGATCCGCGTCCGGGACGTGACGCAGTGCGCATCCCGTTGACTGCTTCTGCTGTGCCCTGTCCTTCCCAGGTGCCTCCCTGTCCTCGGGGTGCCTTTCCTTCCCCGCGCCTTCCCCGTGTTCACCTCATGTGCCCCTCCCGCACGGCCGATTCTTGTGACGGCGAACACATGAGTCACTACGTGATCGTCTCGTAACATTGCCGCATGTCTTCGACCGAGCTGCCGTTCGTGCCGCCCGCCAATGTGCTGCCGAAGGTGGCGGCCGTCAGGGTCGCCGAGGGCGAGCGGCTCAGCTCGGTCGAGCTGCCCGGGTTCACGCTGGCGGTGCGGTCGAGGCGCCCGGCGCGCAAGGGGCTGGCGCCGGCGCTGTACGTGCACGGACTCGGGGGTTCCTCGCAGAACTGGTCGGCGCTGATGCCGCTGCTGGACGACACCGTCCACAACGAGGCCCTCGACCTGCCGGGCTTCGGCGACTCCCCGCCGCCGGACGACGGCGACTACTCGGTCATGGGGCACGCGCGCGCGGTCATCCGCTACCTCGACTCCACGGGGCGCGGTCCCGTGCACCTGTTCGGGAACTCGCTCGGTGGCGCCATCACCACCCGTGTCGCCGCGGTACGGCCCGATCTGGTCCGTACGCTCACGCTCGTGTCACCTGCCCTGCCCGAAATCCGCGTGCAGCGCACCGCCGTGCCCACAGCGCTGCTGGCGGTGCCCGGGGTCGCCCCGCTCTTCACCCGGCTGACCCGGGAGTGGACGGTGGAGCAGCGCGTCCGCGGCGTGATGGCACTGTGTTACGGGGATCCTGGACGGGTGACGCCGGAAGGATTCAGCAACGCCGTTCACGAGATGGAGCGGCGGCTTCGGCTGCCGTACTTCTGGGACGCCATGGCGCGTTCCGCCCGCGGGATCGTCAACGCGTACACGCTGGGTGGCCAGCACGGACTGTGGCGCCAGGCCGAACGCGTTCTCGCACCGACCCTCCTCGTCTACGGTGGTCGTGACCAACTCGTAGGCTTCCGGATGGCACAGAAGGCGGCCCGGGCGTTTCGCGACTCGCGGCTGGTGACGTTGCCGGACGCGGGACACGTGGCCATGATGGAGTACCCGGAGACGGTGGCCATGGCGTTTCGTGAACTCCTCGAAGACGCCGGGGAGTTGGGAGAACGACGAGCGAAGCGGGCTCGCGCGGACGAGGCCGTCGACGAAGTGGGCACCGACGAGAGCATGGGGGGCTGAGGCGCGACGTGGGACGCCACAGCCGCCGTGGGCCGGTCGCCAAGGGCGACACCGCGGACACAACCGACGTACCGGACGGCCGGGCCGGGCCGGGACAGGAGCCGGGCCAGGCAGCGGACATGAGCCGGGGAGGCCGGACGGCTCCGCCCCGGGCCGCGTCGCAGGGCGGCTGGCCGCCGCCGGGCGCGGGACCGCGCCGGACACCGGGGCCTCGGTCCGCGACGGTGGACGGGACGCCTGCGCACGGAACGCCTTCGTATCCGTCGTCAGCGCACGGAACGGCTTCGCCTGGGCCTGCGCACGGGACGCCTGCGCACGGGATGCCGCGGCTTCCGGACGGCTGGCTGCCGGACGGCACGCCCGTGCACGGCGCTCCGCGCCTGCCCGACGGCACGCCGGCGCGCGGGCTGCCGCGCTTTCCTGACGGCACGCCGGCACGGGGTGTTCCGCGGCTTCCGGACGGGACTCCGGCGCACGGCGTTCCGGGGCTTCCTGACGGGACCCCCGCACGCGGAGTGCCCCGGGTTTCCGACGGCACTCCCGCACACGGCTTCCCCCAAGCCCGGGGAGACCACCCCGAGCAGCGCGAAGCCGGGGGTGGCTGGGGTGAGTTGAGGGGCAGTGGTGGCGCTCCCATACCGCGGCAGCGACGGGCCCCCGGGCCCGGGCCGCGGCAGGAGTATCTCAACGCCTTCGACGAGGAGGACGACGTCTTCGCACCCCGTACGCCCGCCTCCGCACACGCGGCGGACGCCTACGCCTCCGTGTCGGACTGGAATGTCGGCGCCCCGGCCGGCATCCGCTCCGACGACGACGCCGGCGATGACGACGACATGGCGCCCACGGGCACGCCCGCCCCGGTCAAGGGCGGCAAGGGCCGTGCCTTCACCGGCATCGCGGCCGCCGCCGTCACCACCGTGCTGGCCGTGATCGTCGCTGGTCAGGTCACCGACGACTCCGGCGGCTCCGGCGTGCAGTCGCAGTCCGCCACCGACCAGGCCCGCGACCTCCGGGACTCCCCGTCCCGCGCGGACGGGCGGGCGCCCGTACCGGCCCCCGGCGCCAAGTCGCTGACGTACGACGAGAAGATGGGCAGGACGTACCCGCTCGGCGTCGAGCTCAAGGGCTCGGGGAAGTTCGACGCCGTGCCCGGCATCGCCGCGGCGCCGGGGACGGGGCAGAAGTTCACCTATCGCGTGGACGTGGAGCAGGGGCTCGGGCTCGACGCCGAACTGTTCGCCGAGGCCGTGCAGAAGACGCTCAACGACCAGCGCAGCTGGGCCCACAGCGGCGCGCGTACCTTCGAGCGGATCTACTCCGGCAAGCCCGACTTCGTGATCACGCTCGCCAGCCCCGGCACGACCGCCGACTGGTGCGCCAAGTCCGGTCTGGACACCACCGTGGACAACGTCTCCTGCGACTCGGCCGCCACCGAGCGCGTGATGATCAACGCCTACCGGTGGGCGCAGGGCTCGGAGACGTACGGCGACGAGATCCACGCCTACCGGCAGATGCTGATCAACCACGAGGTCGGCCACCGCCTCGGCTACGGCCACGTCACCTGCGACAAGGACGGCGGCCTCGCCCCGGTCATGCAGCAGCAGACCAAGTTCCTCGACCACGACGGCATCCGCTGCCGCGCCAACCCCTGGCCGTATCCCGGTAGCTGACAGGCGTCACAGGGGCGGGCCGGGCGGCCCAGTTGCCTCCTCCCTGTCCGGTTGATCTCCTAGCGCGACGAAACGCGATCCGCACGGGAAAGTTACGACCGTTCACCCCTTTTGGTGGGGGGGGGGGGCCCCCCCCCCCCCCCCCCCCCCCCCCCCCCCACCGCCTTGTCCGCATACGTTCGTCCCGCTGCGAGCCGCCGGGCAACGGCGGCTCCTGATACGGGAGATCGGGGGTGCACTCGTGCGCATCGGACTGCTTACGGAGGGTGGCTATCCGTACGTGAGCGGTGACGCCAGGCTCTGGTGCGACCGGCTGGTGCGCGGGCTCGGACAGCACGAGTTCGACGTCTACGCGCTCAGCCGCAGCCGGCACCAGGAGGACGAGGGCTGGCTCCCGCTTCCGCCGAACGTCCGCAGGGTGCGCACCGCGCCGACGTGGACGACCGAGGACGACGAGGTGGTCCTGGGCCGCCGCGCACGTCGGCGGTTCACCGAGTGCTTCGCCGAACTGGCGGCCGTGATGAGCGGGGCGTCCGGGGGCGTGCCGGGCGTCGCCCAGGGGTCTGCCGGGGGTGCGTCGGGTGCTTCCGAGGGTGCTTCGGCCGCCGCCCAGGGGATTTCCGCGGGGGTGACGAGCCCCGAGGCGGACCGTTTCGCCAACGCTCTGTACGGGCTCGCCGAACTCGCGCGTGAGACGGGCGGCCTGGCGGGAGCCCTCCGCTCCGAGACCGCCGTACGCACACTGGAACGCGCCTGTCGTGCGCCCGGCGCCCACCGCTCGGCGCGCGAGGCCCGCGTACCGGATCTGCTCGCCGTGGCCGCGCACCTGGAACGCGCCCTGCGCCCCCTCTCGCTCGACTGGTACGAGGACGACGGACTGGGCGCGGTCGACCTCTGCCACGCCGCGTCCGGCGGCCCGGCCGCCCTGCCGGGCCTGCTCGCCCGCCACTTCACCGGCGTCCCCCTGCTGGTCACCGAGTACGGCGTACGCCTGCGCACGCACTACCTCAGCGCCCCGGACGCCCCGCCCGCCGTACGGTCCCTGCTGGCGGCCTTCCACGGCAGGCTCGCGGCCGAGGCCTACGCACGGGCCGAGATCGTCACCGCCGGCAACGCGCACGCCCGCCGCTGGCAGGAGCGCTGCGGCGCCGACCGCGAGAAGCTGCGCACGGTCTACCCCGGCATGGACGCCCGGCCCTTCGCCGAGGTCGGCGAGTCCCCCGAGGGCGCCGACCCGGACACGCTCGTCTGGGTCGGACGCGTCGAGCCCGCCAAGGACCTGGTCTCCCTGCTGCACGCCTTCGCGGAGATCCGCAAGCGTCAGCCGAAGACCCGCCTGCGCATCGTCGGAGCGCCCGCCGGCGCCGAGGGCACGGCCTACCTCGGCCACTGCCGGACCCTGGCCGCCCAACTCTTCCCCGACGAAGCCGACGGCCCGCATTCCGCCGGCGACAACCCGGTGTCCTTCGAGGAGACCGGCGGGCCCGACCTCCCGGCCCTCGCCGACGCCTACGCCTCGGGCGCCGTGACCGTGCTCTCCAGCGTCGTCGAAGGCTTCCCGATCAGCCTCGTCGAGGCCATGCTCTGCGGACGCGTGACCGTGTCGACGGACGTCGGCGCGGTCGTGGAGGTCATCGGCGGCACCGGGCTCGTCGTACCGCCACGCAATCCGCGGGCGCTCGCGGAGGCGTGCGTGGCGCTGCTGCGGGACCCCGCGCGCCGCGCGCGCCTGGGTGCCGCCGCCCGCGCCCGTGCCCTCGAACTGTTCACGGTCGAGCAGAACATCGAGGCATTTCACGGCATTTACCTGGAGATCGTCTCGCGCGCGCCGATCCGCCGTGTGGTCCTCGACGAAGCGGGGGCGCCGCTGCCCTTCGCGGTACCCGCCGAGGCCCACGTCCCGATCCGCTGGGCCGCCCCGTCACCCAGCCTCGCCGTCCGCGGCCCCGGCTGGGCGACGGCCAGACCCGTACGCGCCACCACACCCGTCCCCGCCCCGGAGGGAGCCCGATGAGCGGCTTGGGTGAACTGGACCGCCCGGAGAGCCCCGCCGCCCCGCGCCGCGGTGCCGCAGACCCCGTGAAGGCGCTGATGCACCGTCACCGGGAGCTCTGCCAACGCGCGGTGGACCCCCTCGAGATCGCGGCAGGCCTGGAGGCGCACGGCATCACCGACCGGACCGCCGCCCGCTTCCGCCACCGGGACGTCTTCTCCCTCGCGGAGGAGATGTACGCGCGAGCCTCCCGGGACGGGGACGCACCCCCGCCCGCCACGCCCGCCGCTCCGCGGGTACGCGCCGACTGGGCCCTGCTGACGCTCCTGCCGGGCACGCTGTGCGCCGCCGCCGTGGCCGCCGTGCACCTCACCCACGGCCAGTCGCGCCTGATCGCTGCTGCAGCCGGCACCGTCGCCGTGGCCCTGGCCCTCCGCGCGGCACTGCGCCGAGGCCCCCTGAGCAGACCCGACCGCACAGTCCCCGGCAGAGCCACGACCTGGACCACCTGGCTCGTCGTCTACGCCCTCCTGGGCGACGGCCTGCTCGACAGTGCCGTCGCCGGAGGCCCTGACCACCTGCCCACCGGCACGGCCGACGGCCCCTGGCCCCTGACCGCCGTCCCCGTCCTGGCTCTCGCCCTGGCCTGCGCGCCCGCCGCCTGGACCGCCCACCTCTTCGCCGCGCGTGCCCGCCGCAAACTCGCGGCCAGCCGCGGCCTGGAGGACTTCGCCGCCGCCGTACGACCGCTCCTGCTCGGCACCTTCGCCCTCTTCCTGGGTGCCCTGGCGGCCCTGCTCATCCTCTGCGCCGCGGTCCTCGACGAGCCCGCCCCTTACGCCGAGACCCTCACCCTGGGCGCCCTCCTCTTCCTGGCCCGCCTCCTGACCACCCACGGTTTCGCCTACGCCCCGGCCGTGGTCCTCACCGCCACGGCGACGCTCCAAGCGGCCGCCCTCGCCGCGGTCTTCACCTCCCGCCTGCCCGGTTGCGGCTTCCTGGCCGTCCCCGTCGAAGCCCTCGTCACCACCTGGGGCGCCGGCACGGTCCCCACCCTGGCCTGCGGCGCGGCGGCCCTGGCCCTCCTGGTCCACGGGAGCCGCAAGCTGACCAGGGCCTCGGCCCACGCACCGCCGGAACCCTCACGGTGACCCCGCTGCCACCGGCCCCGTCCGCACCGGCAGTACCCGCACATCCCTCCCTTCCCGCCTCAAGGAGAACCCGCATGACCACCCGCCCAGCAGCCCCGGCCGCCCCGGGAGCCGCGCGATGAGAGTCCTGCTGATCGGAGCCAACGGCTACATCGGGCGCTTCGTCGCCGACCGCCTGCTCGCCGACCCGGCCGTACAGCTCACCGCCCTCGGCCGCGGTGACGACGCCGACGTCCGCTTCGACCTCGCGTCCGGCAGCCCCGGCGCCCTCACCCGCTTCCTCGACGCGGTCCACCCGGGCGTCGTCGTCAACTGCGCCGGCGCCACCAGGGGCGGTGCCCGCGAGCTCACCCGCCACAACACCGTCGCCGTGGCCACCGTCTGCGAGGCCCTGCGCCGCAGCGGCTGCGGTGCCCGGCTGGTGCAGATCGGATGCAGCGCCGAGTACGGCCCCAGCCAGCCCGGCTCCTCCACGGCGGAGGACGCCGTCCCCCGGCCCGGCGGCCCGTACGGCGTCAGCAAACTCGCCGCCACCGAACTCGTCCTCGGCTCCGGCCTGGACGCCGTCGTCCTGCGCGTCTTCTCACCGGCCGGACCCGGCACCCCCGCCGGCTCCCCGCTGGGCCGCCTCGCCGAGGCCATGCGCCGCGCCATGCAGTCCGGCGACGGCGAGCTGAAACTCGGCGGCCTCGGCGCGCAGCGCGACTTCGTCGACGTCCGGGACGTGGCCCGGGCCGTGCACGCCGCTTCTCTCTCCGCCGCGCAGGGCGTCATCAACATCGGCTCCGGCCGCGCCGTCCGCCTGCGCGACGCCGCCGCGGTCCTCGCCCGCGTGGCCGGATACGGCGGCGCCCTCCACGAACTCGACGGCCCTCCCGGCGCCCTGCGCCCGGCCATCGGCCACCCCCGCCCCGACCCGGACCACGCGCCCCCGGTCGCGTACCCGTACCCGGACGGCTGCGGAAGCTGGCAGCAGGCCGATGTGCGCACCGCCCGCGACCGGCTCGGCTGGCGACCCCGGATCGGCCTGGAGGAGTCCCTCGCCGACATCTGGATGGAGGCGGCATGCCGCATCTGACCAGCACCCGGCCACGCACCTCCGGCACGGAACTCCGCCCCGGCGTCGGCGTCCCCGGCTACGCGCACCCCCTCCTCGCCCCCACCGAGTGGGGTGAACTCACCCGTCCCGGCACGCCGCTGCACTGGGTGGTCCTCAACGTGGCCGACGGCCCCGGCACCCGCCCCGATCCGCACTGTCTGGAAGCGGCCGGCCGCCTGCGCAACGCGGGCATCCGCGTCCTCGGCCACCTCGACACCCGGTACGGCACCCGGAACTTCGGGGAGCTGATCTCCGACGCCCACCGGTTCGTCGACTGGTACCAGGTCGACGGCTTCCTCCTGGACCGCTGCCCGGCGGACCACGCCGGGCTGCCCGAGGTGCGCCGCACGGTCGCCACGCTCCGCGTGATCCGTGACGAGGCCCACATCGTCCTCGGCCACGGCATCCACCCGCACCCGGGCTACGCCCAGCTCGCCGACCAGCTGGTCACCTTCTCCGGCCCGTGGAGCGACTACCGCTGGTCCCAGGTGGCCGAGTGGACCGCCGACCATCCGCCCGAGCGCTTCTGCCACTTCGTCCACGGAGTGCCCCGCCCGCACCTGGAGGAGGCACTGCGCATCGCCCGCTGGCAGGGCGCCGCGACGGTCTGGTTCACCGACCACACGGACCAGGGCGGCCGCACCGACCCCTGGGAGGCCATGCCCGGCTACTGGGACGAAGTCGTCTCGCTGGTCGGAACAGGTGTCTCGGAATGAAAAAGCGCATGGCACTGTTACGGGGAGAACAACCGTAGTGATTGACCGACCAACGGAGTCCCCGTGTCGCTGCCACCCCTGGTCGAGCCGGCTTCCGAGCTCACCGTAGACGAGGTCCGCAGGTACTCCCGCCACCTGATCATCCCCGACGTCGGGATGGACGGGCAGAAGCGGCTGAAGAACGCCAAGGTGCTGTGTGTGGGCGCCGGCGGCCTGGGCTCGCCGGCGCTGATGTACCTGGCCGCCGCGGGCGTCGGCACCCTCGGCATCGTGGAGTTCGACGAGGTCGACGAGTCGAACCTGCAGCGCCAGATCATCCACAGCCAGGCCGACATCGGCCGCCCCAAGGCGGAGTCCGCCCGCGACAGCGTCAAGGGCATCAACCCGTACGTGAACGTGATCCTTCACGAGGAGCGGCTCGAGGCCGACAACGTGATGGACATCTTCAGCCAGTACGACCTGATCGTCGACGGCACGGACAACTTCGCGACCCGCTACCTGGTCAACGACGCCTGCGTGCTGCTGAACAAGCCGTACGTGTGGGGCTCGATCTACCGCTTCGACGGCCAGGCCTCCGTCTTCTGGTCCGAGCACGGTCCCTGCTACCGCTGCCTGTACCCGGAGCCCCCGCCCCCCGGCATGGTCCCCTCCTGCGCCGAGGGCGGCGTCCTGGGCGTGCTGTGCGCGTCCATCGGCTCCATCCAGGTCAACGAGGCCATCAAGCTGCTCGCCGGCATCGGTGAGCCGCTGGTCGGCCGGCTGATGATCTACGACGCCCTGGAGATGCAGTACCGCCAGGTCAAGGTCCGCAAGGACCCGGACTGCGCGGTCTGCGGCGAGAACCCGACCGTCACCGAGCTCATCGACTACGAGGCCTTCTGCGGCGTCGTGTCCGAGGAGGCCCAGGCGGCGGCCGCCGACTCCACGATCACTCCCAAGCAGCTCAAGGAGTGGATCGACGACGGCGAGAGCGTCGACATCATCGACGTCCGCGAGCCGAACGAGTACGAGATCGTCTCGATTCCGGGCGCCCGGCTGATCCCGAAGAACGAGTTCCTCATGGGCACCGCCCTGGAGAGCCTCCCGCAGGACAAGAAGATCGTCCTGCACTGCAAGACGGGTGTCCGCAGTGCGGAAGTCCTCGCGGTCCTGAAGTCCGCGGGCTTCTCGGACGCGGTCCACGTCGGCGGCGGCGTGATCGGCTGGGTCAACCAGATCGAGCCGGACAAGCCGGTGTACTGACCGGACGCGCCGGCATACCGAGCCGTATCCGGCCTCCCTTCGCGAGCGGCGGGGGCTTCGCGCACCACGGGTGCCCGGAGCCCCCGCCGTCGTCATGAGCAGACCTTGCCGTCCTTCGGCACCGAGCCGTCCAGCAGATACGCGTCCACCGTCGAGTCCACGCAGTCGCTGCCACTGCCGTACGCGCCATGCCCCTCGCCCCGCCAGGTGAGCATCACTCCGACGCCCTTGCCCAGCTCGTCGGCCATCCTCCGGGCGCCCTCGTACGGGGTGGCCGGGTCGCCGGTGTTGCCGACCACCAGGACCGGCGCCGCGCCTGGGGCGCTCACCTCCGGGGTGTCGTGCTGCCCGGGCACCGGCCAGTCGTGGCACCAGCCGGCCGTGTCCCAGCCGAGGAACGTCCCGAAGACCGGGGAGATCCTCTCGAACTGAGGCAGCAGCTTCCTGGTGGTCGCCGCGGTCGGCCGCTGCCTGTCGTCCAGGCACGATATGATCCGTTGCGCGTGGGTCGTCGTGCCGTAGCGTCCCGACAGGTCGCGTTCGTTGTAGCGGTCGGCGAGGGCCAGCAGTTCCGAGCCGTCTCCCCGCTCGGCAGCTTCGAGGGCGCTGGTCAGCGTCGGCCAGCTGTCCTTGCTGTAGAGGGGCAGGATGATGCCGGTGACCGCGAGCGTCTGTGTCAGTTTCCGCTCGGGCGTGCCCGCGGGCAGGGGCCGGGCGTCGATCCGTCGCAGCAGGTCCGCGATCTTCCGCGAGCCCTCCGCCGGGTCCTGGCCCGTGGACTTCAGGTAGCCGTCCAGCGCGCGCTGGAAGCCCCTGGCCTGGTTCCGGGCATGCCCCACCGCGTCGGCGCCGGGGTCCACGACCGCGTCCAGGGTCATCCGCCCCACGTTCTTCGGGAACAGGTGCGCATATGTGCCGCCCAGTTCGGTGCCGTAGGAGATGCCGAAGTAGTGCATCTTCTCGTCGCCCAGGACCTCCCGGATGCGGTCCATGTCGCGGGCCGAGTCGGCGGTCGACACGTGCGCCATCAGCTTCCCGGCGTCCTTCTGGCAGCCCTTGGCGAAGTCGGCGGCGTCCTGGAAGTACGCCTTCTCCTCCGCGGGTGTGTCCGGGGTGACGTCCACCGACTCGGCCGCCTGGATCTCCTTGTCGCCGCGGCAGCGCACGCCCTCGCTGGCGCCGACTCCGCGCGGGTCCCAGCTCACCAGGTCGTACCGCTCGCGCAGAGAGGAGACGGTCGGGGCGTACGACGGCATCATGGACACGCCCGAGGCGCCGGGACCGCCGAAGTTGAACAGGAGCGAGCCCTCGCGGTCGCCACCGCGGGCCTTGGCACGGATCAGCGCCAGCCCTATCGTCTCGCCGTCCGGCTTCGACCAGTCCAGCGGCACCTTCAGCGTCGCGCACTGCCAGTCACTGCTCGGCGCGGGGGCGTCGGCGGTGGCCTTGCACCGGCCCCAGGAGAGCCCGCTCTTGTCGTCGTCCGACGAGCCGCCGCTGCACCCCGCGGCGAGCAGCGCCGAGGCGACCGCGAGAGCGGTCCACCGTGCGAAACGCGTCATTGCCCATCCCCCCTCGTAGGCCGTCCGCACTGTGCCGCGGATGGCGGTCAGGCCATGGTAGGCAGATCCCGCACCGGCCGTTGCGGCCTGTGGATAACCCTCTGGCCTGCACGTTTACCGAGCCGGGCCTGAGATCAGGTGCAGACGGTCCCCGCCCGCGGCACCTTTCCGTTCAGCAAATAGCCGTCCACCGCACCCCGCACGCACTTGTTCTTGCTGTCGTACGCGCCGTGCCCCTGCCCCCGGTACGTCAGCTCGACCCCGACCCCCTTGCCCAGCGCCTCCACCATCTTCCGCGCGCCCTCGTACGGGGTGGCCGGGTCGCCGGTGTTGCCGACGACCAGGATCGGCGCCGAGCCCGGCGCGCTCACGTCCGGGTGGTCGGCGGCGCCCGGCACGGGCCAGTCGGTGCAGCTGATCATTCCCCAGGCCAGGAAGTCGCCGAACAGGTCCGAGGCCGCCCGGAACTCGGGCAGTTTCCGCTCCACGAAGGCGGTGTCGTAGCGCGGCTTGTCGTCCGCGCAGTTGATGGCGACGTTGGCCGCGGTGATGTTGCTGTACTCGCCGTTGTCCTCGCGCCCGTTCATCGTGTCGGACAGCAGCATCAGGATGCTGCCGTCGCCGTTGTACGCCTGCTGCAGGCCCTCGGTGAGGTACTCCCAGAAGTCCTTCGAGTACAGCGCCTGGAGGATGCCGCTGGTCGCCGCGGTCTGGGTCAGCTGGCGGGGGAAGACACCCGGGATCGGTGTGCGGTCGAGGTCCTTCAGCAGCCTCGCGATGCGGTCCTTCACGTCCTGCGCGCTGTCGCCGAGGGGGCACGGCTCGGTCTTCGACACGCAGTCCTCGGCGAAGTTGTCCAGGGCGAGCTGGAAGCCCTTGGTCTGCCCGAGCGAGCCCTGTTCGGCGTTCTGCGTGGGATCGACGACGGCGTCGAACACGGCGCGGCCGACCCGCTCGGGGAACAGGTGGGCGTAGACGCCACCGAGTTCGGTGCCGTAGGAGATGCCGAAGTAGTGCAGTTTCTCGTCGCCGAGGACCTGGCGCATCAGGTCCAGGTCGCGGGCCGCGTCGGTGGTGCGCACGTGCGGCAGGATCTTCTTCGAGTTCTGCTCGCAGGCGTCGTTGAACTCCTCGGTGTTCTCCAGGAGTTCGCTGCGTTCGGTCGGGTCGTCTGGCGTGGCGTCCTGCTGGAAGTACGCGTCGAGCTGCTGGTCGTTCTCACAGATGACGGGGGCGCTGCGGCCGACTCCGCGGGGGTCGAAGCTGACCAGGTCGTAGCGGGTGCGCAGGGTGCCGTAGTCCTCGGCGAAGGCCGGCAGCGAGGTGACGCCCGAGCCGCCTGGGCCGCCGAAGTTGAAGATCAGCGAGCCGATGCGGGCGCTCTCGTCGCCGCTGCTCCTGGCCCGGATCAGTTCGAGGCCGATCGTGTCGCCCTTGGGGTCGTCCCAGTCGAGCGGGGCCTTCATGGTGGCGCACTGCCACTCGCCGCCGTCCGGCAGCGGTGAGGGCGCGGCGCCTCCTCCCTGCGCGTCGGACGGGGTCGGGCAGTCCTTCCAGCTCAGCTCCTGCCGCGTCAGGTCCTCCTCCTTGGCGTCGTCGTCACCGCAGCCCGCCAGCACGGCGGACAGCAGCACGGCGGTGGCGGTCAGGGCGGCGGCACGCAGCCGGAGGAGGGTCGGCATGGTTCCATCCTGCGGCGGCGGAGGGCCGCCCGCGCGGGACGCGTGCCGTACGAGGTAAGCGGGGCGGCTGGTGCTTCGGTGGTGCTGAAGGGCCTGGACAGGCCGGGTCAGAGGGCCTGCTTGCGCGTGAGGTGGTTGAAGGCCAGCCAGCCCGGCAGCACGGGCAGCCACAGCGTCAGCAGGCGGAACAGCAGGACCGCCGGTGCCGCGACCTCCTTCGGCAGCCCGACGGCGATCAGACCGACGGTCAGGGTCGCCTCGACCGCGCCCACGCCGCCCGGGGTCGGCGCCGCGGACCCCAGGGCGTTGCCCGCGAGGAAGACGACGGCGACGCTGGCGAGGCTGATCGACGTGGACTCGTCGCCGAACGCGCGGATCGACGCGTCCAGGCACATCACGAAGCAGGCGGTCAGCAGCAACATGCCGCCGATGCCGGTGACCAGCTTCTGCGGCCGCTGGAGCACGTCCAGCATGCGCGGCACGACCCCCGCGAACAGCGACCTCACGCGCGTGACGACGAACTTCCGCAGGAACGGCACCGAGGTCACCACGAGCACGAGCACCGCGACCGTCAGCAGACCGGCGATGACCGTCCTGGACGGCGACAGGGACGGCGTCTTCTCGGTTCCGGTCAGATAGCCGAAGGACAGCAGCATCAGGATGTGACAGCCGAGCCCGAACAGCTGCGACGCTCCGACGCTCGCCACCGCGAGCCCCGGCCGCACTCCCGCGCGCTGGAGGAAGCGCGTGTTGAGGGCGACACCGCCCACCGCCGCCGGGGCGACGATCTTCACGAACGACCCGGCGACCTGCGCCGCCACGGTCCGCACGAACGGCACCCGCTCGGGCACGAACCCCAGCAGGGCCATCGCCGCCGCGATGTAGCTGCCCATCGAGAACAGCACGGCCGCGGCGACCCAGCCCCATTCGGCGTTGGCGATGAGCGGCCCGAACTCGATGTGCGTGAGCTGCGTCAGCAGGAAGTACGCGCCGATCGCGCCGGCCATGAAACTGATCAGCGTGCGCGGCCGCACCCGCTCCAGCCGGGCCGGCTCGACGGGTGCCTGCGGCCTGATCCGCAGCACCTCGTGCCGGATCTGCGTGAGCAGGTCCTCCTCGCGCGCCTCCTCCAGGGCCTCGTCGATGGCCCGCTTCTCGGCCCGCTGTTCGGCCCGTACGGCCTTCTTGTCGGGTTTCTCCAGGACCGGCACGGACTCGTCCGAGGCGTCCTCCAGGCGCGCCTGCTTGGCCTGCCGGGACGCCTCCAGGACCGCCTCGCGCTCGCGCTGTGCCCGTTCCCGGGCCAGCCTGCGCAGCGTCGCGCGCGTGGAGCGGCTGAGCGCGATGGGCTGGAGCATCGGCAGGCAGTCCGCCACCGCGTCGGGGCCGAGCACCTCCACCGCCGAGGCCACCGCCCGCTCGGCGCCCACCCTGAGGCCGAGGGTCACCAGCAGCTGGGACGTGTCCATCCGCAGCAGCAGGTCACCGGCCGCGATCTCGCCGACGCGCAGATCGGTGAGGATCACCGTGCCGGAACGATCCACCAGAATCGCGTCGCCGACCAGCCTGCGGTGCGCGATGCGCCGGGACTGGAGCGCCTTCACCTGGTGCCAGGTGTCGCTCAGCAGGTCGTCGGTGATCTCCTCGTCCGGCAGCGAGTCCAGGGTGCGGCCGCCGCTGTGCTCGTAGACGAGCATCACCGCGTCGGGACCCAGCTCGGAGGTGGCGATCAGCTTGGGCGCGTTGGCACCGGCCGCGATCGCCGCGTACGCCAGCAGCGCCTCCTGCTCCAGGGCCTGGCGCAGCGACTGGAGGCTGCTGCGGGTGGCGAAGCCGCGCAGGGTCAGGTTGCGCCACGCGCGGTAGAAGAAGCCCTGGGCCTGCTGCTCCCGGTCGACCACCGTCACGTCCAGCGGCGGGCCGTCCTCGAGGGTCACGAAGTAGCGGCGGCCACGGTCGCCGGCGTCCACGTTGTCCGAAGTGTCCTCGCGGGACGCGCTGACCGGGCGGAAGCCGACGGTCCGCAGGCCCGCCATCAGGTTCTGTCCAGTGGGCCGGACGTTGGGCGAACCGACCGCGTAGAGCGTGCCGTAGGCCACGGTCCACCCGATCAGCACCGTCAGGATGATCGAGAACGGTGTCGTGTACCCGGTGACGAGCATCGAGAAGGCGTCGAGGAGCAGCACGACCCACAGCACCGTGCGCCATCTGGGCCGGCGTGACATGCCGACGGCCGTCATGTACGCGATGACCGGCGCCAGATAGCCGTGCACCGGGTCGGTCAGCGCGTGGATGTCACCGGGGGAGGGCTGGGTGAGCGCCTCCTGGATCGAGCCGGGGGCGGCGCGGGCGACCCAGAGGTCGGTGGCGAGAGTCACACCGTGGGCGAGGACGGCCGCGAGCACGCCGTCGGCGATTCTGAGCCCGTCGCGCTTGATCAGCCGCTCGATGGCGAAGGCGACCGGCACCAGCAGGATCGCGATGCTGGAGGCCAGTCCCGCGATCTTGATGAGCAGGTCGGGTGCCTGGCCAGTGCCCTTGTTGATGTCCTGTTCGAGGCCCGAGGTGGTGCCGTGGGCGAACGCGGCGATGCCGATCAGCAGCGCGACGGCGAGCACGCCCACCAGGAGCCGCATCAGGTCGGACGGGCGGTGCACGCGCGCGGGGAGCAGCGGTTCGTCGCCCTCCACCTCGTCGATGTGCACGGTCTCCTCGTCATCCGCGGACGCCGGGGTCCTCTTGCCGGACTTCTCGGCGGACGCGGGGGCCTTCCTGCTGGATGCCGGGGCCTTCTCGCCGGACTTGGCGGCGGTCGTCGGCGCCTTGTCACCGGACTGCTGTCCCGTGGCCTTCGGTGCCTCGTCGCCTGACTGCTGCTCCGCGGCCGTAGGCGCCTCGTCGCCGGACTCCTCCGCGGCCGTCGGCGCTTTGTCGCCGGACTGCTGCGCGGCCGTCCGGGCCTGCTCACCGGCCGGTTCCGGGCCGTCGTCCGGAGTGCCCGGGCGCGACGAAGCGTCAGAGGTGCCCTCCGGGTCCTCGGGGTGCGCACCCTGCTGCTTCATCGTCTCTTCTTGGTCTCGTATCACCGGTCACCGCCCGCACGATGGTGGCATGCCGCACCGACACACGGGGGCATCAGGGTGCACATGCGGGGGCGGACAGTCTGCCCGACGTGCTCCCGCCGGGCGAGGAAAACGCTCCGGAGCACGCCCGTCCCGTTGTCGGTGGGGTGGGGCAGGATGGGGCGGATGAGCGAGGAGAGCCTTCCGCAGGACGCCGGCGCGCAGGACGCCCGCACGGGGTACGGCGACACCCGTGAGGAGCCCGGGGAAGCGCTGCCCGCGTACGCCGAGCGGGTCCTGGACGTCGCCGAAATGATCCCGCCGGGCCGTGTCATGACATACGGGGACGTCGCCGAGTGGCTGGAGGAGGGCGGTCCGCGGCAGGTCGGCCGCGTGATGGCCCTCTACGGCGGAGCCGTTCCGTGGTGGCGTGTCGTCCGCGCGGACGGCGTCCTGCTGCCGGGGCACGAGCAGCGGGCGCTCGGCCACTACCGCGCGGAGGGCACGCCCCTGAAGGAGGCGAGCCGGGCCGCCGAGGGCCATCTGCCGCGCCTCGACATGAGACGGGCGCGCTGGGACGGCGGCGAACGCGCGGAGGGTCACACCTGACAGCTTCCGGCATCGGACGCCCTCCCGTGTGACCCGTGATCCGGACGGGGGAATCGGGGCACGTCGGTGAGATGACGTACGTTCGTGAGATGAGGGACATGAGTGCCGCAAGCGCATCCAGTGCCATGAGGGCCTCGGGTGACTGGCGGGAAGAAGGGGAAGCCCTGCTTCCGCCTCACTCGTCGGCGTAGCGTCGGCTGCACGCGTCCCCGTCACCCCGCGGTCACCGCCCGCCACGCGCGGTGGCCCGCCAACCAGCACTTCCACCAGGACCGGCGAACCACGTGAGCTCCTTTTCCTCCTCCAGCGGCCTGTCGCACCCCCGGGTGCGGCAGGGGAGCCGTGGCGCTTACCGACTGGTACGTACCCCTCCTGACCGGCAGGACCCCCCTCTTTTGGACGCCGCGCAGCGTTCCGTGGTTGACCACACCACCGGCCCGCTGCTCGTCCTCGCAGGTCCGGGCACCGGCAAGACCACCACACTCGTCGAGTCCGTGGCCGAGTGCATCGCCCGGGGAGGAGACCCCGACCGCGTCCTGGTGCTCACCTTCAGCCGCAGGGCGGCCGTCGAACTGCGCGACCGCATGGCCCTGCGCAGCGGCGCGGCCCACGCGCCCCAGGCCACCACCTTCCACTCGTTCTGCTACGCCCTGGTCCGCGCCCACCAGGACAGCGACCTGTTCGTGGAGCCGCTGCGGCTGCTGTCCGGCCCCGAGCAGGACGTCTCGGTCCGGGAACTGCTCGCCGGCCAGGTGGACCTGGAGCGGCTCGGGCTGGCGCACGTGCGCTGGCCCGACGAACTGCGCGCCTGCCTGACCACCCGTGGTTTCGCCGACGAGGTCCGCGCGGTTCTCGCCCGCACCCGTGAACTGGGTCTCGGGCCGGACGCCCTGGACGCCTTCGCCCGCCGCACGGGACGCCCCGACTGGCGTGCCGCGGCCGCCTTCCTCGCCGAGTATCTGGACGTGCTCGACCTCCAGGGCGTGATCGACTACGCGGAACTCGTCCACCGCGCGGTGCTCCTCGCCCGCCGGCCCGAGGTCGCCGCGCGGCTCGCCGCCCGGTACGACGCCGTCTACGTCGACGAGTACCAGGACACGGATCCCGCTCAGGTACGACTGCTGCACGCGCTCGCCGGCGGCGGTCGCACGCTCGTCGCGTTCGGTGACCCCGACCAGTCGATCTACGCGTTCCGCGGGGCGGACGTGAACGGCATCCTCGACTTCCCGCACGCCTTCCCGCGCGCGGACGGCCGCCCGGCCCCCGTCGCGGTGCTGCGCACGTCCCGCCGCTCCGGTGCCGCCTTGCTGGCCGCCACCCGGCTGCTGACCCAGCGCATGCCGCTGACCCGCCTGCCCGCCGAGAAGGTGCGTGCCCACCGCGAACTCGCGCCCGTCCGGGACGGCGGCCGCGTCGAGACGTACACGTACCCGACGCCCGGGACGGAGCTGGACAACATCGCCGACATCCTCCGCAGGGCCCACCTGGAGGACGGCGTTCCGTGGAGCGAGATGGCCGTCCTGGTGCGCGCCGGCTCCCGCACCATCCCGACAGTCCGCCGCGCCCTCACGGCGGCCGGCGTCCCCGTCGACGTCGACGGTGACGACGTGCCCCTGCGTCACGAGCCGGCGGTGGCACCGCTGCTGACGGCGCTGCGGGCGGTGGCCGCGGCGGAGGCAGGGGCTTGTGAGACGGGACCTGCCGAGCCGCAGGACTCCGGAAGGGACGCCCCCTCCGAGGACGCCCCTTCCGCGCAGCCGGACACCTGCTGGCTCGACACCGAGACCGCCCTCACCCTCCTCACCTCCCCGCTCGCGAGCATGGACGCCGCCGACCTGCGCCGCCTCGGCCGGGCCCTGCGCGACGAGGAGCGGGCCGCGGGCAACCCGCTGCCGCCGCCCTCCGACGTGCTGCTCGCGCAGGCACTCGCCGAGCCGGAGCGCCTCGCCGTGCACGACCCCACGTACGCGCGGGGTGCCCAGCGCCTCGGCGCGCTGCTGCGCAAGGCCCGTGAGCGGCTGGCGGGCGGCGGTACGGCCGAGGAGGCGCTGTGGGACCTCTGGGAGGGCACGCCCTGGCCCACGCGGCTGGAGCGGGCCGCACGCCGGGGCGGCGCGGCCGGGCGCAACGCGGACCGCGATCTGGACGCCGTCTGCGCGCTGTTCGCGACCGCGGCCCGTGCCGAGGAGCGCACCGGCGGCCGGGGCGCCCTCAACTTCCTGGAGGAGATCGAGGCCGAGGACATCGCTGCCGACACCCTCACGCGCCGCGCCGTACGCCCCGAGGCGGTCCGCCTGATGACCGCGCACCGCTCGAAGGGCCTGGAATGGCGCCTCGTGGTGGTCGCGGGCGTCCAGGAGGGCCTGTGGCCGGATCTGCGCCGCCGCGGCTCCCTGCTGGAGGCCGACCGCATCGGCCGCGACGGACTCGCCGAACCCCTCACCCCCGGCGCGCTGCTCGCCGAGGAGCGCCGCCTGTTCTACGTGGCCGCCACGCGCGCGCGTGAACGCCTCGTCGTGACCGCCGTCAAGGCCCCGGCGGACGACGGCGACCAGCCCTCCCGCTTCCTGACCGAACTCGGCGTCGAACCCAAGGACGTCACGGGACGCCCGCGCCGCCCGCTCTCCGTCGCGGCACTCGTCGCCGAACTGCGCGCCACCACGGTCGACCCGCGTGTCTCCGACGCCCTCCGGGAAGCCGCCGCCCGCCGCCTCGCCCGGCTCGCCGCCCTCGCCGACGAGGACGGCCGCCCCTTGGTGCCGTCCGCGCACCCCTACCGCTGGTGGGGCATGTTCGAGCCGACCGAGTCCAAGGTGCCGCTGCGCGACCGCGACCAGCCCGTCGTGCTCTCCGGCAGCGCCCTCGACCAGCTCGCCAACACCTGCGCCCTGCAATGGTTCCTGGGCCGCGAGGTGAAGGCCGACGCGCCCGCGACCGCCGCCCAGGGCTTCGGCAACGTGGTGCACGTCCTCGCCGACGAGGTCGCCTCCGGGCACACCCCGGCCGACCTGTCCGTCCTCATGGAACGGCTCGACTCCGTGTGGAACGCCCTGGCCTTCGACGCGCCGTGGAAGTCGGACCAGGAGAAGGACAACGCGCGCGTGGCGCTCGAACGGTTCCTGAAGTGGCACGTCATGGACCGCACCGGGCGTACCCCGGTGGCCAGCGAGCACGACTTCGACGTCACCCTCGAAGCCGGCGACTACCAGGTGCGCATCCGCGGCCAGATGGACCGTGTGGAGGCGGACGGCGAGGGCCGTGCCTACGTCGTCGACTTCAAGACCGGCAAACAGGCGCCAACCGGCAAGGAAGTGGAGCGACACCCGCAGCTCGCGGTCTACCAACTGGCCGTCCGCGAGGGCGCCGTCGACGGCGTCTTCGACGGTGCGCGACCAGAGCCGGGCGGCGCGGAACTCGTCCAGCTGCGCCAGGGCGCCGCCCAGCGCGACGGCGGCGAGACCCTGCCCAAGGTGCAGGCCCAGGAGCCGCTGGAGGGGGAGTGGGTCGGCGATCTGCTGGCCACCGCGGCCGGCAAGGTCCTCGACGAACGGTTCACCCCGACCGCCGGCCAGCACTGCACGCACTGCGCGTTCCGGGCCTCGTGCAGCGCGCGGCAGGAGGGCCGTCATGTCGTGGAGTGACTTATCGCACCACCCGTGCTGACCTGCGCTTCTTCTGCCCCGGGAGCCGATCCGGCCACCACTGTCAGTGGCCGCCGCTAGCCTCTCTGACGTGCCCGCCCGTATCACTGATCCCGAGCAGCTCAAGGAGCTCCTCGGCATCCCGTTCACCCCTGAGCAGACGGCCTGCATCACCGCGCCACCCGCCCCGCAGGTGATCGTCGCCGGAGCCGGCTCGGGCAAGACGACGGTGATGGCGGCACGCGTGGTGTGGCTGGTCGGCACCGGCCAGGTCGCACCCGAGCAGGTGCTCGGTCTCACCTTCACCAACAAGGCCGCCGCCGAACTCGCCGAGCGCGTCCGCAAGGCGCTCGTCCGGGCCGGTGTCACCGACCCGGACGCCATCGACCCGGACAACCCGCCGGGCGAGCCGGTGATCTCCACGTACCACGCCTTCGCGGGCCGCCTGCTCGCCGACCACGGCCTGCGCATCGGCCTCGAGCCCACGTCCCGGCTGCTCGCCGACGCCACCCGCTTCCAGCTCGCCGCGCGCGTGCTGCGCGAGGCCCCGGGGACCTACCCGGCCCTGACCCGTTCCTTCCCGGACCTGGTCGGCGACCTCCTCGCCCTCGACGCAGAGCTCTCCGAGCACCTCGTCCGCCCGGAGGCGCTGCGCGCGTACGACGCCGAACTGCTGCTGACC
This sequence comes from Streptomyces sp. NPDC016851, assembly GCF_055562795.1. Taxonomy (NCBI): domain Bacteria; kingdom Bacillati; phylum Actinomycetota; class Actinomycetes; order Kitasatosporales; family Streptomycetaceae; genus Streptomyces; species Streptomyces sp. NPDC016851. Next base: position 264,479 of record NZ_JBVHEP010000006.1, read on the forward strand.
CTGGGCGGCGCCAAGCTCACCAACGCCGACCTGCGCAAGGTGCCCGAAGCGGCCGCCGCCCGCCGGGAACTGGCGGAATTGGTCACCCGCTACCGGGCCGCCAAGCGCGAGCGGGACCTGCTCGACTTCGGTGACCAGATCGCCCTCTCGGCCCGGCTCGCGAAGAACCCCGAAGTGGGCCGCGACCTGCGCGACGAGTTCCGGGTGGTCCTGCTCGACGAGTACCAGGACACGTCGGTCGCCCAACGCGTCCTCCTGGCCGGCCTGTTCGGCGAGGGCACCAGCCACCCCGTCACCGCCGTCGGCGACCCCTGCCAGGCCATCTACGGCTGGCGCGGCGCCTCCGTCGCCAACCTCGACGACTTCCCCGAGCACTTCGCCCACGCCGACGGCCGTCCCGCGACCCGGCAGGCGCTCAGCGAGAACCGCCGCAGCGGCGGCCGTCTCCTCGACCTCGCGAACGGCCTCGCGGAGCCCCTGCGCGCCCTGCACGCGGGCGTGGAGGCCCTCCGCCCGGCCCCCGGCGCCGAACGCGACGGCATGGTCCGCTGCGCCCTGCTGCGCACCCACGCCGAGGAGATCGACTGGGCCGCCGACTCCGTCGCCCACCTCGTCCGGACCGGGACGGCACCCGGTGAGATCGCCGTGCTGTGCCGTACGGCGACCGACTTCGCCGAGATCCAGGGCGCCCTGGTGGCCCGGGACATCCCGGTCGAGGTCGTCGGCCTGTCCGGTCTGCTGCACCTGCCCGAGATCGCCGACCTCGTCGCCGTCTGCGAGGTCCTCCAGGACCCCGGCGCCAACGCCTCCCTGGTCCGGCTGCTCACCGGCCCGCGCTGGCGCATCGGCCCGCGCGACCTCGCCCTGCTGGGGCGGCGCGCCCGGCTCCTGGTGTCCCACGCGCGCGTGGAGGGCGACGACGACCCGGACCGCCGGCTCGCCGAGGCCGTCGAGGGGGTCGACCCGGCCGAGGTGATCTCGCTCGCGGACGCCCTCGACACGTTCCTGGAGACGCCGCTGGACGGCCGCGGGGACGACGACGGACTGCCCTTCTCACCCGACGCGCGCGTGCGCTTCGCCCGCCTGGCCACCGAACTGCGCGAGCTGCGCCGCTCCCTGGCCGACCCGCTGATGGACGTCCTGCACCGCGTCCTGGCCGTCACCGGCCTGGAAGTAGAACTGTCGGCGTCCCCGCACGCCCTGGCCGCGCGCCGCCGCGAGACCCTCTCCAACTTCCTCGACGTCGCCGCCTCCTTCGCCGCCGGAGACAACGAGGCCACCCTGCTCGCCTTCCTCGGCTTCCTGCGCACCGCCGCCCAGTACGAGAAAGGCCTCGACAACGCCCTCCCCGGCGGCGAGAACACCGTCAAGGTGCTCACCGCCCACAAGTCCAAGGGCCTGGAGTGGGACGTCGTGGTCGTCCCCGGGCTGGTCACCGGCACCTTCCCCAGCAGCCAGGGCCGCGAGAAGTGGACCTCCCAGGGCAAGGTCCTGCCGCACCGGCTGCGCGGCGACGCCGACACCCTGCCCGAGGTGGAGTCCTGGGACGCCAGGGGCCTGAAGGCCTTCCACGAGGCCATGAAGGACCACCAGCACACCGAGGAACTCCGCCTCGGCTACGTCACCTTCACCCGCCCCCGCTCGCTGCTCCTCGGCTCCGGCCACTGGTGGGGTCCCACCCAGAAGAAGCGCCGCGGACCGTCCGCGTTCCTCCAGGCCCTCCACGACCACTGCGCGGCCGGGTACGGCGAGATCGAGGCCTGGGCGGACGAACCCGCCGAGGACGAGGAGAACCCGGCCCTGCACCAGGACACCGCCGACCAGGTGTGGCCCCTGCCCCTGGACGAGACGGCCCTGGCCCGCCGCCGCGCGGCCGCGGCGACCGTCCTGGCCCACCTGGAGGACCTGGCGTCCCACGAGGACGGGCACCCTGCGGCCGCGCACGACCCGGACAGGGTCGACGACCCGGAGTGGCCGCCGCCCCCCGAGGACGACGAGCCTCCGTACGACGAACCGGACCCGTTCGACGACGATCCCTTCGACGACGACCCCATCGAGGACGACGCCGTCGCGAAAGACCCGGCGGACCGGGAGGAGCGGTCGGGCGACCGGGAGGAGTGGCCGGCCAGCCGGGGAGAGCGGCCGGGGAACCGCCCCACCGTCCCGCACCAGGCGACCTCACCCGAACTCCCCGCTGCGCGCCCACACCCGACGACGCCGGAACACCCCCACCTCACTCCCGAGGAAGCCCGCACCGTCGCCTCCTGGGACCGCGACCTCGACGCCCTCGCCGGAGAGCTCCTGCGCGCCCGCGACAGCGTCACCGAGGTCCCCCTGCCCGCGTCGCTCACCGCGTCCCAGCTGCTGAGCCTGGCCGCCGACCCGGACGGCTTCGCGCAGGAGCTGGCCCGTCCCATGCCCCGCCCGCCGCAGCCCGCCGCCCGCCGCGGCACCCGCTTCCACGCCTGGGTCGAGGCCCGCTTCGAAGCGCTGACGCTGCCGTTCCTGGAGCCCGGCGAACTGCCCGGCGGCGACGCCGAGATCGCCGACGAACAGGACCTGGAAGCCCTCAAGGACGCTTTCGAGCGCACCGGGTACGCGCACCGCACGCCCTACCGGGTGGAGGCCCCCTTCCAGCTCGAGATCGCCGGCCGCGTCGTACGGGGCCGCATCGACGCCGTCTACAAGGAGGGCGACGGCCAGGAGACGACGTACGAGATCGTCGACTGGAAGACGAACCGCACCCGCACCGCCGACCCGCTCCAGCTCGCCGTCTACCGCCTCGCCTGGGCCGAGCAGCAGGGCGTCCCGCCGGAGTCGGTCACGGCCGCGTTCCTCTACGTGCGCAGCGGCGAGGTTGTACGGCCGGACGACCTGCCGGACCGGGCCGCGCTGGAGCGGCTGCTGCTCGGGGAGCCGTCCGGTATCGGGGAGCCGTCGGGTCTCGGGGAGTCGTCCGGTGAGGAACCGCACTCCGAGGACGTCAGTGCGGGCCGATAGGCTCGTGACCATGAGCCAGACCCCGGACAGTGTCGTCCGTACGTACATCGAGCAGCATCGCGCCGCCTTCCTCGACGACCTCGCCGAGTGGCTGCGCATCCCCTCGGTGTCGGCTCAGCCGGACCACGCGCCCGACGTACGACGCAGCGCCGACTGGCTCGCCGCCAAGCTGAAGGAGACCGGGTTCCCGACGGCCGAGGTCTGGCAGACCCCGGGCGCGCCCGCCGTCTTCGCCGAGTGGCCCTGTGACGACCCGCAGGCGCCCACGGTGCTGGTCTACGGCCATCACGACGTGCAGCCCGCCGCCCGGGAGGACGGCTGGGACAGCGAGCCCTTCGAGCCGGTCGTCCGCGGCAACCGCCTCTACGCGCGCGGAGCGGCCGACGACAAGGGCCAGGTGTTCTTCCACACCCTCGGCGTGCGCGCCCACCTCGCCGCCACCGGCCGCACCACCCCGGCGGTGCACCTGAAGCTGCTGATCGAGGGCGAGGAGGAGTCCGGCTCGCCGCACTTCCGGGCCCTCGTCGAACAGCACGCCGAGCGGCTCGCCGCCGACGCGGTGATCGTCTCCGACACCGGCATGTGGAACGAGGACACCCCCACTGTGTGCACCGGCATGCGCGGCCTCGCCGAGTGCGAGATACGGCTGCACGGCCCCGACCAGGACATCCACTCCGGCTCCTTCGGCGGCGCGGTGCCCAACCCGGCGACCGCCGCCGCCCGCCTCGTCGCCGCCCTGCACGACGAGCACGCGCGCGTGGCGATCCCCGGCTTCTACGACGGCGTGATCGAACTCACCGACCGCGAGCGGGAACTCTTCGCCGAACTGCCCTTCGACGAGCGCCAGTGGCTGCGCGCGGCCAAGTCGTACGCCACCCACGGCGAGGCCGGGTACACGACCCTGGAGCGCGTCTGGGCCCGCCCGACCGCGGAGGTCAACGGCATCGGAGGCGGCTACCAGGGCCCCGGCAGCAAGACCGTCGTGCCGTCCTCCGCCATGGTGAAGCTGTCTTTCCGGCTGGTGGCGGGCCAGGACCCCGGCCAGGTGGAGAAGGCCGTCCGGACCTGGGCCGAGCAGCAGGTGCCCGCCGGGATCCGCTGCGAGATCACCTTCAGCGGGGCCACGCGCCCGTGCCTGACGCCGCTGGACCACCCGGCCCTGAAGTCGGTCGCCCGCGCCATGGGCCGGGCCTTCGGCAAGCCGGTCCGCTTCACACGCGAGGGCGGCTCCGGACCGGCGGCGGACCTCCAGGACGTACTCGGCGCTCCGGTGCTCTTCCTCGGCATCTCCGTCCCGTCCGACGGCTGGCACGCCCCGAACGAGAAAGTGGAACTCGATCTGCTTCTCAAAGGCGTCGAGACCACCGCGTACCTGTGGGGCGATCTCGCCGAGCACTGGCGCCATGCGCCCTGAGAGTCCCGCGCCGTCCGGACCGGCAGGGTGCGCGGGGCACACTGGGAGGGCTGCCCCGTACCGCCCCGCCCCGCACACCCCCGCCGGACCCGGTCGCCTCCCGCCGTACGTTCCGCTGATCAGCCCGCCGAACCCGACAGTTCCCCCGGGGAGTTGGAAGCACCCGTGACCACCTGGACCGACCAGAACGCCGACCGACCCATCTCGCTCACCGCTCCGAGCGGCATCGACCGGGCCGCGCACCACCGGCTCGACGAGGCCTGGCTCGCGGCGGCGTGGAGCCATCCCTCCACGCGCTGTTTCGTGGTCTCCGGCGGCCAGGTCCTCATCGACGAGACGCCGGACGGGCGCACCGAACTCGTCATGACGCCCTCCTTCGAAGCCCCCCTCACCGAGGCCCACCGCTACTTCCTCGGCAACGACGAGGACGGCGTCAGCTACTTCGCCCTCCAGAAGGACTCCCTGCCCGGGCGCATGGACCAGTCCGCGCGGCCGGCGGGTCTGCGTGAGGCGGGCCTGCTCCTGTCGGCCCGGGACGTGGGCCTGATGGTGCACGCGGTCGGCCTGGAGAACTGGCAGCGCACCCACCGCTTCTGCTCCCGCTGCGGCGAGCGCACCGTCATCGCCGCGGCCGGTCACATCCGCCGCTGCCAGGCCTGCGGCGCGGAGCACTACCCGCGTACGGACCCGGCCGTGATCATGGCTGTGACCGACGAGGAGGACCGCATCCTGCTGGGCCGCCAGGTGCACTGGCCCGAAGGCCGCTTCTCGACGCTCGCCGGTTTCGTCGAGCCCGGCGAGTCCATCGAGCAGTCGGTGCGCCGCGAGGTCCACGAGGAGGTCGGCATCACCGTCGGCCAGGTCGAGTACGTCGCCAGCCAGCCCTGGCCCTTCCCGTCCAGCCTCATGCTGGGCTTCCTGGCCCGCGCCACCTCGACCGAGATAGACGTCGACGGGGACGAGATCCACGAGGCCCGCTGGTTCTCCCGCGACGAACTGCGCGCCGCCTTCGAGTCCGGTGAAGTGCTCCCGCCGTACGGCATCTCGATCGCGGCCCGCCTGATAGAGCTCTGGTACGGCAAGCCGCTGCCGACGAGAAGCGTCGCCTGACGAGGGCGCCCGACTTCGGCAAGCGGGGACCGGCCGGGATGCCCATGGAAGACGTGCACATGTCCTGGGGAGAGATCCGGCGTGTGGGACAAACCGGGGGACACACGACGAGAAGGCGGCCCCTGAGACACCTCAGGAACCGCCTTCCCGGCACAACGGCACGGCGACTAGGCGCCGATCTTCTGCTTCACCTGAGCCAGCGACGGGTTGGTGAGGGTGGAGCCGTCCGGGAACAGAACGGTGGGCACCGTCTGGTTTCCGCCATTCGCCTTCTCCACGAACGCGGCGGACTCCGGGTCCTGCTCGATGTTGATCTCGGTGTACGCGATGCCCTCGCGGTCCATCTGGCTCTTCAGCCGACGGCAGTAGCCGCACCACGTGGTGCTGTACATCGTCACAGTGCCCGGCATGTCGCTCGTGCTCCTTCGGTGGCTCGGGGACGGGTGGTTCGCAGAGGTGGAACGTACGCGCAAGGGCCACCATTCCCGCGGCCCGCACCCCGTCGGACGTGACGCCTGCCGCATTCGTACGACTATCAGCGGCCGCCTGTGGACAACCGGCACAGCCGTTTCGCGCGACCTGGCAGCATGGCCATGTGACAGCAGCAACGCACTCCACCCTGTTCCCGCAGGTACCGGACACCCCCGACGCGGTTCTCGAAGGGCTCGACCCCGAGCAGCGCGAGGTGGCCACGGCCCTGCACGGTCCGGTGTGCGTCCTGGCGGGCGCCGGTACGGGCAAGACCCGGGCGATCACCCACCGCATCGCCTACGGAGTGCGCGCCGGTCTCCTCCAGCCCTCCAGCGTGCTCGCCGTCACCTTCACCAACCGCGCCGCCGGAGAGATGCGTGGCCGGCTCCGCCAGCTCGGCGCCGCCGGCGTCCAGGCGCGCACGTTCCACTCGGCGGCACTGCGCCAGCTCCAGTACTTCTGGCCGAAAGCGATCGGCGGCTCCATGCCCCGGCTCGTCGACCGCAAGGTCCAGCTCGTCGCCGACGCGGCCGCCGCCTGCCGCATCCGCCTCGACCGGGGCGAGCTGCGGGACGTCACCGCCGAGATCGAGTGGTCCAAGGTCACCCAGACCGTCCCCTCCGACTACGCGGCCGCCGCCGCCAAGGCCGGCCGCGAGACGCCCCGCGACCCCGCCGAGATCGCCCAGCTCTACGCAGCCTACGAGGACGTCAAGCGCGAGCGCTCCGTCATCGACTTCGAGGACGTGCTGCTGCTGACCGTGGCCGTCCTGCAGGACCGGCACGACATCGCCGAGCAGGTCCGCGCCCAGTACCAGCACTTCGTGGTCGACGAGTACCAGGACGTCAGCCCCCTCCAGCAGCGCCTGCTGGAACTGTGGCTGGGCGACCGGGACAGCCTGTGCGTCGTCGGCGACGCCAGCCAGACGATCTACTCCTTCACGGGAGCGACACCGGACCATCTGCTCGACTTCCGCAGCCGCCACCCGGGCGCCACGGTCGTCAAGCTGGTCCGCGACTACCGCTCCACGCCCCAGGTCGTCCACCTCGCCAACGGACTGCTCGCCCAGGCGAAGGGCCGCGCCGCCGACCACCGCCTGGAACTCGTCTCCCAGCGCGCCCCGGGGCCCGAGCCGGTCTACACCGAGTACACGGACGAGCCCGCCGAGGCCGAGGGCGCGGCCCGGCGCATCCGCGAACTCATCGACGCGGGGGTCCCGGCCGCCGAGATCGCCATCCTGTTCCGGACGAACGCCCAGTCCGAGACCTACGAGCAGGCCCTCGCCGACGCCGGGGTGCCCTACCAGCTGCGCGGCGCCGAGCGGTTCTTCGACCGCGCTGAGGTGCGCAAGGCGAGCGTCGCCCTGCGCGGCGCGGCCCGCTTCGGCGGCAACGACTCCCTTCTGGACGACGCCGTCGACCTGCCCTCCCAGGTGCGCGCCGTGCTGTCGGGGGAGGGCTGGACACCACGGCCACCGGCCGGCTCCGGCGCCGTGAGGGAACGCTGGGAGTCCCTGGCCGCCCTGGTGAACCTCGCCCAGGACTTCGCCGCCGCCAAACCCGGTGCCACCCTCGCGGACCTCGTCGCCGAACTGGACGAACGGGCGAACGCCCAGCACGCCCCCACCGTGCAGGGCGTCACCCTCGCCTCCCTGCACTCGGCCAAGGGACTGGAGTGGGACGTCGTGTTCCTGGTCGGTGTCGCCGAGGGCATGATGCCGATCACCTACGCCAAGACCGACGACCAGATCGAGGAGGAGCGCCGCCTCCTGTACGTCGGCGTGACCCGCGCGCGCGAACGCCTCCATGTCTCCTGGGCCCTGTCCCGTTCCCCCGGAGGCCGCCCCAACCGCCGCCCCAGCCGCTTCCTCGACGGGCTGCGCCCTGGTTCGACGGCCACCACCGCCCGTTCCGCCGTCGGCAGTACGGGCGGCATCGAGCGCGGAATCCCCGGAACCAGGGGTTCCGCCCCGAGGAGAGTTCAGCGAACGCCCGCCCGCTGCCGAGTCTGCGGCCGCACGCTGACCGACGCGGGCGAGATGAAGCTGATGCGCTGCGACGACTGCCCCTCCGACATGAACGAGGGCCTCTACGAGCAGCTGCGCGAGTGGCGAGCCGACCAGGCGCGACGCAGTGGTCAGCCCGCCTTCTGCGTCTTCACCGACAGGACCCTGATGGCCATTGCCGAGACCGCGCCGGACGACGAGCACCAGTTGGCGCGCATCCCGGGCGTGGGGATGCGCAAGCTCAATCGCTACGGAGCCGACGTACTGGCCATCTGCGCAGGCCAGTACGCCGGAGGGGACGCAGATCAGGGCTGACGCGAACTCGTCGAAAAAATAGTTTGCGCATGCCCCAGCAATCCCCATAGGTTCTTAGGCACGAGAGCAGCGGCCTTCTCGGAGGCCCTGATTCCGTGTTGTACTTGCATATCCGCAGGACTGGTTCATCCAGTCCCCCGAGACGCCGAGAGGAGGCGAGTCCAGTGATCAGCATCAACACCAGCTCCGTCAGCATCGTGAAAATGACCGATCGCTCGGCCGTCTCCGCGTGCATGCTCGCCGTTTCGAACCTGGGCACCGGTCTGTCCGGCATTCGTGCCGCGCGTCCGGCGTCCGCCTCCGTTGCTCCCGCGGGCCTTCCCGTCCGTGAGCGCAATGAGCGACCGACCAAGGCACTGGAAGTGGCAGTAGTGGCACAGGCGCAGGCCTATGCCTTTACGGCGACCGGTGCCGGATTCCGGAAGCAGACGACGCAGCACCACCAGATGTGGGCCTTCCGTGGGCCAGAACCCTGGAGTGATCCAGCCTGATCGCCGATCAGGCCGGCGCCTTCAGGGCCGCGGAACCCCATCCGGGATCCGCGGCCCTTCTGTTTGTCCCCGACCAGGGACGACGGACCGAAGGAGCCTCGGGACAAGAAAAGAACCCGGTACCAGCCGCCCCCCGGCCAACAGGCCGGAACGACCAGACGAGGAAGACGAACCGTGCAACTCGAAGCGCACGCCCCGTCCGTACCGCCTTCCGAAACGATCCCCAAGCCCGGCTCCACGGAGGACTCCGCCTTGACCCCGCTCACCGCGCTCACCGCGCTCGACGACGCCATCGAGAACCTCGGCGTGCCCGTCCCGTGCCGTTCCTACGACCCGGAGGTCTTCTTCGCCGAGTCGCCCGCGGACGTCGAGTACGCCAAGTCCCTCTGCCGCACCTGCCCGTTGGTCGAGGCCTGCCTCGCCGGCGCCAAGGAGCGGCGTGAGCCCTGGGGCGTCTGGGGTGGCGAGCTGTTCGTGCAGGGTGTCGTCGTCGCCCGGAAGCGGCCGCGTGGCCGCCCGCGCAAGAACCCGGTTACGGCATGAACACCGCAGGAACGATCGACCGCCCCCTCACGAACGACCCCCAGAAGCAGGCCCCGATGAAGCCGTCCACTGACGAGCCCGCAGGCTCCGCGACCCAAGACTTCACCACCACCGGCGCGAAGGACTCGCGTCAGAACAGGACCCGAGAGATGCAACTCATCCCAGAAGCCATGGCCCGTGCGCATATGCACGAGCGACTGCAAGAGGCGGAGCGGGATCGCCCGGCCGTGCGCCTGGCGACCGCCCGCCGGATGCAGCGCAGGGCGGAGCGCGCCTCACGGCGTGCCCGCCGGGCGCTCGCCATGGCGGTCATGCAGTAACCGACCTCACCAGAAGCGGTGGCCTCCCGAGCCCGGGAGGCCGAGCTCTCCCCGCGGGGGCCGGTCCGTGCCTAACGGACCGGCCCCCGCGGTGCGTTGTACACCGCACGAACCGGCCGGGCCGTGCGCGGACGGCGGACGAACCCCGCGTCACGCAACGCGGCCGTCGGGCACGGCGATATCGTCGCCCCGTGACGAGTCCTCCCGGCGACGGTGACGACAGCCCCGCAGCGGAGCCCCAGCCGCTCGCGTGTGACCGCTGCGGCAGGGCGGCCGGCACCCTGGCCGACGGCCCGCCACTGACCTGGACCCACTCCGTCGAGAACGGCGCCCGCCGCTACTTCTGCGAGACCTGCTCGCGGGAGAACCTCAGGTCGATCGAAGGGCGCCTGGACTCGGACTGGTGGTGAGGCGCGGGCCGCCGGTCACCCGTGGTGCCCGCTGAGGCTCATGCCTCCGCCACCGACTCCTCGCTGTCCGCCGGGTCGTCCAGGATGAACCCCGGCAGCCACTCCTCCAACTCCTCGCGCAGCCGCACCGTAGCCCCCAGCTGGCACAGGACGCCGATCGTGCTCAGTGTCACCCGGTGGATCAGCAGATACGACGGCGGCAGATTGAGCTGCTTGCCCAGCTGGTAGGCGGGGGAGCGCGGGTCCGCGATGCGGGCCGCCTGGCTGCGCATCCAGCCGCGCGTGAAGGTGAACTCCTCGACCTCGGCGGGTTCGATGATCGGCAGCAGATAGTCCAGGACCGCGTCGGGATCCAGCTCTATGGTCTCCTTCACGAACCCCTCCGCACACAGGAGCTCGTAGACCGCCTCGGCCTCCCCGTCGAGGGTCATCCGCAGGGACTCGCCGATGGTCGCCGGCAGACCGCCAGGGAGACGGTCGACCGTTCCGAAGTCCAGGACGCCCAGGCGCCAGTCGTCCTCACCGTCCGGGCCGCCGGGCAGCAGCCGGAAGTTGCCCGGGTGCGGATCGGCGTGCAGCAGGCCGGTGCGGGCGGGGCCGGAGAACAGGAAGCGGGCGAGGAGCTGGCCGGCCCGGTCGCGCTGCTCCTGGGTGCCGTCCGAGATGATCTCCGACAGCGGGATGCCGTCGATCCACTCCGTGATCAGGACCTGGTCCGACTGGTGCACCACCTGCGGCACGATCACGTCCGGGTCGTCCGCGAACTCTTCGGCGTGAGCCTGCTGGGCCTGGGCCTCCAGGCCGTAGTCCAGCTCCTCCGAGACGCGGTCCTTCAGCTCCGTGATCAGCGGCTTGATGTCCATGCCGGGGATCAGGGGGCCGAGCAGGCGGGAGAAGCGGCTCAGCTGGTTCAGATCGGACAGCAGGGCCTCGCCGGCGCCCGGGTACTGCACCTTGACCGCCACCTCGCGGCCGTCATGCCACACCCCGCGGTGCACCTGTCCGATCGAGGCCGCCGCGGCGGGCTTGTCCTCGAACTCCAGGAACAACTCGTGCCAGCCCTCGCCCAGCCGCTCCTCGAGCACCGCATGCACCGTGCGCGTCGGCATCGGCGGCGCCGCCTCCTGGAGCTTGGTCAGCGCGGCCCGGTAGGGGCCGGCCACCTCCTCCGGCAGCGCGGACTCGAAGACGGACAGGGCCTGGCCGAACTTCATCGCGCCGCCCTTGAGCTCGCCGAGCACCTTGAACAGCTGGTCGGCCGTGCGCTGTTGGAGTTCGCGGCCGACGAGCTCCGCGGACTCGCCGACGATTCGCTTGCCGAATCCCCAGGTCGCCCGCCCGGCGATGCCGAGCGGGAGCGCGGCGAGCTTGGCGGTCCGGGTGACCGCCTTCCGGGGAAGATCAGACATGCGCCCTCCAAGTCCCAGCCGGCCGCTTCGCCGCTGCCTTACGGCACTGCGCCGACGGCCGTTGCACCGCCATTGTCTCGTGTGACTCCCCATCCTCCGAGGGGTGCTCCCCCTTTCCTCTCTCCGCCGCCCCGCACGGGCATGCCGGATGCGCCCGGACCGGCCGCGCATGCCAGTGGAGACCGGGCACCGAGACCTCCCAGCGCGCCCCGGCGCTCGACGGAACCCGGCCGTCCAGGAAGGCGAGCGCGTGAGCGGCGGCCAGTCCGGCCACCGTAGTGGCCAGCGTCAGGTCGCAGGGCCGCACCTGTCGCTGCCTGCCGGAGCGCCACTGGGCGAACAGACGAGGCCAGGCCGGATCCTGGTCCGTGCGGCTCTCGTGCAGACACCCCGCGCAGCCCGTCTCCCCGGGCAGGACCAGGGGGCCGACCACCCCGGTCCCCTCCACGACCCCCGCGTACAGATGGGGCGTCCCGGAGGACATCAGGGGTTCGGCCGCCGACGGGTCGGGCGCGTGCACGGCGACGTCGTCGCGCGGGGCGACGATCACCAGCGAGAAGCCCGGGTCGCTTTCCTCCGGGGAGGTCCGGGCTGCCGCGCGGCGCGGCGGCCGGTCCGGGGCCGCCCGGCGCACGGCCCGGCGGGCCGACTCGTCCCTGCGGTCGCCGACGGCCTCCGCGGGAAGCCCGCCCGGGGCGACATCCCACGGTTCCACACGGCCACCGTCGCGCACGTCGACCTCGGCCACGCCCGCGCCCGACAGCAGCGACGCCAGCACGGCACCGACCCGGCCCGCGCCCCGCACCTGCACACGCTGTGAGCGCCGGGCGGCCAGCTGCCGCATCGCGTCGCCCGGTGCCGAGGTGGTCAGGGACAGGGAAGCGAGGTCGGGACGCAGCCGGTCGAGGACCTCCCTCTTCTGCCGCAGGGCGTCGGCGGCCGGCCCGCCGCCCCGCGCGTCGTCGAGGAGCCCGGCCCGGGCGAGCCGCCGCACCAGCCCGTCGACATGGCCGTCGGGCAGATCCATCCGGCGCCCCTCCTCGCGCAGCAGCTCCATCCCCCGTGTGCCGTTCAGCAGATCCAGAAAGCTGCCCGTCGCCAGGTCCATCGGACCGAGCGTCATCGCATGCGCCGGTGTCATCCCGAACTGCACGGTGTTGAGGTCGCGCCAGCCGCGCCTGAGCGCGGGTTTCACCATCGGATGCATGACAGGCCCCCGTATGCCATAGATCGTCCCCGTATGCCGCGCGCCGACCCGGTCACAGGCCCGCCTGGTCCCGGGCCGGGCCTGTCCGGCGCTTCGCCGACAACAGCCAGCATGCCCAAACCCGTCACCGGCTGCAGAAAGTTGTCCACAGGTGCCGGTATTCGTCGTACAAATCCGGCGGTCGGCGGGGGCATCGCCATCCAACCCTCTCGGAGCCGGGACTTCCCCGGGTACAGCGGGTAACGTCGGGGCGTGCCCGCCGACCCACTGCACCGCGCCGGAAAGCCACAGCGCAGCACGACGAGCCAGCCGCCGAGCGGCTCGGGGGCGAGCGCGATCGAGGTCCGCAGGAGCGCCCGCCGCCGCAGAACGGTCTCCGCGTACCGCGAGGGCGATCGCACCGTGGTGCTCATCCCCGCCCGGATGTCCGAGGCGGAGGAGCAGCGCTGGGTGAACGTCATGCTCGACAAGCTGGCCGCCCAGGAGAGCAAGCGGGCCCTCGGCGACGCCGAGCTTTGCGAGCGAGCCCGGCGCCTTTCGGACCAGTACTTCGACGGGCGGGCGCGGCCCGCTTCGGTGCGCTGGGTGACCAACCAGAACACCCGCTGGGGATCCTGCACCCCGTCCGAGGGCAGCATCCGCCTGTCCCACCGTCTCCAGGGCATGCCCGAGTACGTCGTCGACTACGTCCTCGTCCACGAACTCGCCCATCTGCTGGTCCCCGGACACGGCCCCCGCTTCTGGGCGCTGCTGGAGGCCTATCCGCGCACGGAGCGGGCCCGGGGCTACCTCGAAGGCGTGGTCGCGGCCGAGCGGTTGCCCCATGTGCCCGGTGCGCGGGGTGAGAGCCCCGCGGGCTGAGCGTCCCGCGGGCCGAGCGCCGTCGCGGCCCTGCGGCTGAGTGCCCCGTGAGCCGAGTGGCGGGATGTGCATCCGCGATGAGCACCCACCGTGAGCTCCGGGGTAAGTGACCGCTTTCCGCGAGAGAGCAGCCGATACGGCCGGGCACGGGTTCTGTACCGGGTCTGTACCGACTGACTCCGGTGTCCGAGTTTGCCGTTAGCCTGGCGCGACGCAATCACGTTCTGGATGGGGGACGGTCGTTACGCATGGCCAGGGAATTCCAACGCGGCCACAAGGCCAGGATCAGTGACCTCACCGCGGGCACGGATCTGTACGTAGGTGTACAGATCGCCGGCCCCGGGCTGACCTTCGACATCAGCTGCTTCGGCCTCGACGCCGACGAACGGCTCTCGGACGACCGGTACTTCGTCTTCTTCAATCAGCCGAAGTCCCCCGAGGAGTCCGTTCAGCTCCTGGGCGCCCAGGCGGGCGACACGGAGTCCTTCCGGGTGACGCTCGACCGGATCCCGCCGCAGATCCAGAAGCTGTCCTTCACGGCGACGATCGACGGCGCCGGCCAGATGTCGCAGATCGCCTCCGGCTACATCCGTATCGTCGCGGGCGGCGAGGAGGTGGCGCGCTACTCCTTCAACGGCTCGGAGTTCTCCACCGAACGGGCCGTGATGCTCGGCGACTTCTACCTGAAGGACGTCTGGCGGTTCGCCGCCGTCGGGCAGGGCTTCGACGGTGGTCTCGACGCGCTGCTGAAGAACTTCGGCGGCGAGGTGGCCGAGGAGGAGACGACCGCCCCGCCCGCGCCCGCCGCGCAGCAGCCGCAGACCGGCGCCGCCCCGGGCTTCGCACCGCCCGCGTTCGGCGTCCCCGGCACTCCGGAACCCGCCCCGGCTCCCGCACCGGCAGCACCCCCGGCCCCGGCGCCCGCTCCCCAGCCCGCCGCGCAGGGCTTCGCGCCCCCGTCCGGCGCAACTCCGCCTCCGGCCCCGGCGCCCGCACCTCAGGTGCACGCCGCCCCGACCATCGTCGCGCCCATGAACACCCCGCCCGGCGGCTCCCCGGTGCCGCCCCCGGCCCCGGCGCCCGCGCCGTACGGCCAGCCGGGCCAGCAGCCGCCGCCTTACGGCCAGGTCCCCGGCCAGACGGCCCCGCCGCCGCCCGGCTACGGCCAGCCCCAGGCACCCCAGGCACCCCATGCCCCGGCCCCGCCCCCGGGATACGGCCAGCCCACACCGCCCCCGGGCTACGGCCAGCAGCCGCCCGGGCAGGCCCCCTACGGAGTGCCGCAAGGAGCGCCTCAGGGAACTCCCCAGGGAGCACCGCAGGGCCCCGGTGTCGCCGCCGCGCTCCAGAAATTCAAGGAGACCCCCACCGGGCAGCGCTGGACGCAGCAGAACAAGAAGCTCGTCCGCGTCGACCTCGGCATCGGCGGACAGCCCGTACTGGCCCGCCAGGGCAGCATGGTGCTCTACCAGGGCAAGGTCGACTTCAGCTACAAGGGCGCCGGCTTCTCCGGCCGGATCGTGGGCAACGCGACCGGCCAGGAGATGCAGCTGATGCGCTGCACCGGCCAGGGACAGGTGTTCCTCGCCGAGGACTCGACGATGCTGCACCCCATCGAGCTCCAGGGCGACGGCATCTGCGTCTCCGCCGAGAACGTCCTCGCCTTCGACGAGGGCCTCCAGTACGAAGTGCGCCGCATCGAGGGGCACGGCATCCCCGGGGGCGCGCTGTTCACGATGCAGTTCACGGGCACCGGCACGATCGTCGTGAAGACCCACGGCACGCCCGTGGTCCTGCCGGTCACGCCCACCACGTTCGCCGACTGCAACGCCGTGGTCGCCTGGTCGGCCGCCGCCCAGGTCGTCGTCTCCAGCCAGGTGCGCATGCGCCGCAACGCCTACCCGGGTGACAGCGGGGAGAGCGTCAACCTCCAGTTCCGGGGAGCGCCCGGGAACTTCATCGTCGTCCAGCCGTACGAGGTCTGAGGGAGCCCGTCATGACACAGCAGCTCGCGGGCTACGCCCCCGCACCCGTCACCGCCCGCATGGAGAACCACGGCAACCACATGCTGAAGGTCGCCATGCAGACCGGACACGACCTCCTCGCGCGCGTGGGATCGATGGTCGCCTACGAGGGCTTCGTGCAGTACGAGCCCAACCCGCCGGCCGTGCGCCAGATCGCGAAGGACTGGATGACCGGCGAGGGCGCGCCCCTGATGAAGTGCTCCGGCGACGGCCTGCTCTATCTCGCCGACTACGGGGCGAACGTCGTCGTGATCAACCTCAACGGCGACGGCATCTCCGTCAACGCCACCAACCTGCTCGCCTTCGACGCCCACCTCACCTGGGGGGTCGAGCGGGTCAAGGGGCTGGCGAAGTTCGCCGGACAGGGCCTGTGGAACACCAGGATCTCCGGGCAGGGCTGGGTCGCGCTGACCTCCCGGGGCAAGCCCATCGTCGTCGACTGCGGAGGCGGCGAGGACGAGACCTACGTCGACCCCGACGCCCTGGTCGCCTGGTCCCCGAACCTCAAGGTGAAGGGCAAGCGCAGTTTCCGGGCGCAGTCGCTGATCGGCCGCGGCAGCGGCGAGGCCTACCAGATGGCCTTCTCCGGTCAGGGCATCGTCGTCGTCCAGCCCAGCGAGGACAGCACCGACCGCCTCCGGGCCCGGGGCTGAGGGGGAGCCAGAGAGCCATGCAGAGCCCGATTTTCGCCTACAACGAGCAGCAGACCCAGGACCGCTGGAGTCTGCAGAACAAGCAGATGCTGCGCGTCGCCCTGGAGGGCCACGACGACATCCTGGCCCGCAAGGGCACCATGGTCGCCTACCAGGGTCTCGTCGAGTTCGACGCCGAGTACCAGAGCAATGACCAGGCACGCTCGCGTGCGCACACCGGTGAGGGACTCGACCTGATGCGCTGCCACGGGCAGGGCACGGTCTACCTCGCCAACCTCAAGCAGCACGTCCACGTCATGGAGGTGGAGCAGGACGGTCTGACCGTCGACAGCAGCTATGTGCTGGCGATGGACTCCTCCCTGCACCACGAGGTCATCGCCGTCGACAGCCTCTACGGCATCTCCGGCTCCGGGAAGTACCAGCTCAACATCACCGGCCGGGGCAAGATCGCCCTGATGACCTCGGGCATGCCGCTGCTGATGCAGGTGACGCCCGACAAGTACGTCAACTGCGACGCCGACGCGATCGTCGCCTGGTCGACGAGCCTGCGGGTGCAGATGCAGGCCCAGACGCACTCCTCCGGGGTGTGGCGGCGCCGCGGCAGCACCGGCGAGGGCTGGGAGCTGAGCTTCATGGGCACCGGCTTCGCGCTCGTCCAGCCCAGCGAACTGCTGCCACCGCAGAACGCCCAGGTCGGCTCGGGCCTCGCCGCGCAGTACGGCATGGGCCAGCAGGGAGCGCGCGGGCAGAACCAGGGCAACGTCTGGAACTGATCGCTCCGCGGGTTGGGCCGATCGGGGCCCGGGGCTGTGCGGTCCGGCCCAGGCTGCGGGCCGTCTGTGGCCGGTCGCGCAGTTCCCCGCGCCCCTGAGGGCGCGCAACCCACCGTCAGGACCGAATGTAAGGGGCGGCCGCAGTCGCGGCCGCCCCTTACACATGCTCAGACCGCGAGTCTCGCGCGCGTGGCCTCCAGCAGGCGGACGACCGACTCGTCGGCCACCTCCGCCACCTCGTCGTACCCGAACCAGCGCACGTCGAGCGACTCGTCGCTGATCGCGTGCGCGGCGTCCGGCGGCGCCAGGACCGCGTACTGGACGTCGAAGTGGCAGTGGCACGGCGGCGGGATCGGGTGCCGGTCCAGGCGCACCGGGCCGCCCGGCAGCAGTGAGAGGCCCGAGACGCCGGATTCCTCCGTCGCCTCCCGCAACGCCGCGGCCGCGAGGGAGCTGTCGCCCGGCTCGCAGTGGCCGCCCATCTGGAGCCACATCCGCAGCTTTCTGTGCAGGGTCAGCAGGACCCGGCCGGCCTCGGGGTCGATCACCAGGGCGCTCGCCGTGATGTGTCCCGCGGGGCAGGCCTTCCACAGGCCGTCCTGATGTTCGGCCAGATGGTCGAGGTAGGCCTGGCGCAGCTCCGGCTGGTCCTCGTACTCCTTGAGCACGAGGACCGCGTCGTCGTACAGGCTCACTCGGCGTCGTCGCCCTTGTTCTCGCCCCCGCCCTCGTCCTTCTTCTTCGGGTCGGGCTTCTTCAGGTCGGGCTTGTCCGCCGCCTCGCCGAGCATCTTGTCCAGCTCGGAGAAGTCGATCTGCTCGCGGTGTACGAAGCCGTCCGGGTCGTCCAGGTCGGTGGCCGTCGGCAGCATGTCCGGGTGGTGCCACAGGGCGTCCCGGCCGTCGACACCGCGCGCGTCGGTGAGCGAGGCCCACAGACGGGAGGCGTCACGCAGGCGGCGCGGGCGCAGCTCCAGGCCGATCAGCGTGGCGAACGTCTGCTCGGCCGGGCCGCCCGAGGCGCGGCGGCGGCGCAGCGTCTCACGCAGGGCGTCGGCGGACGCCAGTCGGGGCTTCGCGGCGGCGTGGACCACCGCGTCGACCCAGCCCTCCACGAGCGCCAGAGCCGTCTCCAGACGTGCCAGGGCCGTCTTCTGCTCGGGCGTGTCCTCGGGCTGGAACATGCCCTGCTGGAGGGCTTCCTGGAGCTGCTCGGGGTTCTGCGGGTCGAACTGGCCGACGACGTCCTCCAGCTTGGCCGTGTCGACCTTGATCCCGCGGGCGTACCCGTCGACCGCGCCGAACAGATGCGAGCGCAGCCACGGCACGTGCGCGAAGAGCCGCTGGTGGGCGGCTTCGCGCAGGGCGAGATACAGCCGCACCTCCTCCTGCGGGACGCTCAGGTCCTTGCCGAACGTCTCGATGTTCACCGGCAGCAGCGCGGCCTTTCCGGCCGGGCCCAGCGGCAGGCCGATGTCGGACGAGCCGACGACCTCACCGGCGAGCACGCCGACGGCCTGCCCGATCTGCGTACCGAACATGGCGCCGCCCATCGAGCGCATCATGCCGATCAGCGGGCCGGCCATGGCCTGCATCTCCTCCGGCAGGACGTCGCCCATGGCGGTGCCGACGCGCTCGGCGACCGGGTCGACGAGCTCCTTCCAGGCGGGCAGGGTCGCCTCGACCCACTCGGCGCGGCTCCAGGCCACGGCCGAGCCGGCACCGGACGGCAGCGACGTGGCGTCGTCGAGCCACAGGTCGGCGAGGCGGACGGCCTCCTCGACGGCCTTGCGCTCGGCGGGGCCGACGCTGGTGTCCTTGGTGCCGTCGGGACTGCCCTGGGAGACCGTCTGGCGGGCGATCTGCTTGGCCATGTCCCAGTTCACCGGGCCGCCCTCGTAGGAGAGCATCTGGCCCAGCTGCTGGAACGCGGCGCCCAGGTCGTTGGGGTTCAGGGAGCCGAACATGGCTGCGAACGGATTGTCCGCACCGGGGCCGCCGGGGCCGCCGCCAAATCCTCCGGCTCCGGGCAGGCCGCCGAAACCGAACGGATTGGCCGGTCCCTGACCACCACCGCTCTCCTGGTCCTTCTTCTTGCCCTCGTCGCCGTCGTCCGGCTCCTCCGGCGGAAGGCCGAATCCGAATGGGGTGTCACTCACGGGATTCCTCGGCTGGTAGGGCCGCCGGTTCTTTCCGGCGGCACGGCTGCCCGACAACACCACCCAGCGTAGACACCTGGGGCGGATCGGGCCTCGGTGCTTCGCCGACTGACAGCCTGCGGCAGGATGGATGCCACCTGGTACGCACGCGTCGCTCGCGCTCGTACTGAAGACAACCGCTGGAGACGCCCGGTGAGTTCCCCAGATCCGCAGGTTCGCGCAGCGCGAAACCAGTCAACCAGTTCCGCGGGCCCCGCGGGGCGCGGACCCGTCGTCGCGGTCACCGGTGCCGCGTACGGCGTCGGCGCCCTGCTCACCGAGCGGCTCGCCGCGTCCGACGAGGTCAAGCAGGTCGTCGCCATCGACGAGCGGCGCGGCGAGTGCGACGCGGCGCAGTGGCACATCCTGGACGTGCGGGATCCGGCCATCGCGGAGAAGCTGCGGGGTGCCGACGTGGTGGTGCACCTGGCCCTGGACCTCGACCTGGAGACGGACGCCGCCGCCCGAACGGCCTACAACGTACGGGGGACGCAGACCGTTCTGACGGCGGCCGCAGCGGCCGGAGTGCACCGGGTGGTGCTGTGCACCTCGGCGATGGTCTACGGGGCACTGCCGGACAACGAGCTGCCGCTCTCCGAGGACGCGGAGCTGCGGGCCACGGCCGAGGCGACGGGCGTCGGCGACCTGCTGGAGATCGAGCGGCTGGCGCGTCGGGCGCCGAGAGCACACCCGGGGCTGAATGTCACCGTGGTGCGGCCGGCGATCCTGGTGGGAGGCACGGACACCGCGCTGACCAGGTATTTCGAGTCTCCCCGGCTGCTCGTCGTCGCCGGGTCGCGGCCCGCGTGGCAGTTCTGCCACGTCGAGGACCTGTGCAGCGCGCTGGAGTACGCCGTCCTGGAGAAGGTCGACGGGGAACTGACCGTCGGGTGCGACGGGTGGCTGGAGCAGGAGGAGGTCGAGGAGCTCAGCGGCATCCGGCGGATGGAGCTGCCGTCGGCGGTCGCGCTGGGTGCGGCCCAGCGGCTGCACCGCATCGGGCTCACGCCGTCCCCGGCCGGGGACCTGGCGTACACGATGTACCCCTGGGTGGTCAGCGGCAGCCGGCTGCACGACGCGGGGTGGCGGCCGCGGTACACCAACGAGGAGGTGCTGGCGGAGCTCCTGGAGGAGGTCTCCGGCCGGCACACGGTGGCCGGGCGGCGACTGGGCCGCAAGGACGCGACGGCCGCGGGTGCCGCGGGAGCGACGGTGGCGCTGCTGGGCGCCGCCGCGGTGGTGCGGCGGGCGCGCAAGGCCCGGCGCCGCATCTGACCCGCCCGCCGGCCCCGTCTCCACGGTCCCGCCGTGGGAGAGCCGCCTCTCCTGTCCCGCCGTACGAGAGTCGTAGGACAGTCCAACGCGCACGCGCGCGTGCCGGTCGATAGCTCTATTCCGCGCTGTCGGTCGCGTACGGCACGATGGAGGCATGGCATCCACGAGCGATCACCCGGGTGAGCAGGCCGCGCAGGATCCGATCAGGCTGATCGGGATCCGGGACACGGCCCTTACGGTGGACGAGGTGTTCCGGGCCGTCGGGGACGACGCGGCCGGCGGCACGGCGCTCTTCGTGGGCACCGTGCGGAACCACGACGGGGGTGCCGACGTGGCGGAGCTGGGGTATTCCTGCCACCCCAGTGCGGAGGCCGAGATGAGGCGGATCGCCGAGAAGGTCGTCGCCGAGTTCCCGGTGCGGGCGCTGGCGGCCGTGCACCGCGTGGGGGATCTCCGGGTCGGTGACCTCGCCGTGGTCGTCGCCGTCTCGTGCCCGCACAGAGGAGAGGCCTTCGAGGCCTGCCGGAAACTGATCGACGACCTCAAGCACGAAGTGCCCATCTGGAAGCACCAGAAGTTCTCCGACGGCACCGAGGAGTGGGTGGGCGCCTGCTGAATCCGGGACGCAGCCTTACGGTGAATCCGGGGCGCGGCCTTCCGGTGAATCCGGGACCCGGCCTTCCGGTTGCGTAACCGGACCCCTGGCGTGAGCGTTGTCACTGCGGATGGTTAATCTGCTGATCAGTCAGTTGCGGACGCTCAAGGGGTTGGAGGTCGGCATGGCGGCGCTCGCCTGGTTGCTGATTCCGCTTGTGGCTGCGATCGGCGCGGGCCTCTGGGGCAGTTGGGCCAACCGGACCCGCAAGGTCCGTGGGGACGGCCCGGAACTCATCGGTTACGCCCGCTTCCGCGAGGCCATGGAGAGGCCCCGGCCGGGCCCTGAAGGCCAGGGAAAAGAGCAGGTCACAAGCGTGTGAGACCACAGGGCCGCCTCGGACGGGCGGCCCTGACGGTGCGCTGACAGGACCGTCCCGTACTGTCGAGTCATGCCACGCCGCACCGCGACGATGCTCGCCTCCACCCTGATGCTGATCGCGCTCCTGTGCGCGGGAGTGTTCATCCCCGTGCCGTATGCGGAGATGTCCCCGGGGCCGACGGTGAACACGCTGGGCGATCACGGCGGAGAGCCGGTGCTCCGGGTCTCCGGGCGGAAGACATATCCGACCAGCGGCCATCTGAACATGACGACGGTCCGGGTCACCAGCGCCGACTACCGGATGAACCTGGTCGAGGCCGTCTACGGCTGGCTCGCGCACGACAACAAGGTCGTGCCGCACGAGACGCTCTACCCGGACGGCAAGACCGAGGAGCAGTCCACCCAGGAGAACGCCGAGGAGTTCAGCCAGTCCCAGGAGAGCGCCAAGGTCGCCGCGCTCAAGGAACTCGACGTTCCGGTGAAGTCCTGGGTCATCGTCTCGACGGTCGTCAAGGGATCCCCGGCCGAGGGCAAGCTGCACGCCGGGGACGTGATCAAGGCCGTCGACGGCACGGTGGTGAAGGAGCCGGCCGACGTCGCGAAGCTCGTCACGAAGCACAAGCCGGGCCAGGACGTCCGCTTCACGATCGTGCCCGCCAAGGAGCAGGTCGCCGCGGAGAAGGAGAAGCGGACGCCGACGAAGACACAGGACATCACCATCACGACGACGACGTCGGACGACGCCGGCGAGAAGCGGGCCATCGTGGGGATCTCCGCGGGGACCGACCACACGTTCCCGTTCTCCATCGACATCAAGCTGGCCGACGTCGGCGGGCCGAGCGCCGGTCTGATGTTCGCGCTCGGCATCTACGACAAGCTCACGCCGGGCAGTCTGACCGGGGGCAAGTTCGTGGCGGGTACGGGGACGATCGACGACGAGGGCAAGGTCGGTCCGATCGGCGGCATCGAGATGAAGACGGTGGGCGCGCGGGCCAAGGGCGCGCAGTACTTCATGACGCCCGCGGACAACTGCGAGGCCGCCGCCAAGGACACCCCCGAGGGCCTCACCCTCATCAAGGTCAAGACCATCGACGACGCCCTCGGCGCTCTCAAGGACATCCGCAGCGGTGACACCGCCGGTCTGCCGACGTGCGGTAAGTAGTCCGCCGGGCCGGACGACCGGCCCGGGCCGCGCAGCCGCCGGCTACTCCTCGAACGTCGCCGCCAGTGCCGCCGCCAGACCCGGTACCAGATCGGATCCGGTGAGGACCTCCGTCGGGGAGTCCTTCTCGCGCAGGCGCAGGGCCGACTCACGGGTGCCGTCCCGCAGCACCGCGACCGTCATACGGACCTCCTGGCGGTCCGGGTGGTCCGCCACCCACTTCGTCAGCGCGGCCTCGTCCAGACCCTGCGGAACCTGGGCCTCCGCGGACGGCGGCAGCATCAGGCGCTCCACGGCGAGGGCGCAGCCGGTCACCGCGTCGGGCCAGGCGATGGTGGCGAGGAACTCGTCGAGCGGCTTGCCCGTTGGAACTTCGTCCTGCTCGATCGGGGTGAGGCCGGGGTTCTCCGCCGCGTCGTCCAGACCGAGCCGGTCCGCGAGCGAGGGCTGTTCGGCCCGGAGCCGGGCGGTGTCGACGAGTGCGAAAAGGCGGGCGGGCTGGTCCCAGCCGAGGCCGGAGACGTACTCGTCGATCTCGAGTACGGCCCGGGTGAGCGGGCTCGCCGCCATGGGAGTGTTGGACATGGTCACAATCCTGCCTCGTTCCCGGCCGGAATCGGGAACCGAGTAAACGGTGAGTAAGTTGCATAGGTGGGGGCCCGCGATCACGGGGGCCACGGACGGTCCGTGAAGACGCGGACCTTACGAATCAACAGCGAACTTCGAGGTGCGCACCTTGGCTTTCCAGATGCCGGACCGCGGCGGAGGCCCGACAGGGCCGCGGATCAGAGTGGGCCGCCCGTCCCGGCGTGTCCGGACCCTGCTCATGACGCTGGGCGTCCTGGCCGTCCTCGGCATGGTGTTCACCATGTTCGCGGGCTTTTGGACGGACTGGCTCTGGTACCGGTCGGTGAACTACTCGTCGGTCTTCACCACCACGCTGTGGACCAAGATCGGGCTCTTCTTCGTCTTCGGCCTGCTCATGGCCGTCGCGGTCGGAGTCAACATCTGGCTGGCGCACCGGCTGCGGCCGCCGCTGAGCGCCATGTCCATGGAGCAGCAGAACCTCGACCGCTACCGGATGGGCATCGCGCCCTACAAGAAGTGGCTGCTGCTCGGGATCACGGCCCTGGTGGGCCTGATCGCCGGAGCCTCCGCGTCCGGCCAGTGGCGGACGTGGCTGATGTGGGTCAACGGCGTGCCCTTCGGCCAGAAGGACCCCCAGTTCAAGCTGGACGTCTCCTTCTACGCCTTCGACCTGCCCTGGTACCGCTTCCTGCTCGGCTTCGGCTTCGCCGCCGCGATCCTTTCCGTGATCGCCGCCGCGCTCACGCACTACCTGTACGGCGGCCTGCGCGTCACCAGCCCCGGCGCCCGCGCCACGGCGGCGGCCACCGGCCACCTGTCGGTGCTCATCGGCGTCTTCGTGGCCCTCAAGGCGGTCGCCTACTGGCTCGACCGGTACGGACTCGCCGTGAAGTCCAGCGACTTCAGGGCGACCGACAACTGGACGGGCCTGAGGTACGTCGACGCCAACGCCTACCTGCCGGCCAAGACGATCCTGTTCTGCATCGCCGTCATCTGCGCGCTGCTGTTCTTCGCCACCCTGTGGCGGCGCACCTGGCAGCTGCCCGTGATCGGCTTCGGCCTGATGGTGCTCTCCGCCATCCTCATCGGCGGCCTCTACCCGGCGATCGTGCAGAAGTTCCAGGTCCAGCCGAACGAGCAGGCCAAGGAAGCGCCGTACGTCGAGAAGAACCTCGAGGCGACGCGCAAGGCCTACGGCATCGACGGCACCAAGGTCACCGACTACTCGGGCACGAGCAAGACCGAGGACAAGACCACGCTCCGCGATGACGTCGGCTCCACGGCGAGCATCCGGATCATGGACCCGAACATCGTCTCGCCGACGTTCCAGCAGCTCCAGCAGATCAGGAACTACTACGCGTTCCCGAACAACCTGGATGTCGACCGGTACACCAAGGACGGCAAGGACCAGGACACGGTCATCGGCCTGCGTGAGCTGAACCTGGCGGGCATCCCGAAGAAGAACTGGATCAACAACCACTTCCGTTACACCCACGGCTACGGAGTGGTCGCCGCCCAGGGCACCAGCGCCGACGCCCAGGGCCGGCCGAACTTCACGGAGTCCGACCTGCCCTCCGAGGGTGACCTCGGCACGTACGAACAGCGGGTCTACTACGGCGAGAAGACCACCACGTACTCGATCGTCGGCGGTCCCCAGAAGGAGATCGACTACTCCGACGACAACGGCGAGAAGACCACCAGCTACAAGGGCGACAGCGGGGTCAACCTCTCCAACCCGGTCAACCGGGCCGCGTACGCGGTGGCGTTCGGCGAGCCGCAGATCCTGTACTCCGGCGCCATCGGCGACGGTTCGCGGATCCTGTACAACCGCACGCCCAAGGAGCGCGTCGAGGCGGTCGCCCCCTGGCTGACCATCGACGGCGACGCCTACCCGGCGGTGGTGAACGGCCGTATCGAGTGGATCGTCGACGCGTACACGACGACGAACGGATACCCGTACTCCTCGCGTACGACCCTCGGCGACACCACGGCCGACTCGCTGACCGCGACCAACGACAACCGCGCGGTGGTGGCCCAGCAGAACCAGGTCAACTACATCCGCAACTCGGTGAAGGCGACCGTCGACGCGTACACCGGCGAGGTCAAGCTCTACCAGTGGGACACCAAGGACCCGGTCCTGAAGACCTGGATGAAGGCCTTCCCGGACACGGTGAAGCCCAAGGGCGAGATCTCCAAGGACCTGATGGACCACCTGCGCTACCCGCAGGACCTGTTCAAGGTCCAGCGGGAGCTGCTCACGCGCTACCACGTGAAGGACGCGACGACGTTCCTCAGCGGCAGCGAGGTGTGGCAGGTGCCGGACGACCCGACGAACCGGTCGGGCAACGCGGTGCCGCCGTACTACCTGAGCATGAAGATGCCCGACCAGAAGGCACAGTCGTTCTCGCTGACGACGACCTTCACGCCCAACGGCCGGGACAACCTCAGCGCCTTCATGGCGGTCGACGCCGAGGCGGGCGCCAGTGACTACGGCAGGATCAGAATCCTGAAACTGCCGACGAACACGACGGTCAACGGCCCCAAGCAGGTCCAGAGCCAGTTCAACTCCCAAGAGGAGATCGCCGAGTCGATCAGGCTCCTGAGAGGCGGCGACTCCGAAGTCGAGTACGGCAACCTGCTGACGGTGCCGCTCGACGGCGGACTGCTCTACGTGGAGCCGGTCTACGTACGCGGTGGTGGACTGAAGTACCCGCTGCTGCGCAAGGTGCTGGTCACCTACGGAGGCCAGACCGCCTTCGAGAACACGCTCGACGAGGCCCTCAACAAGATCTTCGGAACCGAGGGGCAGGCCCCCGAGCCACCGGACGAGGGTGACGACACCACGACGCCACCGCCGACGTCCGACAACCCGACGGTCCAACAGGCCCTGGAGGACGCCCAGAAGGCGTTCGACGCGGGCCAGGAGGCCCTGAAGGACAACGACTGGGAGGCGTACGGCCGGGCGCAGAAGGACCTCGAGGACGCTCTGAAGCGGGCCGAGGACGCGCAGGCCGGGGCCGGTCGCGGGGGCGCCGGGGGCGGCGAGAGCAAGCCCAGCGCGAGCCCGAGCGCCAAGCCGAGCGGCAGCCCGAGCCCGAAGCCGAGCAGCTAGGCCCTGGCCTGGTCAGATGCCCACTCCGCGCCGTGATACGGTTGTGAACACAACGGCGCGGGGTGGAGCAGCTCGGTAGCTCGCTGGGCTCATAACCCAGAGGTCGCAGGTTCAAATCCTGTCCCCGCTACTGAAATCGCGAAGTCCGAGTGACGGAGCGACCACGAAGGCCCGGATTCCACACAGGAATCCGGGCCTTCGTGATGTGTGAACGCATGTGCTGGCCTGGCCTGCGGCCGCGCCGCCGTGGGGAGTTGGGCGATCTGTGTTTGACTTGTCTCTCTGTGGGCATGTCGACAAAACGCTGTAGTGACCTCACTGGCTGCGGTATACCAGGTGTACCCAGGTTGCAGGTGGTGCGACGATGGACGTTATGGGGGACAAGGCAACTCTGTTCGAGACAGGGCGTTTTGTGCAGCCTTCCAGCCGGGAGGACACCGACACCCCGGACGAGACCGGGGAGATCGCCGACGAGGCGGCCGAGGAGCTGCGTCAGCGGCTCGCCGCTGAGGCCGGCGACGTCGAGGCGATGAGTGTCCTCGGGGCCATGCTGCTGCGCCGTGGTGATCTCGACGGTGCCGAACCCCATCTGCGTGCCGCGACCGCCGCGGGCGACCGGGCCGCCGCCAACAACCTCGGAGTCCTCCTCCACCAGCGCGGATACGCCGACGAGGCCGCCGGCTGGTGGCGGATCGCCGCCGTCGCCGGATCCGCGGCGGCCGCGCACGCCCTCGGACGACACCACCGCGAGCGCGGCGACGAGCCGGCGGCCGAGTACTGGCTGCGCCAGGCCGCGGAACAGGGGCACACCCTGGGCGCCTACGCGCTCGCCGACCTGCTGGAGCACCGCGGCGACGCAGGGGCCGAGAAGTGGATGCGGGTCGCGGCCGAGCGCGGGCACCGGGAGGCGGCCTACCGCCTGGCCCGGGCGCTGGACCGGAAGGCGACGCGCGACACCGACGGCGACAACGGTGTCCAGCTGCCGGACGAGGTCGAGCAGTGGTACCGGCAGGCCGCCGCACGCGGCCACCGGCGGGCCGCCCTGCACCTCGGGACGATCCTGGAGAAGCGCGGCGAGCTCAAGGAGGCCGGACGCTGGTACCTGACGTCCGCCAAGGACGGCGAGGCGCGCGCCGCCTGCGCGCTCGGCTTCCTGCTGCGCGACGCGGGCGACACCGAGAACGCCGCCGTGTGGTGGCTGCGGGCCGCCCAGGACGGCGACGGCAACGCGGCGAACGCACTGGGCGCGCTGCACGCCGAGCGGGGCGAGACCCAGACCGCCGAGCGCTGGTACCGGGCCGCCATGGACGCGGGCGACGTGAACGGCGCCTACAACCTGGGGCTGCTCTGCGCCGAGCAGGGGCGCACCGCGCAGGCCGAGCAGTGGTACCGGCGCGCGGCCTATGCCGGGCACCGGGAAGCCGCGAACGCGCTGGCCATCCTGTTGCTGCGGGCCGGGGACGAGGCGGGTGCCGAGCCGTGGTTCTCCAAGGCGGCGGAGGCCGGGAGTGTGGACGCCGCCTTCAACCTGGGCATCCTGCACGCCGGCCGGGGCGAGGAGCAGGCCGCGCTGCGCTGGTACGAGCGTGCCGCGGCCGCCGGACACACCGAGGCGGCGCTGCAGGTCGGCATGGCCCGGCTGCGGGACGGCGACGA
The DNA here is from genome assembly GCF_055562795.1 of Streptomyces sp. NPDC016851. Lineage (NCBI taxonomy): Bacteria > Bacillati > Actinomycetota > Actinomycetes > Kitasatosporales > Streptomycetaceae > Streptomyces > Streptomyces sp. NPDC016851. The sequence goes on from NZ_JBVHEP010000006.1 coordinate 292,451, forward strand.
GCAGGAGGCCGAGCGGCATCTGCGGTGCGCGGCCGGGGGCGGCAGCGCCGAGGCCGCGTACCGGCTGGCGACCGTGCTCGACGCGCGCCGGCCGCCGGAGCCGGCGCACGAACTCGGGGAGCCGGTGCACCGGCGGAGCGAGTGCGAGGAGTGGTACGAGAGGGCGGCCTCCCAGGGGCACCGGCGGGCGCAGGTGCGGGTGGGCATGCTCGCCGCCGCCCGGGGGGACGTCGTCGAGGCGGCCCGGTGGTACCGGGAGGCGGCCGAGGCCGGGTCCCGCAACGGGGCCTTCAACCTCGGGCTGCTGCTGGCCCGGGAGGGGAGTGAGCCCGAGGCGGCGGTGTGGTGGACGCGGGCGGCTGACGCCGGGCACGGGCGGGCGGCGTTGCGGCTGGCCCTGGTCTACGCGCGTCGGGGGGAGCTGGCGGAGGGGCAGCGGTGGGCTGACCGGGCGGTGTCCCTGGGGCCGGAGTCCGTGGCGGAGCGGGCGGCTCGGTTGCGAGATGCGTTGCGGCAGGAGTTGTCGGCGTGACCCTGCCGTGTACTGCAGGGGTGCTCGGCATTGTGGCTGGAGTCGGGTGGGTGCGCAGCCCGGCGGAGCGGGGAGCCGCTGCGCCCACCCGTGCCGCCCCAGCGGCACGACTGCCCGCAGCTGGGTAAGCGATTTGCATCCGTCCTGCGCGTTGACGTAACGTTGCATTCACCGACGCGGGGTGGAGCAGCTCGGTAGCTCGCTGGGCTCATAACCCAGAGGTCGCAGGTTCAAATCCTGTCCCCGCTACTGAAGGCCGAGGGCCGGAATCCGAAAAGGGTTCCGGCCCTCGGTGTGTTTACCGGCGGTGGCCTACCGCCTCCTCGTAAAGGGAGCGGGTCACCGTCCGCGACTCGGGGAGCGCATCGCCGTCCGCCACGCCCTGGGCGCGATAGGCGGACTGGAGGCGGTCGGTCGTGCCGGTGCGGATTTCCCAGTCCATGCGGAGCGACGGTGTCGAGCGCAGGATCGCCTCGTCCGTCTTCAGGAGCTTCGCCAGGTATGTGACGAAGGTCTCGTCCTTCTTGTAGTCGGCCGCGAAGTACGTGTTCACCGTGCGGATGTACGCCCGTAGCAGGGCCACGCCCGCGTCCACGTCGTCGTTCAGCAGGCTCGGGCCGTAGAGCATGCCGCCCAGGGGCTCGCCGGGCGGCTGGCCGCCCAGGAAGGCGTAGCCGGGTTCGCCGTCGACCCGGCGCCACACCGGGTCGAGCAGCCACGCGGAGTCGACGCCGCCGTTCTCCAGGGCCGTGAGGACGTCGGCCGAGCCCAGCTGCTGGTAGCGGATCCGGTCGAGGCCGCCGCCGTGCTGCTCCAGGGCCTGCTCCATGGGGTAGGCGATGACGGAGCCCTTGCCGATCATCGTGCCGAGCTTCCGGCCGGCCATCCGGACAGCGGTCGCCGTCTCGCCGTCCTTCAGGCGGACCCACAGGCCGCTCTTGGACTTCGGGTCGGGTGAGAAGTTCCCCGCGACCCAGCGGATGGTGAAGCCGCCGCGGATGCCGTTCATGACGGCTGCCTCCGGGGCCGCCCACAGCGCGTCGACCTCGCCCTTCGCCAGGAGCGGGAGTGCCTCGGGCGTCGGCAGCACCTTCAGCGTGACGTCCAGGCCCTCCTTGGCGAACTCGCCCTTGTCGAGGGCGACGCGCAGGGGTGCCACGTACTCGGCGCCGAGTGTGCCCGTCGCGATGGTCAGCTCGCGGGGCTCGGGGAGCCGCTGGGCCGGCGGGGAGCCGGGGCGGCAGCGGGCGGGGGCGCGGTCGGGGGCCAGGTCGGTGGGGTCCGTCCAGGAGCCGGTGCCGCAGCCCTCGACGGGGCGGACGGCGCGCGTTGCGGCGTCCGCCTTGGGCGTTGCGCTCCCGGAGGACGGCGACGAGCAGGCCGCCGAGGCCAGCAGCGCGGTCGCGAGCAGGGCGAGGCCGTAGGCCTGTCCCTTCGTGACCGCACCCGTACGTCCCCTCATGACTGCCCCCGCCCGCGGTCGCGCGGGGCCCACGGGGTGAGCAGCCGGCCTGTGAAGCGGACCAGCTCGGAGAAGAGCACGCCCAGGATGGCGACGCAGACGATGCCGACGAACATCACGTCGTTCTGGAAGAGGGCACGGGAGTCGAAGATCAGGTGGCCGAGGCCGTCGGTCGCGGCGATCTGTTCCGAGGCGACGATGACCAGGACCGCCACGCCCGCCGCGATCCGCGCGCCGACCAGGACGGCGGGCAGGGAGGCCGGGAGCAGGACGTGGCGGAACATCTGCCACGGGGAGGCGCCGAAGACCCGCCCGGCGTCGCGGTGGCCGTCGGGGACCGCCATGACCGCCGACATCGTGGAGATCCAGACGAAGAAGAAGACGGTGGCGGCGACCAGGGCGACCTGCGGACCCTCGCCCAGGCCGAACATGTTCAGGAAGACCGGGAGCAGGGCCAGCTTCGGTACGACGTACAGGGCGTCCAGGAGTGGTTCCAGGGCGGCCCGGACCAGCGACAGCGAACCCATCAGCAGGCCCAGGAGGTAGCCCGCCGCCGTGCCGACGGCGTAGCCGGCCAGGACGCGCCTGAGCGTCGCCCACACGTCCGGCCACAGATCACCGGCCGCGGCCCGGTCCCAGCCGTCGGCGAGGATCGTGGACGGCGCCGGGTAGACGCGGTCGTCGATCCAGCCCCGGACCGCCGCCAGCTGCCAGAGCAGCACCAGAAGGAGGGGTACGGCCGCCGCGAGCGACAGTTCCAGGACGCGGCGGCGGCGATGGGTGCGTGCGGGGTGCAGTTCGCCGGGGCCGGGGCGGCGGACCAGGACCGAGGGTTTCGTCCCGGGAGCGACCGTGGTCATGCCGGCACCGCCTCCTTGCGCAGCAGGTCCCACAGCTCGCTCTTCAGCGCGGTGAACTCGGGGGTGGCGCGGACGTCGCCGGTGCGCGGGCGCGGGAAGGGCGGGCGGTGCTCGGCGATGATCCGGCCCGGGCGGGCGGACATCACCAGGACGCGGTCGCCGAGGACGATCGCCTCCTCCAGGCTGTGGGTGATGAACAGGGTCGTCGTGCGCAGCGCCTGGGTGATCTCCAGCAGCTCGTCCTGGAGGATCGTGCGGAGCTGGGCATCCAGGGCGGCGAAGGGCTCGTCCATCAGCAGCAATTCGGGCTCGACCGCCAGGGCGCGGGCGAGGGCGACGCGTTGCCGCATCCCGCCGGAGAGGGCCGCCGGGTAGGCGTGCGCGAAGTCGGCGAGGCCCGTGCGGGCCAGCCAGTCGGCGGCCCGGGCGTTCGCCTCCCGGCGTGGGACGCGCTGGACGTCGAGACCGAAACGGACATTGGCCTGCACGGTCTTCCAGTCGTAGATGCCGTAGTCCTGGAAGATCATGGCCGCCGGACGCGGACTGGACGTGCGGATCTCCAGCGTGCCGGTGCTGGGCCGGAGCAGCCCGGCGGCGATGCGCAGCAGGGTGGATTTGCCGCAGCCCGAGGGGCCGACGAGGCAGACGAACTCGCCCGGCGCGACGGTCAGGTCGAGGGGGCCGAGGGCGTCGACCGCGCGAGGGCCCCGGCCGAAGGTGCGCGTCAGGTCATGGGCGATGACTTTCGGATACGGCTCTCCCACTTCGGTCTCCTCGCGGAGTGCGGAACGGACTGGTGGGTGCCGTTGACCATATGACGGACCGTCAGATACGGGAAGTCCGCGGACAGCGCGAAGCCCCGGCGCTCATCGGTGCCGGGGCTTGGCGTGAGAAGGCGGGGAGGCTAGGTGGCCGCGCAGTTCGGGCAGACGCCGCGGTACGTCACCTCGACGTCGGAGACCGTGAAGCCGAAGCGCTCCGAGTCGGGGAGGTCCGCCAGTGGGTTGCCGACCGGGTGCACGTCGCGGATCGCGCCGCACTGGGCGCAGACGAGGTGGTGGTGCGGCTGGTGGGCGTTCGGGTCGTACCGCTTGGCGCGCTGGTCCGTGGAGACCTCGAGCACCTCGCCGAGGGACACGAGCTCACCGAGCGTGTTGTAGACGGTCGCCCGGGAGATCTCGGGCAGCTTGGCGACGGCCCGGGCGTGGACCTCGTCGGCCGTCAGGTGGACGTGTTCGCCGTCGAGGACCTCGGCCACGACGCGCCGCTGCGCGGTCATCCGCCATCCGCGTCCGCGCAGCCGTTCCAGAAGGTCACTCATGGCTACCAGCCTAACAGCAAAAGGGACCAGGTCGCGAACAGGTGTGGAGTTAGAGCCCTGCTTGCTTTAGACGCTATCTAACTCTGGGCTGGGATGCGGTGGAGGCGGCCCGGGCTCCGTCGGGGGCCCGGGCCGTTCGGGCTGTTCGGGCTGTCAGGCGGGCACCTGCTGACGTGCCGGGGCCCAGCAGCGGATGATGTCGCGGACCGAGACGACGCCGGCCGGCTCGTCGCGGTCCAGCACGATGAGATGACGGAAACCGCCGTGCGCCATGGCGGCGGCCGCCTCCTCCAGGGTCCAGGCGGGAGCGGCGAACACCACGTCGGTGGTGGTGTGGGCGTGGACGAGCTCCGTGTCCGGGTCCTGTCCCTGGCCCACGGAGATGAGGATGTCACGTTCGGTGAGGATGCCGATGCCGCCGGCGTCAGGGTCGTGGACGATAGCCGCGCCTACCTTGCGGGCGGCCATCAGGGCGGCGGCCTGACGGAGTGTGTGGGCCGGGCCGATGGTGAGGACGACGGTGCTCATGGCGTCACGGACGAGCATGGATGGGCCTCCTGGGGGTGTCCCCGCCGTTTGTTCATGTTTTCACAAGTTCACAAGCGGGTGGACTCTCAGGGTGGCAGGCAAAGGGAGGGTCAACAAGGGGGCGCTCGGTAACAGGGGGCGCGCTCAGCCGTGGTCGCTCGGGGGCGGTGGTGGTCGCGGTGGCGGTGGTGGTCGCGCGGTGGCGATGGTCGTTCAGTAGCGCTGGTTGAGGTAGCCCAGCAGCTCGTCGTGGAGCAGGCCGTTCGACGCGGCCGCGTTGCCGCTGTGCGGGCCCGGGCGGGAGTCGAGTCCGGTGAAGGTGCCGCCGGCCTCGGTGACGATGATCGCGTTGGCGGCCATGTCCCAGAGCGACAGCTCCGGCTCGGCGCACATGTCGACGGCGCCCTCGGCGACCATCATGTACGGCCAGAAGTCGCCGTACGCCCGCGTGCGCCACACCTCGCGGGTGAGGTCCAGGAAGCCGTCCAGGCGGCCCTGCTCCTCCCAGCCGCTGAGCGAGGAGTACGCGAAGGAGGCGTCGGCGAGCTTTCCGACGCGGGAGACCTGGAGGCGGGACGCCTTCGTGAGGCTGCGGCCCGAGAACGCGCCGTAGCCCTTCGCGGCCCACCAGCGGCGGCCGAGGGCGGGGGCGGAGACGACGCCGACGACGGGCTGGAAGCCGCCCTCTCCGGCTTCCATCAGGGAGATGAGGGTGGCCCAGACGGGGACGCCGCGCACGTAGTTCTTGGTGCCGTCGATGGGGTCGATCACCCAGCGGCGGGGGCCGGTGCCCTCGACGCCGTACTCCTCGCCGAGGATCGCGTCGCGGGGGCGGGCGCGGGCGAGTTGGCCGCGGATGAGTTCTTCGGCGGCCTTGTCCGCTTCGCTCACCGGGGTCATGTCCGGTTTGGTCTCGACCTTGAGGTCGAGGGCCTTGAACCGGTCCGTCGTCGCGGCGTCGGCGGCGTCGGCGAGGACGTGGGCGAGACGCAGGTCGTCGAGGTAGTCGGGCATATAACGAACCTATCTGCCGAGGTGGGGATGGGGCTACAGGGGGTTTGGGGGTGGGGGTGGGGGTGGGGGTGTTGTGGGGGCTCGGCGTCCCTGCGAGCTGCCTGCGGCGTTGGTGCTGGGGCCGGGGCGTTGCGCAGCCCGGCGCTGCGGGGTGCCGCTGCGCCCACCCGTGCCGCCCCCAGCGGCACGACTGCCCGCAGTGCGGTCGGGGGCGGGGTGTTGTGCAGCCCGGTGTGGCGGGGTGCCGCCTCGGTGGGGCGGGTGCCGCCCCTAGCGGCACGACTGCCGCAGGTGGGTGGGTCGCGGCCGCGCAGGTCGGCTCAAAGGCGCCCCCGTGTGCGCCCGCGGGCCCTTGACAGTGGTTGCGGGCGCGTCAAATCTGGGCGCAGAGCCGCTCGCCCCAAGGGGAGGCGATGATGCCTGCAGCGCGGGAATCTCTACTGGACGCCGCCTACGCGGCGCTGGCGCGTCGGCCGTGGTCCGCCGTGCGGATGGTGGACGTGGCCGCGGCTGCGGGAGTGTCCCGGCAGACGCTGTACAACGAGTTCGGCAGCAAGGACGGGCTCGCCCGTGCGCTCGTGAGGCGCGAGGCCGACGGGTACCTCGCCGGGGTGGACCGCGCGCTCACCGGGCACAGCGACCCGCGTGAGCGGCTCACCGCCACCGCCGAATGGGTCACGTCGGCGGCCCGGGAGAACGCCCTCGTCCGTGCCATGCTCACCGGCTGCTGGAGCGAACGCCTGCCGTCCCCGGCCCTGTCGGCCGTGCGCTCCACCTCCGCCGTACCGGCCCAGCGCCGTGCCGACGGCCCGCTGCCCTCGCCCGGCGACTTCGTCGCCCTCGTCCGCGACCGTGCCGTCACCGCGCTGGCGGGACCCGGCACACCCAAGTCCGACACCGCCGACCTGGTCCGCTCCTGTGAACTCGCCGTCCGGCTCGCCCTGTCCTACGTGGCGGCGCCCCCGGGCGAGGGCGGCGTCGCCGAGCTCGTCCGCAGCGCACTTCAGCGGCAGGCCGGATGACGGGACGTCAGTGCGCCGAGCCCGACAACTGAAGCCCGATCACGCCGATGATGACGAGGCTGATCGACACGATCTTCAGCGTCGACACCAGGTCGCCCAGGAACACCATGCCGTAGATCGCCGTGCCCGCCGCGCCGATGCCGGTCCACACGGCGTAGGCGGGGCCCACGTCGAGTTTCTTCAGCGCCAGGGTCAGAAGACCGAAGCTGCCGAGGGCGAAGATGCAGAACGCGACCGTCGGCCAGAGCCGGGTGAAACCGTGGGACAACTTCAGGCACACGGCGAAGCCGGTCTCCAGCAACCCCGCCACAATGACCAGCAGCCACGCCATGAGTCGTTCCTCCCGTATCCCACGTTCAGCGACCGCTTAGTCAGTTCGAGCATTTCGCCAGATTCTTCGGCGTCTGGTCGGTCTTGCATCCGGCTTGGTGCGATTATGCACTTACCGTCCGCACGCCATGACAAACAACGCGGAGGTCAGTCGCCTTCCTTGCGCTCCCGCGTGGCCAGCAGCCGCCGCAGCGAGTACAGCCGCGCCGGATCCGCGTGCCCCTCGGCCACCCACGCGTCCAGCGCGCAGTCGGGCTCGTCGTGGCTGCAGGCGCGCGGGCACCCCTCGGTGCCCGGTTCCAGGTCGGGGAAGGCGTGGATGACCTGGGACGGGTCCACGTGGTGCAGGCCGAAGGACCGCAGGCCCGGCGTGTCGATCACCCAGCCGTCACTGCCCGACAGCGGCAGCGCCAGCGCCGAGGTGGTGGTGTGGCGTCCGCGGCCCGTCACCGCGTTCACATGCCCGGTCGTACGCCGCTGATCTTCCGGCACCAGCGAGTTGACCAGGGTGGTCTTGCCGACCCCGGAGTGGCCGACGAACGCGGTGATCTTGCCGTCGAGCTGCTCGCGCACGCGGGCGAGGGCGGTTCCGTTCTGCAGTTCCTCGCGGCTGGTGACGACGTGGGGGATGTCGAGGTGGCCGTACAGCTCCAGCAGCTCGTCGGGCGGGGCGAGGTCCGACTTGGTCAGGACCAGCAGCGGGTCCAGGCCGCCGGCGTAGGCCGCGACCAGACAGCGGTCGATCAGCCGCGGGCGGGGCTCCGGGTCGGCCAGGGCGGTGACGACGGCCAGCTGGTCGGCGTTGGCGACGACCACACGCTCGTACGGGTCGTCGTCGTCCGCCGTGCGGCGGAGCACGGATGTGCGCTCCTGGATGCGGACGATCCTCGCGAGCGAGTCCTTCTTGCCCGACAGGTCGCCCACGAGGGCCACCCGGTCTCCGACCACGGCCGCCTTGCGGCCCAGCTCGCGGGCCTTCATCGCCATGACCACGCGGTCCTCGACCAGGCAGGTCAGGCGGCCCCGGTCGACGGTGAGGACGAGGCCCTCGGCGGCGTCCTCGTGCTTGGGCCGGATGTTCGTCCGGGGCCGGGTGTTCCGGCGGCCGGGACGGGTGCGGATGTCGTCCTCGTCGGTGTGCTTGCCGTAGCGGCGCATGACCTGATCCCCGCGTCCTACGCCTCGAGCATCCCGGTCCACAGGTCGGGGAAGTCGGGCAGGGTCTTGGCCGTCGTCGCCACGTTCTCGATCTGCACGCCCTCCACCGCGAGGCCGATGATCGCGCCGGCCGTGGCCATGCGGTGGTCGTCGTACGTGTGGAAGATCCCGCCGTGCAGCCGGCGGGGGCGGATGTGCAGGCCGTCGGCGGTCTCCGTGACGTCACCGCCGAGTTCGTTGATCTCCTTGGTCAGCGCGGCCAGGCGGTCCGTCTCGTGCAGCCGCAGGTGCGCCACGCCGCGCAGGGTCGACGGGGAGTCCGCGAGGGCCGCGACCGCCGCGACGCCCGGCGTCAGCTCGCCGACCTCGCTCAGGTCGACGTCGATGCCGTGCACCGAGCCGGAGCCGCTGAACACGAGCCCGAACTCGGTCAGTTCGCAGGAACCGCCCATCTCGGTGAAGATCTCGCGCAGCCGGTCACCGGGCTGGGTGGTGCGGGCCGGCCAGTCCGGGATGACGACCTTGCCGCCGGTCACCAGCGCCGCCGCCAGGAACGGCTGGGCGTTGGACAGGTCCGGCTCGATGACCAGGTCCCGGCCGAGCAGGGCGCCCGGCGTGACCCGCCAGACGTTCGGCTCGCCGCCCGACTCGGGCGTGTCCACCTGGGCGCCGACCGCGCGCAGCATGTCGACGGTCATGCGGATGTGCGGCATGGAGGGCAGCGTGGCGCCGGTGTGGCGGACCTCGACGCCCTGGTTGAAGCGGGGGCCGGACAGCAGCAGGGCGCTCACGAACTGCGACGAGGAGGACGCGTCGATCTCCACCGGACCGCCGTCCAGGGCGCCGCTGCCCTGCACGGTCAACGGCAGCGCGCCACGGCCGTCGTCGTCGATCCGGGCACCGAGCAGACGCAGCGCGTCGATGACTCCGTTCAGGGGACGCTCGTAGGAGCGGGGATCGCCGTCGAAGCGGACGGGACCGTCGGCGAGCGCGGCGACCGGCGGCAGGAACCGCATCACCGTGCCGGCGTTGCCGACGTCGACCGTGGCCGGGCCGCGCAGGCCCGTGGGGAGTACCCGCCAGGCCTCGCCCGTGCCGTCCGGGCCCACGCCCTCCTCGATCTCGATGCCCATGGCGCGCAGTGCGCCGGCCATCAGCAGGGTGTCGCGGGAGCGCAGGGGGCGGCGCAGCCAGCCCGGTTCGGAGGCGAGGGAGGCGAGGACCAGGGCGCGGTTCGTGACCGACTTGGACCCGGGCACGTGGACCGTCGCGTCGACGGCTCCGCTCGCGTGCGGGGCGGGCCAAAGGGCGGTGTCTGCGGTGTTCGGGGCCATGGCTTCACTTTATAAGGAGGCGGTGGCTCGGGTGCGGCGCCGTGGGGGCCGGTCGCGCCATGCGGCCCGGCCTCGGGCTCCGCGAGGCGAGCGTCACATCTCCAGGAGCCACCTGCCCCCGCCGATCAGCGAGCACAGCGACACCGCGTGGAAGAGGAACAGCCACAACCCCGCCGGTACATGCGTCAGCCGCGACAGCTGGTCCGCGTCCGAGTCGCCCGCCCCGCCGCGCGACCGCTTGGCCTGGAGCTCGAACGCCGGACGCACCCCGCCGACCAGCAGGAACCACACGACCACGTACGCGAACGCCGCCTGGACCTGTGGGCCGGCCAGCCAGGACACCAGGACGAACAGGCCGCCGGTGACGATCATGGTGAGGGCACCGTACGCGTTGCGGATCATCACGAGCATGGCCAGCAGCAGGGCCGTGGCCAGCCACAGCAGCAGCGTGATGCGGCCGGCGCCCAGCAGGGCCGCGCCGCCGAGGCCCAGCAGGGGAGGGGCCGTGTAGCCGGAGGCCGCGGTGAGGATCATGCCGATGCCGTACGGCTTGCCGCGGCTGACGGTCAGGCCGCTGGTGTCCGAGTGCAGACGTATGCCGGTGAGGGTGCGGCCGCTGAGCAGGGCCACGAGCCCGTGGCCGCCCTCGTGGGCGATGGTGATGGCGTTGCGGGAGATGCGCCACAGGCCGTGCGGGATCACCACGGCGAGCGCGGCCCCCAGGGTCGCGAGCACGACCCACAGGTCGGGGTCGGGCTGGGTGCCGGAGACCTCGTCCCAGAGGGAGGCGAGCGAGGCGGTTGCGGTGCTGTCCATGTGCGGCGGTGGCTCCCTGTGGTCGGCTGGAATCCGGCAGTGTGGCACGTCCGTGCGGACGGTATGTGAGACGCGGACGTGGCAGCGATCGTTCCTCTCGGAGAAGGCGCAGGTCACAGGGGTGGAGCGGCCGTCCGCACGCGGGGTGACCGGGGCGGCCGCGGCGCCGCCGGCCGGCTCGGTGTCAGGCGATGCCCCACGGTCTCGCCACGCGGCACCCGAGATCGGGGCCTTCAATAAGGTGAGGTTCCATGACACGTTCCTTACCGGGGCCGCCCTGCGCCCCCGAACCAGCCGTTCTCCGTGACCCTACGGCCACCGACGCGCTTCTCGGCGGCGCGTGCTCGGCCGACCGACGGGAGTCGGTACGCGCCGACGCCGTCCGCAACAGGGCCAAGCTCCTCCAGGCCGCTTCCGAGCTGGTGGCCGAGGGCGGAGTGGGCGCCCTGACCATGGAGGCGGTCGCCACCCGGGCGCAGGTCGGCAAAGGCACCGTCTTCCGCCGTTTCGGCAACCGCTCCGGCCTGATCATGGCGCTGCTCGAAGAGAGAGAAGAGACCTTCCAGCGGTCGTTCCGCGAAGGCCCGCCGCCGCTCGGTCCCGGCGCGCCCGCCGTCGAGCGGATCGAAGCCCTGGGGCTTGCCGCCTTCGACCATTGGGACAGCCACGGGGAGCTGTACCTGGCCGCGCAGCCTGACCCCCTGCTGTGCCACGGTGCGTCCCCGCAGCAGTTCAAGCGCGAACAGCTCCTCGCGCTGCTCGACGAGGCCGTCCCCGGCGCCGACACGGAACTGCTCGCCGAAACGCTTCTCAGCTATCTCGACGTCGCGCTGTACTCGTACCTGGTCCACCACCGCGGTCTCTCGCCGGAACGGGTGGGGGCCGGCTGGCGGAATCTCGTCGCTCGCCTGGTCGCGCCCGCGGTCTGAGACCGGCAGGTTCCGGACGAGGCCGGTGAAGGCGGCGGCGACCGCTGCTCCACAGGCATCCGGGGCCGATGAACAGGAGCAGCGATCCCGTAGCAGCAGCGGCCGCTGCCGGTCGGCCCGCAGTGCGGCAGCGCCACCGGTGGTCGCGGACTCGTGATCAAGCAGCCCGCTGCGGCTGCGGCGGCTCTGTCTCGACGATCATCGGGCGTGCGGGAAGGTGAAGAAGCGGTGCGGGTCGTACTTCCGCTTGATCTCGCTCAGCCGTGTCAGGTTGGTGCCGCAGCAGGCGTGCGCGTAGTCGGTGAGCTCGATGTCGGGGAAGTGCACGTAGGTGCGCCGTTGGAGTACGGGTCGATGGCAGCGTGCAGGAGGTTGAGCCGGTTCTCGACGGCCGCATTCTCTCGGCGGGCGGGACGGCCGAGCCCAGACTGACCGTGGTCGCGGTGCGGCCATGCCCGGCGCCGACTGCGGGGAGGTTGGCGTTCTTGCCCAGGCCGAGCATGCTGACGACCCAGTTTCTGCCGCGGCGGCCCGGTCTCGGGCTTGCTGCGGCCGTGTGGCAGGCGTCGACCGGTTTGCCCTCGCATGGCCTCTGCACCGGGGCGTACGGCCGGGCGACCGCGCCCCGCGCGGCTGCCCGGCCCGAGGGCTGTCAGAGGATCGAGCGCAGCAGCGCCGTGACCGCGCGCGACGTCTCGGCGGCTTCCTCGCCACCGGCCTCCAGCACCGGCAGCAGGTCGGCGAGCAGCGCTGCCAGCCGGCCGTCGTTCTCCCTGAGGAAGGCTTCCGAGCCCTCCCAGAACACGCTCCGTACGATCGCCGGGGTGAGGTCCCCGTCGCCCGGTGCGGAGATCAGCAGCTGCCGGCTGAGGACCCGCTCGAGTGTGACGGGGGACCAGCGGCCCGCGGCAAGGTCGTCGGCGAGTGTCCCGGCCGCCCTGCGCACCTCGGCAGCGGACTGCGACCGGCCGGCCGGGGCCGGCCCCTGCGCGGGGCGGGTGCCGATGAGGAAGCCCGGGACCGGGTTGGCGCGGTAGTTGTCCCAGAAGGAGTCCCCGAACCGTGCCACGGACTCGGCCGGCACCTCCGGCACCTGCCAGCTGTACGACTCGAAGCCGGCCGCGGCCAGGCACTGGGCGAACGCCTCGCGGCTCCAGCGCGAGGTGGTGATGGTCGACGTCTCCGTGCCGATCAGGTCGGTGACGAGGATGCCCCGGTCATCGGCCGGAGTCTCGGAGACCACGCGCAGCCCGTAGTCGTCCCACTTCGGCCCGGACGGATCGAAGTCCGGCCAGACGGCGACGGCCACGAACCTGCCGCCCGGCACCAGGTTGTCGTGGATGCCGCGCAGCATCGCCGTCAACTCGTCCTTGGTGGTGGCGTAGTTGAGCAGCCAGACGGCGCTCACCAGGTCGAAGGCGCCGAGTCGGGGAAGACGGGCGGCGTCGCCCACGTGATAGGTGATGCCCTGCGGCTGCTCCTGCTCCGACTTGCGCGCCAGTTCCACCATGACGGGCGACCGGTCGACGCCCACCACCTCGGCGGCTCCGGCGGCCTTGATCAGCCGGCTGTAGTGGCCGTGTCCGCAGGCCAGGTCGAGGACCCGGCACCGGTGAGGTCGCCCAGGTGCTTCAGCACGTTGTACTGCTCGAGACCGGCCAGCGGGGCCGTGTCCTTGAAGTCGGAGTACCGGTCGCCGATCTCGGCGTACTGGTCGTCCTGCTCGGTCATGATGGCGAACTCCCTGTGTACGGGCCGTCAGACGACTGCGGGGCGGTGGACGGCGTAGTCGGTGTAGCCCTCGGCATCCCCGTCGTGGAACGTGTCCGGGTCCGGCTCGGTGAGCGGAGCGCCGACGCGGATCCGCTCGGGCAGGTCGGGGTTGGCGGCGAAGTACCGCGCGAAGCTGACCGCGTCGGCGCGCCCGGAGTCGAGCACGTCACGGGCGGTGTCGGGGTCCGTGGGGTCGTCGCCGGTGAACGGGCTGCTGATGATCACACCGGTCCAGCGTTCCCGCAGCAGTCGCGGCAGCGCCTGGTTAGGGCCCTCCACCACGTGCAGATAGGCGAGGTTCTCGGGCTCCAGCGCCTTCGCGAGCAAGCCGTAGGTGAGCGCGGGATCGTGCTCGGCCGTGTCGTTGTACCCGGTGCCCGGGGAGATCCGCAGACCCGTCCGGTCCGCACCGATCACACCGGCCACCGCACGGACGGCCTCGACCGCGAACCTGACCCGGCCGGCTGCGTCGCCGCCGTAGGCGTCGTCGCGCAGGTTGGTGCCCTCCGAGAGGAACTGATGGATCAGATACCCGTTGCCGCCCTGCAGTTCGACGCCGTCGAAGCCCGCGGCGACCGCCGCCTTGGCGGCCGCCGCGAAGTCGGTGAGGGTTTCGGAGACCTCCGCGACCTCCATCGCGCGCGGCCGCACCGTCGGCACCAGTCCTTTCGCGGTACGGGCTTCGCTCTGCGCGGTCACGGCCGACGCTGCCACCGGCTGCACGCCCTCCGGCAACAGGTCGGGATGGGCGATGCGCCCGTGGTGGGTCAGTTGCGCCACGATGCGGCCGCCCGCCCGGTGCACCGCGTCGGTCACCCGCGACCAGCCTTCGATCTGGGCCCGGGTGTGCAGCCCGGGCTGACCGACCGGCCCATGCCCGGCGGCACTCACGCGAACCCCCTCGGTGATGATCAGACCGGCGGAGGCACGCTGGGCGTAGTACTCGGCCATCAGCGGGCCGGGCACGCCGTCGGCACCCGCTCGGTTGCGCGTCATGGGCGCCATGACCACACGATTGGGCAGCGACAGAGCACCTGCGGAGAGTGGGCCGAACAGAGAAGACATGGGATCTCCGGGGGAGTGGAACGATGGATCGGACAGGGCTGTCGGAGAACGGCGGGTCGTCGGTGGTCAGAGCGTGGTCGACGGGGACCGTGCGGCCCCGTGTGTCGGACGGGGTCGGTCGAGAGGCCGGCTTCGGTGAGCGGGGTTGCGGCACGGGGTGCACCGCGGTGTGTCCGGCCGCGGCGGTCGACGGCAGGCGGGACCCAGCAGTGGCACTCAGCCCTGCCGGGCTCCGGCCGTGGAGGCCAGGGCGCCGGTGAGGTCCTGGCTCAGCCCCGTCAGGGACGGGAAGCGGACCTCAGTTGGCCCCGCACACGCCTGACTGCTCGACCGGCTTGCCGAGAGTGCGGTCGCCGCGTCCGATGAACTCGGGAATGTCGCCGTCGACTGCCCCGACTGCCCCGACTGCCCCGACTGCCCCGACGGCGGCGCACCACGCCGGGCCTGCCTTTCGGGACCGCGTGTCCGCGGTCCGATCGGCTGCCGCCTGGGGAAAATCCACGCTCGCCCGCGACGTCGCGGACGCGGCTACCAGCTTCGCCAGTTGGGCGTCGTTGGGGACGCCCTCTATCCGGTAACCGCCGCACATCACGGTCGGCGTCATCTGGACCGTCGGTGACTGGGTGACCGCCGCGCGGTGCCGTTCGGCGTAGTGTGCCGAGGTGGCGGCGGAGCGAAAACGTTCCGGATCGAGGCCGGCCCTGTGGGCCGCCACCCCGAGTACCTGTGGCTCACCGATTTCCGCACGCTGCACGAAGTAGGCGTGGAAGACCTGATCGCTGTAGGCCTCCGCGAGGCCTTGGTCCAGCGCGTACTGATAGCCCTGAAGGGCGAGCCGGGCGGAGGTCGGCCGAGGTGGCACCGCGTTCACCCGCACGCCCAGCCGTTCGGCCAGTGGCCGCACGCTGCGGTGCCAGGCCTGCGTGAACCAGACGGGATCCAAGGCCTCGTCCCCGCTGTCGGCGGGATGCCACCGGACCCGTGTCCCGGAGTTCGCGAGCGTCGCGCTCAGGAGGTGCCGGGTCAGCATGCTGAGCGGAGAGCTGTAGTCGAACCAGGCGTCGATCATCGCAAGGAGTCCCCCCATCTGTGCCAAGCGTTCATGCGCACGCGAGTTGCCCCCTCGCTCGCGGCATGTCGCGCCCTGGCGCTCTCGGACAGTGACACGTCATCGCAGGGTGTCGGGTCCGTCGCACATGTGGGACAGGGAGACGCGCGAAGACCGCCGATGTCGCCTCTGAGAGAGCACATTCCCCGACCCGCAAGAACGCGCCCATAAAAACATACCTACTCAGCGGTTTTCAATCGCTCTCGGCTGAAGCCTCAAAGTCGCAGGTCGCATGGTTCGCTCACCCGTGACTCCTGTGTCTCAAATGGGCCTATTAGGGGTGTACGCGTCCAGGTGTCGGGCTGTCCGGGAGGGTTGTAACCTCGTAAAAATACCGTGAGGCCTCTTTTGGGCTGCCGGGCCTCAGGGTGCAGGGGTCATACTCGGTTCGATCGACCGTTCGGGACAAGCCGTCGGATGCTGCACCGTTCCCGCCCAGGTGCCCTTTCGTGCCCTTTCGTGTTTCGGCGTGGACGGAGCCAGCGGTTCTGCGGTGCGGCGCTGGTAACATACTGGTGTGCCGGTTTTTCTCTCAAGGTTGGGGCGCAAAGCGGATGGCGATCCAGGAACGTGCGATTCGCACCCGTCGGAAGATCCTGGAAGCCGCGGCCACGGTCTTTGAACAACAGGGCTACCAAGCCGCGACGATCACCGAGATCCTCACCCTGGTCGGCCTCACCAAGGGGTCGCTCTACTTTCACTTCAAGTCCAAGGAAGAGCTCGCCCAGGCCATCCTGGACGCACAGACCGACATCGCCGTGCCGTCGCATCGCATCAAGCTCCAGGAGCTGGCCGACAGCGGCCTGCTGCTCGCCCGCCTCCTGCAGACCGACCCCCTGGTCCGGGCCGGGGTCCACCTCACGCTCCAGCAGCACGCCGTGCAGCTGAACCACCACCTGTCCTTCCACACCTGGAGCCGGCAGAACCGGCAGGTGCTGCAACTGGCCCAGGAACGGGGCGAGGTCCTGCCCCACGTCGACATCGACGAGGTGGGACAGCTCCTGGTCGGAGCCTTCGCCGGGATACAGGCCATGTCCCATGCCGTGAGCGACTACAGCGACCTTCCGCAGCGCGTCAGCGTGCTGCTCCGCCATGTCTTCCCGAGCATCGCCACGCCCTCGGTCCTGGGCCAGCTCGAACTCGGCCCCGACCGCAGCGCACGGCTGGCCGAAGGACGCCGGGGCGCCGACGGCCCGGCCTGATCGCTGCGCGTCCGGACCTGCGGCCGCGGTGACGGCCGCCCTCCCGAGAACTCCATGACCCGCGCCCCGGGCGAAGCCCGAGCCGGCGGTCGCTGCTGCCTGCCCTTTCCTCCTCCTCGGAGGCGCCCCCCGTACCTCCTATGAGGCATGGACGGGTACCTCTCGACCCGCCTTATGGTTTCAGCGATCTTGCGGCGTGTCCGGTCCTCTGCGACGCGCTGCCGGCCGTCTTCGGCGTCGGGGGAGGCATACGTTCCTATGCGAAGCGAATGGGTCTCGCAGCCCAAAGCCGCACCAGCGCCACCCCTCCTGGACAGCGGTTCCCCGCCCACCGCCATCGTCGGTCACGGGCGGGCCGACAGGGAACTGCACCACCAGGCGGTCGAGAAACCGGGGCGCCTGCTGCTGAACGTCTACGGGCTCACGGAGGCGGGCGGTCCCGTCATCACCAGCCGCTCCGACGGCCCCGCCACGCCCTCGCGCCACCCCGGGGCCGGTCTACCCGGCCGAGATCGAGCGCGTCCTGCGGACGTCACCGAACGTCGCCGACGTCGCCGTGGTTGCCGCTCCCTCCGAGGCCTGGGGGCACACCCCCTGGGCGTTCGTGCAGCCGGCCGATCCGGAGGCCTACGACGAGCGGGAGCTCCTCGACCTGGCCGTGCGCGAACTCGCCAGCTACAAGCGGCCCAGCCGCTTCCTGACCGTCGAGCGCATTCCGCGCAACCCGGCGGGCAAGCTGCTGCGGCGTCAGCTGCGCGACCGGGCCGCGCAGATCCTCGCCGAGGACGAGGGGCGAAGGGCGGGGACGCCCGTGTAACAGCCCGACCACCCGCGGTCCCTCAGGGGCTTCCGCTCCGCACAGCTCTCCGCGAGCACTCCCGCTCCACGCACATTCGCTCCACGAGGAGAATCCATGTCCGAAAGGGTTACCTCCCCCACACCGGTGCCCTCACCGCCAACAGACGCGGCCAAGTCCGCGAGCCGTGCCGTGGCTCTCGTGCTGACCGCGGCCTTCATGGTGCTGGCCGACGTGTCCATCGTGAACACCGCCGCCCCCGCCATCCAGGACGACCTGGGCGCGAACCTCGCCGACATCCAGCTCGTCGTCGCCGGCTACCAGATCGGTTACGCGACGCTCCTCGTGACCGGCGGCAGGCTCGGCGACATCGCCGGACGCCGGGCGATGTTCATGACCGGCCTGCTCCTGTTCACCCTGAGCTCGCTGGCCTGCGGCCTCGCCCCCTCACCGGAGCTGCTGATCGGTGCGCGCATCGTGCAGGGGCTCAGCGCCGGGGTGCTGTACCCGCAGGTGATCGCCACGATCCAGACCGTACTGACACCGGAGCGGCGGCCGGGCGGATTCGCCGCGCTGGGCGCCGTGATCAGCATGGCCACGATCGTCGGGCCCACCCTCTCCGGTCTGCTGGTCGCTCTGGACATCGCGGGAACGAGCTGGCGTGCGGTGTTCCTGATCAACGTGCCGGTCGGGCTGGTCGCTCTGCTGCTCGCCCCGAAGCTGGTACCGGTCGCCCGCAACGCCGACGCCGGCCGGGTCAGCGTCTCGAGCATCGTCCTGCTCAGCGCGCTGCTCGTGGCGCTGATGACGCCGCTGACCGTGGGACAGGACCACGGCTGGCCGGCGTGGGCCTGGGTGCTCCTCGCCGCGACCGTGCCGCTGGGCTGGGCCTTCCTGGTCCAGCAGGGCCGGATCGCGGGCCGCGGGGGAACGCCCCTGCTGCCGCCGGAGCTGTGGCGGGACCGTGTCTTCCGGCTGGGCGTGACGCTGTACTTCGTCTTCTTCAGCGCCCTGTACTCGTTCTTCCTCTACTTCTCCTACCTGCTGCAGTACGGGATCGGGGAGTCCGCGCTGTACACGGGGCTGACCATGGTGACGTACTCCGTCGGCTCCTTCCTCACCTCGACCCGGTCCAAGGGCCTGATCGCGCGGCACGGAGGCCGCAGGGTCGCCCTGTACGGAGCGCTGGCGTCCGCCGCCGGCAGCGCCCTCATGATCATTCCGGTGCTGCTGGTCCACGACTGGACGCTGTCGCTGTGGATCATCCCGCCGCTGTTCGTCACGGGCTGCGGCCTCGGTCTCGTACTGGCGCCGCTGCTGTCGACCGTGCTGGCCGGCATCCGTTCCTCCCAGGCCGGGGCCGCCTCGGGGCTGCTGTCCACGGGCCAGCAGATCGGCGGTGCCGTCGGCATCGCGGTGATCGGCCTGGCCATGCTGGCCGCGGTCCCCGGGGACTCCCTGGAGGAGGCGACCACCGAGCAGCTCGCCAACGGCTTCTCGATCGGCCTGGTGGTCATGGTCGTCGTGTTCCTGGTGTCGGCCGGCCTGATCGCCAAGCTGCCCAAGCCCGAGCCGGCCAAGGCCGGATGAGCCCGTGAGCGCGGGGCCCCGCCGGAGCCGAGGACCTGGCGTGCGGGTGTGCGAGCTCGCAGGGGGACGGCTCGCCGTCTGCGTCCTCCCCTTCGGCGGGCCCCCGCTGAAGGCACCGGCGGGCAGCCGTGCGGAGGCCTTCCCCACCTGGCCCCGCGCCACCGAACGGGCAGGCGGCCGCAGGGCGTTGAGTACTGCCCCACGGTGGTGTCTCTCACGCACCGCGGCCGGTACGCCGTCGGCGTCGCGTGGCGCGGGGAGCCACCGCCCCCGGCTCGCGGGCCTGGGGGCGGACCTGGAGCTCCACGATCAGCTGCCGTCCGGGCGATGCGGTTGCTGTGCACCGGGCACGGGCGCCGCCGCCTTCCGCGAACCTGCGGATCATCGACACGGTCGCGTCCGCGCTGGAACTGCCCGCCCATGTCGCGGTCGCCCGCGACGTGGTGGACATGGGCAATACCAGCGCGGCCTCCATTCCGCTGGCCCTCGAACGGCTGCGAGCGGAGGGAGCGGAGGGTGGTGGGCCTGCCCTGCTGCTGGGCTTCGGATCAGGCCTCAGCTACGCGGCCCAGGTGATCCGGCTGCCGTGAACGCGCGGCGCGGAGCCCGCCCGGAGAGGGGGGCCGCAACAGCCCCCTCTCCGTGGCCCGGTTGACCGCCTCGATCCGGGAGGTGACATCGAGTTTCTTGAAGATGTTGCGCAAGTGGCGTTTCACGGTTCCCTCGGTGATGCCGAGCCGATGCGCGATCTGGCGGTTGGTCAGGCCGGATGCCACGCGGGTGAGCAGCTCGATCTCCCGCGGCGACAGGCTCCCGGACGCCGGGGGTTCGGTGGGCGGGAACAGGCTGAGGCCCTGACTGGGAACCGCCACGGTCACGAGGGTGGGGTGAGCGACCGCGTCCTGGATCGCCGACACCAGTGACTGGTTGCGCACTCCCTTGTGCAGATAGCCGTGTGCGCCGAGGCCGAGCAGCTCCTGAATCAGGTGCGGGTCGTCGTTCATGCTCAGGATGAGAACCCGCAGTTCGGGCATGCGCCCGCGCAGCCGGGCGATGACGGAGGGAGCGTGGCAGTCCGGCATGTCGACGTCCAGCAGGAGCACCTGCGGCCGGTGACGTTCCGCCAGGTCGACGATGTGCCGTCCCGAACCGGTCTCCGCGACCACGGAGATCCCGTCGGCGGAACTGAGGATCTTGCCGATCGCCGCCCGGAGGAGGGTGTGGTCGTCCGCCAGCATCACGCGGGTGAGACCCCGTTCGCCGGGGGCCGCCGAGGCGATCCTGTTGGGCAGGCGGAAGCTGGTCCGCGTGCCGCCACCGGGGGTGCTGTTGACCAGCAGGCGCCCGCCGAGGCGCTTGACCCGCTCCGTGACGGAGGCCAGGCCGTTCGCATCCCCGTCGGCCAGGACGTGCTCCACGTCGAAGCCCATCCCGTCGTCCTCGACGTGTCCCCCGATCTCCAGCGGAGCGATGTCGATCGAGATGACGAGGGTGCGCGCCTTGGCGTGCAGCAGCGAATTGCGCAGGCACTCGCGGACGACCAGAAGGGTCTCGTCCAGCGCCGTGGACGAGGCCCATGTCTCATCGCCGGTGATCTGTACGCGGACCGTGGCGTGAGTGAGCTCCATGGCCTGGACCAGCGCGTTGATGGCGCTCTCGAGCGAGGCCGTGGCCGGCTGCCGCAGCCCGGTGGCCATGTGGCGCACGGAGTCGAGGGTCTCGCTGAGGGCCTTCTGCACCAGTGACAACTCCGCCTGCAGACCGTACGACCCCTCCCTGGCCATGGCGGCGCACACCTCCACCTGCCGCAGTGCGGCGCTGAGGTGATCGTCGAGCCGGTCGTGTATCTCGCGGGCCAGCGCGCGCCGGGACGCGGAGTCGACCGTGCGCACTTCCCTCAGGAGATAGCTGTCGTAGCCGGCGGAGCTGACCTCGATCCGCTCCCAGACCGCGTCCTCCAGAGCCGTCATGCATCTGATGACCCAGACGGCGTCCGCCTCCTCGTCGGAGACGGCCTGCGTCAGGGTGCGCAGCACCAGGCCGACAAGGATCCGGCCCGCTCGCAGGGAATGGATGGGGTGGATCGCCTGCCGGACGCGGAGTGCGCCGACATCCCGCGGGTCCGCGGTCTCGGTGCGCACCGCGCCCTCGTCCCCGGACAGCGCCCGGACGCACTCCGAGATGATGCTGCGCGCCTGTGCGGCGCACATCTCCCACGCGTCGTCGTCCGCCAGGGGGTTCTGGGAGCGGTAGAGCATCTCCCAGTACCTGGACAGGATGCCCGTCGTATGGACCTGCAAGTACTCACCGAGTGCACTCCCGCGACTCCGTGGCTTGGTGATCGATTTCAATGGAGATCCCCCCTCGGTGCCTGAGCATGCGGTGTTCGGGTCAAGCCACACGCTCGCCCTGGACGGCGAGGACGAGCGCCGCGGTGTGTGCCGCGTGCTGGACGATCATGAAGACCTGGTTTGGGCGGCGCGTGCTGCCCTTCTCGCCGTACGCCGGCGTGGGCGTGCCCCACCAGCCCCATCCAGGCGTCATCGCCGCGGCGAACACCAGTACCGGCACCCTGCTCGACGCCTCCTGGGCGACCACAGCAGATAGCTTTCTTTAAAGCTTTCTTGTGAGAGAGTAGCCGCTAGGCGTTGAGTGCTCAACCGAACCGCCTCCTGCATCCTGGCGGCACGGTTCACAGGCGCGACTGCGCTGCCTCGCGGCGCGGAAGGAGAGAGATGAAGAACCTCGCCTCGGCCGGACACACGGTCTCGCTGGCACGGATCGCCCAGAAGGCGGCTCGTCTGGCGCAGGTGGTGAACGCCGCCACGCGGACCGCCGCGTCCGGCGCGGGCCTGACGAACGCCGACGCGGACGTGCTGCTGGCCCTGTCCGGCGCTCCGGACCACCGGCTCAGGCCGACCAGCCTCTCCTCGGCCTGCGGGCTCTCCTCCGGTGGCACCAGCAACGTCGTCCTCCGGCTGGCCCAGGCGGGGTACGTCAACCGGGAGGCGAACATCCACGACGGCCGCAGCACCTGGGTGCAGCTCACCGAGGAAGGCGAGGCCCTCACGCGGTCGGTCCTGGACTCGGCCGCAGCCGAGCACGCCAGGCTGCGCGAGAGGCTGCCCGACGACACCGCGCTCGCCTTCGAGGAACTCCTGGACACCGTCCTCGACCACCTCGAAGGCCGGGGCCGGCGGCCCGGGTCGACGCCCCCGCCGTGAGGCGCCGAGACAAGCGTCCACGACACGTCAGCACCAGACCGACCAGTACGGAGAATCGCGTTGCGCCGTGTGGAGCCCGAGGTTCGGATCATCGCCCGCCCGCAGATCGACTACGAAGAAGTGGCCGCCTACCTTGCCGAGGTGGGAGGAGAGAGCTGGCTCGAGCGCCTGGACCGTGGTGAGTTGGACGACGCGCAGAACCTGGCGGAGTTCGCCGGGCGTATCTGCTACCGGTCCTGGGAGCCCGGCCTCAATCCCAACGTGCGGCGCGTGCGCACCGACCAGGACGCCTATCTGCGCAACATCCTGGCCTCCGCGCACGGTTCCGTGCTGGAGCACGTGAACTTCACCTTCGTGCTGCACGGGGTGAGCCGGGTCGTCACCCACGAGCTCGTCAGGCACCGGGCCGGCACCGCCGTCTCCCAGGAGTCGCTGCGCTTCGTGCGCCTCGACGATCTGCCGTTCTGGTTCCCCGACTGGGCGCAGGAGGACGCCGAGCTGATGGAACGGGCCACGGCGCTGCTGGAACAGATGGAAGCGTTCCAGCACTGGATGGCCGAGCGCTTCCGCCTGGACGATCAGGGTGTGTCCTTCGGCGAGAAGAAGGCCAAGACCTCCTTCATGCGCCGCTTCGCTCCCGAGGGTGTGGCCACGGGGCTGGTGTGGACGGCCAACGTGCGCACCCTGCGCCACGTCATCGAGAGTCGTACGGCATCCGGCGCCGAGGAGGAGATCCGTCTGCTGTTCGGCAAGGTGGCCGACCTCCTGGCCAAGGAGGCCCCCGCGCTGTTCGGGGACTACGTGGTCGAGGACGGCGCCTGGGCCCCGGCCTGGCGGAAGGTCTGAGCGGAGCCGAGGAGGTCATGCGGCGGGCCCGGTCGGTGACCCGCAGAGCCATCGAGCCGGCGACGAGCGGCAGTCCGAGCACCGTGGGCAAGCTGATGGCCGTCACCGCACGCTCATCGACCTCCTGGAGAACGATGAGGTGGTGCGGGCCGCCGAGCGGCTCGCACGGGAGCTGACACCGCAGGGCGTCCAGGAGCGGATCCGGCACCTCTTGCTTCCCGCTCTGGAACCCGTGGGCTAGGGCGGTGGGCGGCCGCGCTCGGGGATCGGCTCACCCTCGGTCTAGGCGCCTCCGGCGCATCCCCGCCGCCGGCGTGCGGGGGAGTGGGTGCCAGGCGTCGCGGAGCGGGCGGGTTCGGTCAGGCGGCCCCTAGGAGGCGCCGGGCCAGCAGGGACAGGGCCTGGGCGATGCGCTCGTGCGGGATGCCCAGGGTGTGCCGCTGGTGGTGGTACAGCTCCGGCGCCAGCGGCCCCAGCGCGATGTCGGCGAGCGCGTCCGGGTCCTTGACCCCGCCGGCTTCCAGCAGGGTGCGCACATGGAGGCGCCAGAAGGCGTAGGCGCCGGTGGTGTAGCGCGCCGGGCCGGTTTCCGCGCCGAGGGCGAGCGGCAGGTGCCGCTGGAGCAGGTCCAGGACGGCGAAGTAGAAGGCCACAAGGCGTTCGGCGGGGGGTCCCCCCGGCCCCAGCGGCGGGGGGCCGTAGATCATCTGCCCCTGCAGACGGCGTTCGTGCTCGTCGAGGAGTGCCGTGGCGACGGCGGACGGGTCGGGGAAGCTCCGGTAGAGGGTCGCGCGGCCGACACCTGCGGCTTTGGCGATCTGATCCATGGTGACGGTGCGCGGGTCGTGCTCGCTGAAGAGCCGTTCGGCGGCGGAGAGGATGCGGGCACGGTTGCGCACCGCGTCGGCGCGCTGCCTGGGGGGCGCGGTGGCCTGGAGGTCACCGAGGGGGACGACGGGCGGTGCCGGGATCTCGTCGCCGTTGCTCATGGAGTTCACCTTACTTCGATCCCTTAAGTGGACAGCTTGTCCATTTGGCTGCCCTGGCGCTATGTTAAATGAGACAAGCGTCCACTTGAAGAGCGGGAGAGACCATGAACGCCGCGCTGCTCGCCGCAGCCCTCCTGATCGGGTGCCTACTGGCCGTCCAGGCGTCGGTGAACCTGCAACTGAACAAGGCCGTGGGTACGCCCTACGGCGCCTCCACGATCCAACTGGCCGTGGCCACCGGCCTGCTGGTGGTGCTGGCGGCGGTGACGGGCACGCTCGGCGCGCTCGGGAAACTCCCCGACGTCGAGTGGTGGCACCTGCTCGGCGGCCTGGCCAGCCCCCTGTACATCACCAGCGGCATCCTGCTCTTCCCTCGCCTGGGAGCGCTGGCAGCCGTAGGACTGTTCGTCACCGGGCAGATGTTCGCCTCCCTGGTCCTGGACCTGGGCGGACTGTTCGGTCTGGAGAAGCGCAGCCTGAGCCCCGGAATCGCCCTGGGCGCCCTCGCCGTGCTCGTCGGCATCGTCGTGATCATCAGGGGACAGAAGGCGAGCGCTCCCCCCGGTGCCCCGAAGATGTCCGGCGCCGGCCGGACCGGGTGGATCGCGCTCGGCATCGTCGCCGGCGGCGTGCTGCCCGTGCAGGGCGCCGTCAACGCCGAGCTGCGCAACGGGCTCGACGCCCCCATCACCGTCGCGGCGTTCAGCTTCGCGGTGGCCACGCTCACCATCGCCGTCGTCCTGCTGGTGCTGCGCATCACGGGGAAGACGCCCGAGCCGCAGCTGGCGCCGCTGAAGACGATGCCGTGGTGGGGCTGGCTCGGAGGAGCCTGCGCCGCCGGTTACGTCACCGGCACCTTCCTGCTCATTCCCGAGATCGGCGCCGCGGTGACGGTCGCGCTGACCGTGACCGGACAGCAGCTGACCTCCGCCCTGATCGACCACCGCGGCCTGTTCCGGCTCCCCGCCCGGCTGATGACCGCCCCCCGCCTGTCGGGACTCGGCCTGCTGCTCGCCGGCTCGCTGGCCATCCAGCTCGTGTGACCGAGACAGGAGGCTGCTCCTGATGCTGGAGACCTACACCGCAGGACCCGAGCTGCATGTCCTGCCCTCCGAGTTGCCCATACCCGACCTCGGCCTGCAGCCCCACGCGCGGCCGCTCGCCCAGAGGTTCCAGCGAACGGAAGCCGTCCTGGACGCGCACGAAGCATCGAGCGCCTGAGGTGTCCCCGTCCCTCTCGGCACGGCCTTGCGACCTGCACCGGCACGGCCCCGCCTCGCCCCCGCTGACCACACACTGGAGCAACTCATGACCGACGCGTCCCTGACCCCGCCTCCCGGCGTCATCATCGTCTTCTCCGACATCTGGTGTTCCTTCGCGCACATCGCGATCCACCGCCTGCACGCGACCCGCAAGCGCCTCGGCCTCGAGCACCAGGTCAGCTTCGACCTGCGTGCCTTCCCGCTGGAGCTCCTCAACGACGCCCCCAGCCCGCGCCCGGGGACCGACAGCGAAGTGGGCCGGATGGCGAGCATGGAACCCGAGGCCGGCTGGCAGCTCTGGCAGGACAAGGACTGGCTGTATCCGTCCACCATGCTGCCCGCGCTGGAGGCGATCCAGGCGGCCAAGGAACAGTCCCTGTCGGCCTCGGAGCAGCTCGACCTCGGCCTCCGCAAGGCGTTCTGGGCGCAGTCGCGGTGTGTCAGCCACCGCAAGGTCATCCTGGACGTCGCCGCCGAGACCGGCAGCGTCGACGTGACCGCGCTGGCCGCCGCCCTGGACGACGGCCGTGCCCGCAGCGTCCTCATGGAGCAGGCCGCCGTCTCCCGTACGGACCGGGTCAACTGCAGCCCGCACCTGTTCCTGTCCGATGGCGCCGACTACCCGAACCCGGGGATCGAAGTGCGCTGGGAAGGTGCTTACGGCATCGGGTTCCCCGTGATCGAGTCCGACGACTCCAAGATCTACGAGGACATTCTCCTGAAGGCTGCCACCGAGTAGCACAAGGAACCCGGCAAATATCACGATGGGGCTGCCGGATTCGAAGAAGCAGGCAGAGACGATCGTCAAGGCGGCGCGACGGAACAGGGCGCCCCCGCCCTCCCGGACGGCCGGTTCACCGACACGGCGGTGGTGGCGCAGCGCACCCTGTCCCTGCTGACGTCCATGGCCTACGGGAACGAACTCACGGCCCTCGGCGGGCGGAACGTCACCATCGTTCCGCAGGACAGCCATGGGCTGGATCTGTGTCGGCTGCTCCAGCACCAGCCGCCTGGTCCTCGACCTGTGAGCTTCACCCGCGGGGCACGGCGCCGGCGACGACCGCCCTTCCGGAGAGAAGAGCGGGAGTCGGTTTCGTCGACGCGCCGCTGAAGGTAGCGTCGGTGCCGCAGGCAGGAGGGGCGGTTACAGATGTGCGGACGGTACGCGTCGAGTCGTAGGCCGGAGGATCTCGCAGGGATCTTCGAGATCGAGAAGTGGGAGCCCGAGGAGACCCTGGAGCCCGACTACAACGTGGCGCCCACCAAAGAGGTCTACGCCGTCCTCGACCGCCCGCTGAAGGACGCGGACGAGCCGCGCCCGGTCCGGCAGCTGCGCACGCTGAAGTGGGGGCTCGTCCCCTCCTGGTCGAAGACCCCCGAGGGCGGCGCCCGGATGATCAACGCCCGCGCGGAGACCGTCCACGAGAAGCCGTCCTACCGCCGCGCCTTCACCTCCCGGCGTTGCATCCTGCCCGCCGACGGTTACTACGAGTGGGTCACCGGCAAGCAGGAGCGCGACCTGGAGGTCGAGGGCAAGAAGAAGCGGCCCCGCAAGCAGCCCTACTTCGTGACCCCGGCGGACGGGTCGGTCTTCGCGATGGCCGGCCTGTACGAGTTCTGGCGGGACAAGACGCTGCCCGACGACCACCCGCAGGCCTGGTGGGTGACGTGTTCCGTCATCACCACCGAGGCCGAGGCGAGCCCCCTGGCGGTATCCCCGGCGGACGGTCCCCGGGCCCTGGCCGAGATCCACCCCCGGATGCCGCTGATGCTGACGCCCGACCGCTGGGACGCCTGGCTCGATCCGTCCCGCACGGACCCCGACGAGCTGCGCGAGCTGCTCGCCCCGCCGCCCGCCGGGCTGATGCGCGCCTACCCCGTCACCACGGCCGTCAGCAACGTCCGCAACAACGGGCCGGAGCTGCTGAAGGAGCTGGAAGGGCCGGAAGAGGGCACACTCTTCTGACGTGACCGATGTGACGAAAGGGTCCGACGCGACCAGCGAGACAGTCGAGACCGTCGAGACCGAAGCCGGCCCCGCTCGCATCACCTGGCACCCGGCGAAGAAGGCCCGGCTCGTGCTCGCCGTCAGCCACGGCGCGGGCGGCGGCATCGATGCCCGTGACCTGAAGGCCCTGGCCGCCGTCCTGCCCGCCCACGGCGTCACCGTGGCCCGGGTGGAGCAGCCCTGGCGCGTGGCCGGGAAGAAGGTCGCGCCCGCGCCCAGGACCCTGGACCTCGGCTGGCGGGGCATCTGGCCCGCGCTGGCCGAGCCCGGCCCGCCGGTCGTCTCCGGCGGCCGCAGCGCCGGGGCCCGGGTCGCCTGCCGCACCGCCACGGAACTCGGCGCCCACGCGGTCCTCGCCCTGAGCTTCCCCCTCCACCCGCCCGGCAAGCCCGAGAAGTCCCGCGCCGCCGAGCTGCTGGGTTCCGGGGTGCCCACCCTGGTCATCCAGGGCGGGAACGACCCCTTCGGCAGGCCCGGGGAGTTCCCCGAGGGGCCGTACGAGCTCGTCGAGGTGCCGTACGGCGATCACGGCTTCGCCGTCCCCAAGCGGGCGGAGATCACGCAGGAGGAGGCAGTGGCGCTCATCACGGACGCGGTCGTGGAGTGGACCGGGTCACTCGGGTAAAGCTCAGGGAATGCCGGGGCGGCGAGCACTGTTGTGCGGGACGTACGTGCTGGAGACCAGCACCGACGCCGTAGGAGAGGGAGTCCGCCGCATGGGTTCGATCTACTGCCCGAGTCGCAGCAACCGTGCCGACCTGGACTGGACGGTGCTGCACGCGGCCAAGACCGCCCCTATTCGGGCGGCGGGCGGACCGGATCGTCGTCTATCCTCCGATTCGGGTGAGACCGGTCTCGGTCTCACGAGAACACTGGAGGAGGTGGGTCCGGTCACAGGGACCGACGCAGGGACCGAACACGGCCAGGCGGAGCAGCCCGAGGGCCAGGGTGGCACGGGTGCGGAGACGGCCACGGAGCGCAACGCGCGCTTCGAGCGGGACGCGCTCGAGTTCCTCGACCAGATGTACTCGGCCGCGCTGCGCATGACGCGCAACCCGGCCGACGCCGAGGACCTGGTGCAGGAGACGTACGCGAAGGCGTACGCGTCCTTCCACCAGTTCCGCGAGGGCACCAATCTCAAGGCGTGGCTGTACCGGATCCTCACGAACACCTTCATCAACTCGTACCGCAAGAAGCAGCGGGAACCGCAGCGCTCGGCGGCCGAGGAGATCGAGGACTGGCAGCTCGCCCGCGCCGAGTCGCACATGTCGACGGGACTGCGCTCCGCGGAGTCGCAGGCGCTCGACCACCTGCCCGACTCGGACGTGAAGGAAGCACTCCAGGCGATCCCCGAGGAGTTCCGCATCGCCGTCTATCTGGCGGATGTCGAGGGCTTTGCCTACAAGGAGATCGCCGACATCATGGGGACACCCATCGGTACGGTGATGTCCCGGCTGCACCGGGGCCGCCGTCAGCTGCGCGGCATGCTGGAGGACTACGCCCGTGACCGCGGGATGGTCCCGGCCGGCGCCGGAGAGTCGAACGAAGCGAAAGGCTCGGGGTCATGAGCTGCGGAGAGCCGCACGAGACGGATTGCAGCGAAATCCTCGATCATCTCTACGAGTTCCTCGACCGTGAGATGCCGGACTCGGACTGCGTGAAGTTCGAGCACCACTTCGAGGAGTGCTCGCCCTGTCTCGAGAAGTACGGGCTCGAGCAGGCCGTGAAGAAGCTGGTCAAGCGCTGCTGCGGGCATGACGACGTGCCGGGCGATCTGCGCGACAAGGTCATGGGGCGGATCGAGCTGATCCGCTCCGGCCAGGCCGTCCCCGAGCAGGACGTCACGGCCTCGCCGGCCACGCCGCAGGAGTCCTGAGACTCCCACGCGTTTCAACTACCCCTTCTCCGAGGGGGTAGTCATCCTCGAACGCATCACTCGAACGTGCTAATCCGCGGGTTATCGGCCCGCGGAGCCCCCCACCGCCGTCCTAGGCTCCGGGCCTGATGGACATGGCCGGGGGAGGGCTCATGGAAGCGGTACCGGTGCGGGCACGTGCGTACGTCGCCTGTGTCGTCCTCGCCGCCCTCGTCTGTCTGCTGCCGCTGCCGGGCGTCCGTACGCCCTGGTGGGCCGTGCTGCTGCTCGCCGCGCTGTACGCGGGCTGCGAGCGCGTCGCCCGGTCCCGGTTCGTCGGGATCTCCCATCCGGCCGGGACCTTCTATCCCGTGCTGCTCGCCGGTGCCTTCCTGCTGCCCGCGCCCGCCGCCGCCCTGGTGGCCGTGCCCGGTGCGCTGCTCTCGCACGTCGAACAGCGGCCCGTGGCGCTGCGGCGCGTCTGGCGGGCCGCCCAGCTCGTCCTCGGCGTGTGGGCCGCGGCCCGGGTGCACTGGGCGCTCGGCGGGCGGGACGCGGTCGTCGCGGGCGACATGCCCTACGCGCTCGGGCCGGCCGGGGCGGCCGTGCTGGCGTTCTGCCTGGTGCTCGCGCTGCTGGACGGCGGGATCCTGGCCATGGCCGAGCGGGTGCCGGTGCGGCGGGCCTGGCGGGGACTGGTGCCGCGCTCCCTCGCGCCCATCGCCGTGCACGGGCTGGCCGGGCTGATGATGGCCGTGCTGTGGCGCAGCCCCTACGGTCCGGTGGCCGCGCTGCTCGTGTTGCTGCCGATGTGCGTCTCCTGGTGGGCCTTCGCGCAGTACCACCGGGAACGGGCCGCCCACCAGGCGACCATCCGGGCGCTGGTTCAGGCCGTCGACATCAAGGACGGGTACACGCGCGGGCACAGCGAGCGCGTCGGACAGGCCTCCATGATGATCGCGCGCGAGCTGGGCATGGACGACGAGCGCGTGGAGGTGCTCCGGTTCGCCGGGATCCTGCACGACGTCGGCAAGCTGGGCGTCCCCACCCGGCTGCTCAGGAAGGACGGGCCGCTGACGCCCGAGGAGCGGCGGGTGATCGAGCTGCACCCCGAGTACGGGCACGAGATGGTGCGCGGCATCGGCTTCCTCGGAGAGGCCCGCGCCGCCGTGCTGCACCACCACGAACGGCTGGACGGCACCGGGTACCCCTACGGCCTGGTGGGCGGTCAGATCCCGGAATCCGCCCGGGTCGTGGCCGTCGCGGACGCATTCGACGCCATGACCTCCACCCGCAGCTACAGCAGGGCCCGGCCCGTCCCGGTCGCCCTGGCGGAGCTGAAGCGGTGCTCCGGCAGCCACTTCGACCCGGTGATGGTCGCGGCCCTCGTGGAGGCCGTCGGCCGGTCGGGATGGCGCCCCGCCGTGACCGCCGACGACGTCCGCCCGCCCCGGGTTCCGCCGCCCGGCGCCCCCCTGTCCAGTCGGCCGGGAGCCCACCGGTGAGCGCGTACCGCCCGCCGCCGCTGTTCACCCTCGTCCACGCCTGCGCCGCCCTCCTCGCCGTCGGCTCCCTCGCCGTCACCCTCCACGACGGGCTGGAGGAACGCCGGGTCGCCCTCGCCTTCGGCGTCCTCGTCACCGTCGGGGAGCTCGCCCGGCGCAACGGGGCGCAGGTCAGGGAGCCGGCGCCGCTCGGAGCCGCCGCGGCCCTGTCGTACGCGCTGCTCGGCGAGGCCGGCGGGCGGGCCACGCACCACGGCCCGGCCCAGGTCGTCGCCGTCGTGCTGGCCGGCTCGCTGCTCGGCAGCGTGCCGCACGTGGCGCGCGGGCAGGGGCCCACGCTCGACCACCTGGCGCGCCGGGTGCTCACCGTCGGGTTCGTCGCCGTCTGCTTCCAGCCCCCGTACAACCGGGGCATGTTCGACGACTGGGGCGGCCACGCCTACGCGCTGCTGCTGCTCGCGCTGCTGTCCCTGACCGCGCTGTGCGACGCGGTGCTCGCCGCCGCGCTGGCCCACTCCCGCACCGGCTGGCCCTTCGGGCCGGTGCTGCGGGACGAGCTGCGGGCCGTGCTCGGCATCGGCTCCGCCGTCATCGCGACCGGCGCGGTGATGGCCCTGGCGGTCGCCGTCGTGGGGCTGTGGGCGCTGCCCGTCTTCTCCGTGCCGCTGCTGCTCGCGCAGATGTCGTTCCGCCGCTACGCCGCCGTCCGGGCGACCTACCGGCAGACCATCGCCTCCCTCGCCCGGGCCACCGAGGTCGCCGGGTACACCCCTTGCGGGCACGCCCGCCGCGTCGCCGCGCTCAGCCAGGCGGTGGGGCGTGACCTGGGCCTCACCGAGCCCGAGCTGGCCGTGCTGGAGTACGCCGCGCTCATGCACGACATCGGCCAGCTGAGCCTCGTCGACCCGGTGCCGGCGGGCGCCACCGCGGGCCTGCCCGCCGCGGAACAGCGGCGGATCGCGCTGCTCGGCGGAGCCGTCGTACGGCAGACGGGTGTCGACGAGGCGGTCGCAGTGGTCGTGGAGCGGCAGGCCGACCCCGCGGCGGAGCAGCCGCTCGCCGCGCGGATCGTCCGGGCCGTGAACGCGTACGAGGAGAAGTCCCGGGAAGGTGGCCTGGGCGGACCGCTGAGGGCGCTGGAGGAACTCCGGCTCGCCACCGCCGGGGAGTACGCCCCGGAGGTGGTGGAATCGCTGGCCCGGGTACTGGCAAGAAGCAGTCTGACCTTGCCGGTGACTGGGTAACCCATGGGTAATGAGCGCCCCGGAGGCCGTACGTGGTTGGATGCGAAGAAGAAGGTGTCCGGGGGCTCGAAACACAGCTACGGCCAGCCCACCGCACGGAACTGGCAGGCGGGAATCGTGAGGATCTTCGGCAAGGGACGGAACCGGCCCTCCGCCTCCTGGCGGCAGGCCACAGACCGGGCGTTCACTCTCATCGGCGACGGCCGGTACGAGGACGCCGGCGCGTTGTTGACACGTGCCGCCGATCTGGAGCCCTGGCTGTCCGAGTCCTGGTTCAACCTCGCCCTGCTGCACAAGTTCCGGCACGACTGGGAGCAGGCGCGGGCGGCGGGCCTGAGGGCCGTGGCGCTGCTCGACCGGGACACCGGCGCGCCCGACTGGTGGAACGTCGGCATCGCCGCGACCGCCCTGCAGGACTGGCCACTGGCCCGGCGCGCCTGGCAGGCCTACGGGCTGCGGGTGCCGGGACCGCCCAACGACTCCGGCGAGCCCGTCGGCATGGACCTCGGCAGCGCGGCCGTACGGCTGTCCCCGGAGGGGGAGGCCGAGGTCGTGTGGGGGCGGCGGCTGGATCCCGCGCGGATCGAGGTGCTGTCCATTCCGCTGCCGTCTTCGGGGCGGCGCTGGGGTGAGGTCGTCCTGCACGACGGTGTGCCGCACGGGGAGCGGACCACGGCGGCCGGGCACACGTACCCGGTGTTCGACGAGATCGAGCTGTGGGCGCCGTCGCCGGTGCCGACCTGGGTGGTGCTGCTGGAGGCCGCGACCGAGGCGGACCGGGACGCGCTGGAGCAGCTCGCCGGCGACGCCGGGTTCGCCGCGGAGGACTGGTCTTCCTCGGTGCGGTTGCTGTGCCGGATGTGTTCCGAGTCACGGATGCCGTCGGACGAGGGTGACGGGGAGCATCTCGATCCGCATGATCACAGTGAGCCGGGACATCCCGGGCCGCTGGGGCACCGGACGGACGGGCAGCTGTGGGTTCCCGAGCGGGAGTGCGGGTTGGCTGCGCCGGCTTCGCTGGTTCGGGGGTTGCTGGACGGGTGGGTTGCTGACAGTCCGGATTCCCGGGACTGGCGGGATCTCGAAGAGGTTTGCTAGGTGCGGCGCCGTTGGGGCTGGTCGCGCAGTTCCCCGCGCCCCCAAAGGCCTGCTTCCCCCGTACCCTGTATGAGCATCCCAGCTTGGATTTGTTCAGGAAGGCGTACGTAACGTCATGGCTCAGCAGGACACCGATCAGCAGCGCGCGGGCGTGCTCCCCGTCGACGACGAGGGGTATGTGGTCGACACGGAGGACTGCGAGGAGCGCGAGGCGGCCTGGCGGGAGCGGGGGACCTCACGGCCGATCACGGTGGTCGGGAACCCGGTGCTGCACAAGGAGTGCAAGGACGTCACCGACTTCGGCGACGAGCTCCAGCAGCTGGTGGCGGACATGTTCGCCTCGCAGCGCACCGCCGAGGGCGTGGGCCTGGCCGCCAACCAGATCGGCGTCGACCTGAAGGTCTTCGTCTACGACTGCCCGGACGACGAGGGCGTCCGGCACACCGGCGTCGTCTGCAACCCCAGGCTGGTCGAACTGCCCGCCGAGAAGCGCCGGCTGGACGACAGCAACGAGGGCTGCCTGTCGGTGCCGACCGCGTACGCGCCGCTCGCCCGGCCGGACTACGCCGAGGTGACCGGGCAGGACGAGCAGGGCAACCCGATCCGGGTGCGCGGCACCGGATACTTCGCTCGGTGTTTGCAGCACGAGACCGACCACCTGTACGGCTACCTGTACATCGACCGCCTCTCGAAGCGCGAGCGCAAGGACGCGCTGCGCCAGATGGCCGAGAACGAGCCCCGGTACCCGGTCGTCGCGAACGACTGAGACCCCACGATCACCAGGCGAACGGCGTCTGTTCGGGCTTCCCGCCCTGAACAGACGCCGTTCGTCCGTGTCGTTCGCCTGTCCGTCGCACGTTCGATCGCTTCTGCTCTCCTGGTGATCCGGCACCAGTCACACAACGGGAGGTTCCCGGCACTGTGGGGTAGTGAATGAAGCAAATGCGTTCCCAGAACGGTCAGTTGTAGTGCTGAATGGGAGGAGCGGGGTATGCAACGGCGCACGCCCGGCACGGAAGGAGGGGCGCCCGCGCCAACTGGCGGCTGAGAGGGGTTAGTTCGTGCATGCTTTGTCACACGGCACCACATCGACACCGACCACCATCGCAGTTCCACCGTCGCTCTCCCTTCCGGTGATCGAGGCGGCGTTTCCCCGGCAACTCCACCCGTATTGGCCGAAGTGCCAGGAGAAGACCCGGGCGTGGCTGCTCGAAAAGCGGCTCATGCCCGCGGACAAGGTGGAGGAATATGCCGACGGTCTGTGCTACACGGACCTCATGGCCGGGTACTACATCGGCGCCTCCGACGAGGTGATGCAGGCGATCGCGGACTACAGCGCCTGGTTCTTCGTCTGGGACGACCGTCACGACCGCGACATCGTGCACGGCCGCCCGACCGCCTGGCGGCGGCTGCGCGACCGGCTGCACTCGGCCCTCGACTCACCCGGGGAGCACCTGCACCACGAGGACCCACTGGTCGCCGGGTTCGCGGACAGCGTGCTGCGGCTGTACGCCTTCCTGCCGACGACGTGGAACCTCCGGTTCGCCCGGCACTTCCACGCGGTGATCGACGCGTACGACCGGGAGTTCCACAATCGCACCCACGGCATCGTCCCCACGGTCGAGGAGTATCTCCGGCTGCGCCGGCTCACCTTCGCCCACTGGATCTGGACGGACCTGCTGGAGCCGACCGCGGGATGCGAACTCCCCGACGCCGTGCGGAAACACCCGGCATATCGTCGGGCCGCGCTGCTGAGTCAGGAGTTCGCCGCCTGGTACAACGACCTCTGCTCGCTTCCGAAGGAAATAGCGGGCGACGAGGTGCACAATCTGGGAATCAGTCTCATCACCCATGAGGGGCTGACGCTGGAACAGGCGGTCACGGAAGTCAGGAGCCGTGTCGAGAACTCCATCACGGAATTCCTCGACGTCGAACAGGAAGCATTACGGTTCGCCGATTCCCTCGCCGACGGCACCGTGCGGGGAAAGGAACTCAGCGCCGCCGTGCGGGCCTGTCTGAGCAATATGCGGAACTGGTTCAGTTCCGTCTACTGGTTCCACCACGAGTCCGGCCGGTACATGGTCGACAGCTGGGACGACCGGTCCACGCCCCCGTACGTCAACAACGAAGCGGCAGGTGAGAAATGACCGTCGAGTCTGTGAAGCCTGAAGCCCCTCTGGTTCCGGAGCTGCGTGAACCGCCCCGGGCGGGCGGTGGTGTCCCCGTCCTGGGGCACGGCTGGAAGCTGGTGC
This sequence comes from Streptomyces sp. NPDC016851, assembly GCF_055562795.1. Taxonomy (NCBI): domain Bacteria; kingdom Bacillati; phylum Actinomycetota; class Actinomycetes; order Kitasatosporales; family Streptomycetaceae; genus Streptomyces; species Streptomyces sp. NPDC016851. The sequence goes on from NZ_JBVHEP010000006.1 coordinate 327,574, forward strand.
GCGACCCGCTGGCGTTCATGTCCCGGCTGCGCGACCACGGTGACGTGGTCCGGCTGAAGCTCGGGCCGAAGACGGTGTACGCCGTCACCACCCCGGCGCTCACCGGCGCGCTCGCGCTGAGCAACGACTTCATCATCGCCGGCCCGCTGTGGGAGTCCCTGGAGGGACTGCTCGGCAAGGAGGGCGTGGCCACGGCGAACGGCCCGCGCCACCGCCGCCAGCGGCGCACCATCCAGCCCGCCTTCCGGCTCGACGCCATCCCCGCCTACGGGCCGATCATGGAGGAGGAGGCCCACGCGCTCACCGAGCGCTGGAAGCCGGGCGAGACCATCGACTGCACCTCCGAGTCCTTCCGGGTGGCCGTGCGCATCGCGGCCCGCTGCCTGCTGCGCGGCGACTACATGGACGAGCGGGCGGAGCGGCTGTGCGTCGCGCTGGCCACCGTCTTCCGCGGGATGTACCGGCGGATGGTGGTGCCGCTCGGACCGCTCTACAAGCTGCCGCTCCCGGCCAACCGCGAATTCAACCGGGCCCTGGCCGATTTGCATCTCCTGGTGGACGAGATCGTCGACGAGCGCCGCGCATCCGGTCAAAAGCCGGACGATTTGCTGACGGCATTGCTGGAGGCGACGGACGAGAATGGCGACCCCATCGGGGAACAGGAGATCCACGACCAGGTCGTCGCGATCCTCACCCCCGGCAGCGAAACCGTCGCCTCCACGATCATGTGGCTGCTGCATATGCTCGCGGAACACCCTGAACACGCGGACCGGGTGCGCGACGAAGTAGAAGCCGTCACCGGTGGGAGGCCGGTGGCATTCGCAGACGTCCGAGGACTCAGGCACACCAACAATGTCGTCGTCGAGTCCATGCGTTTGAGCCCGGCCGTGTGGATTCTGACGCGGCGGGCGGTGCGGGACACGGAACTCGGCGGATACCGGATTCCGGCCGGAGCGGACATCGTCTACAGCCCGTACGCGATCCAGCGCGATCCGAAGTCGTACGCGCGGCACCTGGAGTTCGACCCCGACCGCTGGCTTCCGGACCGGGTGAAGGACATCCCGAAGCACGCCATGAGCCCGTTCAGCACGGGCAACCGCAAGTGCCCGAGCGACCACTTCTCGATGGCCCAGCTGACGCTGATCACGGCGGCGCTGGCCACCAAGTACCGCTTCGAGCAGGTCGCCGGCTCGAACGACGGCACGCGCGTCGGCATCACGCTGCGGCCGCACGACCTGCGGGTGCGGCCGGTGGCAAGGTGAGAGCCGCCGGCCTCAGGCCGCCTCCGGGCCCCTGAACGTGCGCCGGTAGGCGTTCGGCGTCGTCCCGACCGCCCGGACGAAGTGGTGGCGCAGCGCGGCCGCGTTGCCGAACCCCGTTCGACCGGCGATCGCGTCCATCGTCTCGTCCGTCGCCTCCAGCAGCCGCTGGGCCAGCAGCACGCGCTGGCGCAGGATCCAGCGGTAGGGAGTCGTCCCGGTCTCCTGCTGGAAGCGACGGGCGAAGGTGCGCGGGGACATGTGGGCGCGGGCGGCCAGCTGCTCGACGGTGACCTCCTCGTCGAGGTGCCGCTCCATCCACGTCAGCAGCTCGCCGATCGTGTCGGCCTCGGAGTGCGGCAGCGGGCGCTCGATGTACTGGGCCTGGCCGCCGTCGCGGTGCGGCGGCACCACCATCCGCCGGGCGATCTTGTTGGCGACCTCGGAGCCCTGCTCCTTGCGCACCAGGTGCAGGCAGGCGTCGATGCCGGCGGCCGTGCCGGCGGAGGTGATCACCGGGTCCTCGTCGACGTAGAGCACGTCCGGCTCCACGACCGCCCGGGGGTACTTCCGGGCGAGGTCCTGCGCGTGCTTCCAGTGCACGGCACAGCGGCGGTCGTCCAGCAGCCCGGCAGCGGCGAGCACGAAGGCGCCGGAGCAGACGCTGAGCACCCGGGCGCCGCGGGCGACCCCACGCCGCAGGGCGTCCAGGAGCTCCGGCGGGAACTCACGGGACGCGTAGCTGTGCCCGGCCGGCACGGCGATCAGATCGGCCGTCTCCAGCCGCTCCAAGCCGTGCTCCACCTGGAGTGAGACGCCGGAGTTCATGCGCAGGGCCGGGCCCTCGGCCGAGGCCACGGCGAAGTCGTACACCGGCAGGCCGTCGTCGCTGCGGTCGGTGCCGAACACCTCGCACACCACACCGAGTTCGAAGGGGTTCACGCCGTCGAGGAGGACGACCGCCACGTTCTGGAGCATGTCTCCAGTGTGCCTCGTCAGTGGCAGTAATTCGAGGGTCTCCGGCAGTACTGCCACTCACGGTAAGGAGTCATCGGCGCGACAGTGGTGTCCATGGACACGAACCAGGTACAGACACTCATCGCAATGATCTTCGTACTCGGGATGCTGGTCCTCCTGGTCCTCCCGTCAGTGATCGGTATCGTCCGCGACCGGCGCGTCGACCGTCAGATCAGGGAGGCCCAGGAGGCCCGCGAAGGCGAGCTGCCTCAGAAGTCCTCGTCCAGGTCGACGGTGCCCTCCACCGCCACCTGGTACGCGGAGGGCCGCCGCTCGAAGAAGTTGGTCAGCTCCTGAACCCCCTGGAGCTCCATGAAGGAGAAGGGGTTCTCGGAGCCGTAGACCGGAGCGAAGCCCAGGCGGGTGAGCCGCTGGTCGGCGACGCACTCCAGGTACTGCCGCATCGACTCGGTGTTCATGCCCGGGAGGCCGTCCCCGCACAGGTCGCGCGCGAACTGCAGCTCGGCCTCGACGGCCTCGCGGAGCATGTCCGTCACCTCCTGCTGGAGCCGGTCGTCGAACAGCTCCGGCTCCTCCTTGCGGACGGTGTCGACCACGTCGAAGGCGAACGACATGTGCATCGTCTCGTCGCGGAACACCCAGTTGGTGCCGGTGGCCAGACCGTGCAGCAGGCCCCGGCTGCGGAACCAGTACACGTACGCGAAGGCACCGTAGAAGAACAGGCCCTCGATGCAGGCCGCGAAGCAGATCAGGTTCAGCAGGAAACGGCGGCGGTCGGCCTGCGTCTCCAGCCGGTCCAGCTGGTCCACCGAGTCCATCCACTTGAAGCAGAACCCGGCCTTCTCGCGGATGGAGGGGATGTTCTCCACGGCCGCGAAGGCCGCCGCCCGGTCGTCGTGGTCGGGGAGATAGGTGTCCAGGAGCGTCAGGTAGAACTGGACGTGCACGGCCTCCTCGAAGAGCTGGCGGCTCAGATACAGCCGCGCCTCGGGGGAGTTGATGTGCTTGTACAGCGTCAGCACCAGGTTGTTGGCGACGATCGAGTCGCCCGTGGCGAAGAACGCGACCAGCCGGCCGATCAGGTGCTGCTCCGCGGGGGAGAGCTTGGCGAGGTCGGCGACGTCCGAGTGGAGGTCGACCTCCTCCACGGTCCAGGTGTTCTTGATGGCGTCCCGGTAGCGCTCGTAGAAGTCCGGGTAGCGCATGGGGCGGAGGGTCAGCTCGAAGCCGGGGTCGAGAAGGTTCTGGGTGCTCATTACTGGCAGGCCTCGCAGGACTCGGGGTTTTCCAGGGAGCAGGCGACCGCGTCGGGGTCCGGGGTGGCCTGCCCGGGGACAGCGGCCTGGGCCGCGCGGGCGATGCGGGTCGCCGGGCGCGAACGCAGGTAGTACGTCGTCTTCAGCCCGGACTTCCAGGCGTAGGCGTACATCGAGGAGAGCTTGCCGATGGTCGGCGTCTCCATGAAGAGGTTCAGGGACTGTGACTGGTCCAGGAACGGGGTCCTGGCCGCCGCCATGTCGATCAGGCCGCGCTGCGGGATCTCCCACGCCGTGCGGTAGAGGGCGCGCACGTCCTCGGGGATCCAGGCGAAGTCCTGCACCGAGCCGTTGGCCTCGCGCAGGGCCTCCCGGCTGCGTGCGTCCCACACGCCGAGCCGCTTGAGCTCCTGCACCAGGTAGGAGTTGACCTGGAGGAACTCACCGGACAGCGTCTCGCGCTTGAACAGGTTGGACACCTGCGGCTCGATGCACTCGTACACGCCCGCGATCGAGGCGATCGTGGCCGTCGGCGCGATGGCGAGGAGCAGGGAGTTGCGCATGCCGGTCGCGGCGACGCGCTCGCGCAGGGCCGCCCAGCGCTCCGGCCAGGTCAGCTCCACGTCGTAGTGGTCGGGGTGGAGCACCCCCTTGGCCGTGCGGGTCTTCTCCCAGGCCGGCAACGGGCCGTTGCGCTCGGCGAGATCGGCGGAGACCTCGTAGGCGGCGAGCATGATGCGCTCGGCGATGCGGGTGGAGAGCGCCTTGGCCTCGGGCGAGTCGAAGGGCAGGCGCAGCTTGAAGAAGACGTCCTGGAGGCCCATGACTCCGAGGCCGACGGGGCGCCACCTGGCGTTGGAACGGCCCGCCTGCTCGGTCGGGTAGAAGTTGATGTCCACGACCCGGTCGAGGAACGTCACGGCGGTGCGGACGGTTTCGTCCAGCCGCTCCCAGTCGATGTCCCCGCCGGCCTGGTCGACGAGCGCGCCGAGGTTGACCGACCCCAGGTTGCAGACCGCCGTCTCGCCGTCGCTGGTGACCTCCAGGATCTCCGTGCAGAGGTTGGAGGAGTGGACGACGTGGCCCGGCTCGGCCGTCTGGTTGGCGGTGCGGTTGGCGGCGTCCTTGAAGGTCATCCAGCCGTTGCCGGTCTGCGCGAGAGTGCGCATCATGCGGCCGTACAGCTCGCGGGCCGGCAGGGTCTTCTTCGCCAGGCCCTTCGCCTCGGCCGCCCGGTACGCGGCGTCGAACTCCTCGCCCCACAGGTCGGCCAGCTCGGGCACGTCCGACGGGGAGAACAGCGACCACGGCGCGTCGGCGTTCACCCGCCGCATGAACTCGTCGGGCACCCAGTGCGCGAGGTTCAGGTTGTGGGTGCGGCGGGCGTCCTCGCCGGTGTTGTCGCGCAGCTCCAGGAACTCCTCGATGTCGGAGTGCCAGGTCTCCAGGTAGACCGCGGCTGCGCCCTTGCGGCGGCCGCCCTGGTTCACGGCGGCGACCGAGGCGTCGAGGGTCTTCAGGAACGGGACGATGCCGTTGGAGTGGCCGTTGGTGCCGCGGATCAGCGAACCGCGCGCACGGATGCGGGAGTACGCGATGCCGATGCCGCCGGCGTGCTTCGACAGCCGCGCCACCTGGTGGTAGCGGTCGTAGATCGAGTCCAGCTCGTCCTTGGGGGAGTCGAGGAGGTAGCAGGACGACATCTGGGGGTGCCGCGTGCCGGAGTTGAAGAGGGTGGGGGAGGAGGGGAGGTAGTCGAGGCGGCTCATCAGCCCGTAGAGCGCGGCTACTTCGTCGACGGAGCGGCGGGTGTTGTCCTCGGCGAGACCGGCGGCGACGCGCAGCATGAAGTGCTGGGGCGTCTCGATCACCTTGCGGGTGATCGGGTGGCGGAGCAGGTAGCGGCTGTGCAGCGTGCGCAGGCCGAAGTAGCCGAAGCGGTCGTCGGCGGCCGTGTCGATCAGGGCGTCGAGACGGGCGGCGTGGACGCGCACGAACTCGGCGGTCCGGTCGGCGATGAGGCCCTCCCGGTGCCCCACCGCGACGGACTCGGTGAAGCACGTGACGCCCTGCGAGGCGGCCTCGGCGCGGATGCCGATCGTCAGCAGGCGCGCGGCCAGCCGGGAGTAGGCGGGATCCTCGGAGATGAGGCCGGCGGCCGCCTCGGTCGCCAGCTCGCGCAACTCCGACTCGTCGGCCCGCGCGGACCGGCCGCGCAGCGCGGCGGCGGCGACCCGGCCGGGGTCGGCGTCGGGCAGGTCGGCGGTCAGCTCGGTCAGGGTCCGCAGCAGCGCGGCACCAGGACCGTCGTGCTCTTCTTCGGCGGCTGAGACCGGATCGGCTGGCGCGATGGTCACGTGGGGCTCTCCCTCGCTCGGCACGGGGGCCTCGCAGGGCAGGGGGCAGCACGCGAGCGCACGCGGCGTCGCGTCCACCGGCCCATTCCACGAGGCCCGGACGTCAGGCACACCGGCCGGACGGCCGGGCGCGCTGTCGGCAGGTCCTCGGACTGACTCCCATGCAGGCATAAAAAGGCATGGGTACACCGTTGCGGGACAGTTCCGGATTCGCACCGGATTCCCCTGCGGCGACAGCGAGCACGAGCATACATCTTGTGCCGGGTGGCAAAAGCACCCCTAGATGTAGTGTCGCGACGGTTTCACAGTGTCAACTCGTAGGTGAGGAGAGTGATGTCGGCGAGCTCCGGAATCGGGTTCCAGTCGCGCTCCGGGGTACGGACGAAGCCGAGGCGTTCGTAGATGCGGTGAGCGGAGTGCATGGTGCGCTGTGTGGACAGGACGACGCGGACACAGCCGTCCGTCGCACGGGCGCGGTCGACGCAGGCGCGGACGAGGGCTTGTCCGGCGCCGCGCCCGCGGGCCTCGTGGGCGACGGCGAGCATCCGTATCTCGGCTTCCGAGGGCCGGGCGATGTCGGCCATGGGACCGCCGGAGGGGACGAAGGTGACGCCACCGAGGAGGTGTTCGCCTTGGGTGGCCACCAGGACGTCCGCGGCGGTGGCCCGCTTGGCCACGTCCCTGAGTTCGCCGAGGTATTCGTCGCTCTCCCCGAAGTCGAGGAGGCCGTCCTTCAGGTAGGCCTGGGCGGTGATCTCGCCGAGGGCGGCGTGTTCGGCGGGCTTCACCCGCCGGATGAGGATGTCCATGGTCCGAGTGTGCGGGACGGGTACGACAACGGGCCGCCGGTTTCTCACCGACGGCCCGCTGTCACCTGCGAGTCAGTGCGAGGTGCCCGCCGTCGCCGGCGGAAGCTCCACCTGGACGCCGGGGTCGCCCGCGTCCGCCGTGTAGTCCTCCGGCTTGGTCTCGTCGATGCCGTCGGGGGCCTTCAGGGCCCTGAGGACGAAGGTCAGGACGACGGTGACGACGACGTTCAGGACGAACGCCGTGAGGCCGATGTAGCCGATCTCGCCGATGCCCGGGATCTCCTTCGACGAGCCGCCGAAGTGCTTCTGGGTCGGCGAGGCGACGCCGTACGCCGCGGCCGTGCCGTAGACCATGCCGACCGCCCAGCCCGCGAGCAGCGCCCAGCGGTGGAACCAGCGGGTGAACAGGCCACCCACCAGGGCCGGGAAGGTCTGCAGGATCCAGATGCCGCCCAGCAGCTGGAAGTTGATGGCGACCGTCTTGTCCATGGTGAGGACGAAGGCCAGCGCGCCCACCTTCACCAGCAGCGACACCAGCTTGGAGACCTTGGTCTCCTGGGCCGGCGTGGCGTCCGGCTTGATGAAGTCCTTGTAGATGTTGCGGGTGAAGAGGTTCGCGGCCGCGATGGACATGATGGCCGCCGGGACCAGGGCCCCGATGCCGATCGCCGCGAAGGCCACGCCCGCGAACCAGTCCGGGAACATGGTCTCGAACAGCTGCGGGATGGCCAGCTGCCCGTTCTGCACCTTGATCCCGGCCGCGATCGCCATGAAGCCGAGCAGGGCGAGCAGGCCCAGCATCAGCGAGTACAGCGGCAGGATCGTGGTGTTGCGGCGGATCACCTCACGGCTCTTCGAGGACAGCGTCGCCGTGATCGAGTGCGGGTACATGAAGAGCGCGAGCGCGGAGCCCAGCGCCAGCGTGGCGTACGTCCACTGCCCCGCTTCCGCCGGCACCAGCGCACCGCGCGGAGCGCCCGTCGCCGGGTTGGTCTGACCGTACGCCTCGCCGGCCTTGGCGAAGATCTCGTCGAAGCCGCCCAGCTTGATCGGGATGTAGATGATCGCCACCGCGATGACGATGTAGATCAGGGTGTCCTTCACGAACGCGATCAGCGCCGGTGCACGCAGACCTGACGAGTACGTGTACGCCGCCAGCACACCGAAGGCGATCAGCAGGGGCAGGTCCTTGATGAACCAGTTGGTGTCCTCACCGCCGCCGACGCCCATGACGTCCAGCACGGCCTGGATGCCGACCAGTTGGAGCGCGATGTACGGCATCGTGGCCAGGATGCCGGTCACGGCCACCGCCAGCGACAGGCCCTTCGAGCCGAACCGGCCGCGCACGAAGTCGGACGTCGTCACGTACCCGTGCTTGTGCGAGACCGACCACAGGCGGGGCAGAAACGTGAAGATCAGCGGGTAGACGAGGATCGTGTAGGGCACCGCGAAGAAGCCGGCCGCGCCCGCCGCGTAGATCGCCGCCGGTACGGCCACGAAGGTGTACGCCGTGTACAGGTCGCCGCCCAGCAGGAACCAGGTGACCCAGGTGCCGAACGAGCGGCCGCCCAGGCCCCATTCGTCGAGGCTGTGCTCGTTCTCGGCCTTGCGCCAGCGCGCGGCCAGGAAGCCCATGACCGTGACGGCCAGGAAGAAGAAGATGAAGACGGCGAGTGCGACGCCGTTCACGCCGTCCTTCACTGCGACGCACCGCCCTTCGCGGCAGAGCGGGCGCGCTGGTCACGCTGCCACAGCTTGTAGGCGATCATCGTCAGCGCCGTGGAGATCAGCACCCACGCCATCTGGTACCAGTAGAAGAACGGGATCCCGATGAAGGCCGGGTCGGTCTTGGCGTACGAGCCGACCCACAACATGGCCACGAAGGGCGCTATGAGGCAGAGAGCGATGACGACGCGCATCGGCGTCACCGTCGCCCCTCTGCCGGCTTCTGGGGCTTGCGACATCAGGCGGCTCCGTCCCCTCAGTGATCACCTGTGCAATGCGCAGGCAATCTAGGTCAGGGTGCGGCGGGAACGGAACCCCTCGTCCGTAATGCGGTACCCAAAAGAAACCGAGCTCAGCAGCAGTCGCACCGCCCCGCGCGCGCTACTCCTGGGGACGCTTCAGACGCGCCACGAACTTGTACCGGTCCCCCCGGTACACCGACCGCACCCACTCCACCGGCTGGCCGTCCCGGTCCAGTGAGTGCCGGGAGAGCATCAGCATCGGCAGGCCGACGTCCGTGCCGAGCAGGCCGGCCTCGCGCGGTGTGGCCAGCGAAGTCTCGATGGTCTCCTCGGCCTCCGCGAGATGGACGTCGTAGACCTCCGCGAGCGCGGTGTAGAGGGACGTGTACTTCACCAGGGACCGGCGCAGGGCCGGGAAGCGCTTCGCGCTGAGGTGGGTGGTCTCGATGGCCATCGGCTCGCCGTTGGCCATGCGCAGCCGCTCGATGCGCAGCACCCGCCCGCCGGTCGTGATGTCGAGCAGCCCGGCGAGGCGGTCGTCGGCGGTGATGTAGCCGATGTCCAGGAGCTGCGAGGTGGGTTCGAGGCCCTGGGCGCGCATGTCCTCGGTGTAGGAGGTCAGTTGCAGCGCCTGCGAGACCTTCGGCTTGGCGACGAACGTGCCCTTGCCCTGGATGCGCTCCAGCCGGCCCTCGACGACCAGTTCCTGGAGCGCCTGGCGCACGGTCGTGCGCGAGGTGTCGAACTCCGCCGCCAGGGTGCGCTCGGGCGGGACCGGCGTGCCGGGCGCCTGCGTCTCGGTCATGTCGAGCAGGTGCTTCTTCAGGCGGTAGTACTTGGGCACGCGTGCGGTACGGACGGGTGCCCCGCTCTCGTTCTCCGCACTGCTGATGTCGGTGCTCATGGTCCGCCTTCCCGGCTCCTGTGCCGACACGATCTCACTTGTATACCGTCGGCGGCGCTTTTGGTCTAGTCCACAACTCCAAGTGGTCTACCTGGAGTATGCCGTGTCCGGCCGGGTTTTCGCCGGGTTCTTACTTAAAGGTTCCTGCATATGTAGGTCGCATAACGGCTGGTCAGAGCTTATTCCGGACCCTTGACAGGCCTGCTGGTCTGGTCCAAGCTCCCCCTACTGGTCTACACCATTGGTCCAGGGTCCTGGCCCCACGTTCGGGGAGCAGGGGGGTCGGTGGCATCCCTGAGGAGGGTGGCGTGAAGCGCAAGCTGATATCCGCGATCGGTATCGCGGGCATGGTGGTCTCCATCGCGGCGTGCGGGGGCGAGGGCGGCAGCGGGGGCTCGGACAAGGGCGCGGACGCCAAGGAGCTGACCGTCTGGCTCACCGTCGACGCGCAGAACAACTGGCCGGACCTGGTGAAGGCCGCCGACGCGGCGGTGAAGAAGAAGCACCCCGGTCTCAAGATCAACCACGAGTACTACGGCTGGCCCGACAAGAACGCCAAGCTCGACGCCGTCCTCGCCACCGACAAGGCCCCCGACGTGGTCGAGATGGGCAACACCGAGATGCTCGGCTACATGGTCAAGGGCGCCTTCGCCCCCCTCGACGCCGGCACGTTCGACAACTCGGACGCCTGGCTGGACGGCCTCAAGGCCTCGGTGACCTACGAGGGCAAGACCTACGGCGTCCCGTACTACGCCGGCGGCCGCGTCGCCAACTGGCGGGGGGACATGGCGGGCTCGGTCGGGGTGAAGACGCCCCCGAAGACCTACAAGGAGCTCACCGCCGCCCTGGACAAGATCCAGAAGAAGCAGGGCGACAAGTTCAGCGCCTGGTACCAGCCCACCCGCGACTGGTACGCGGCCATGTCCTTCGTCTACGACGCCGGCGGCGCCATCGCCACCGAGTCGGGCGGCCAGTGGAAGGCCTCCCTCTCCTCGCCCGAGTCCCTCAAGGGCCTCAAGGAGTTCAAGAACGTCATCGACTCCTACATGCACGGCGACAAGACCAAGGACGAGTCCGACCGCTACATCGTCTACGGCCAGGGCAAGTCCGCCATGATCTTCGCCGCCGCGTGGGAGGGCGCGACCGCCGAGGACCCGAAGAACGACAAGTCCGGCAAGCTCAAGGGCAACCTCGAGAACTTCGTGATGCCCGGCCCGTCCGGCAAGAACATGCCCGTCTTCCTGGGCGGCTCCGACCTCGCCGTCCCGGTGAAGTCCGACGCGCAGGCCCTGGCCGCCGAGTGGATCAACGCGTTCACCGGCTCCTCCGGCCAGAAGGGCCTGATGGCCAAGGGCAACCTGCCCAACAACAAGACCGACCTCGCGACGCTGAAGAACGACCCGAAGACGGCGGTCCCCGCCACCGCGGCCGAGTCCAACTGGTTCGTCCCGATGGCCCCCGGCTGGGGTCAGGTCGAGAAGGCGCAGATCCTCCAGACCATGCTCCAGAGCATCGGCACCGGCAAGAAGTCGGTCGAGGCCGCCGCCAAGGACGCGGACGCCGCGATCGACAAGGTCATCAACACGAAGTGATCTTCGCGCGGGGCTCCTGACCGGGAGCCCCGCCGTCGTCCAGACCTGAGGGACCGCCGAGGAGCGCGCGATGAGTGCCGCAGACACCACCACACCCGTCAAGGTGCCGCCACCGCGGCAGGCACCGCCACCTCCCGCCGCCGAGCGGCCACGGGCGAACCGGCCGTCGGGCGCGACCTCGGTCCCCTGGCTGCTGCTCGCGCCCTGCCTGCTGATCCTCGCCCTGGTCATGGGCTATCCGCTGGCCCGTCTGGTCACCCTGTCCTTCCAGAAGTTCGGGCAGTCCCAGCTGTGGGGCTTCCAGCCGGCCGAGTCGGTCGGGTTCGACAACTTCGCGAAGGTGCTGGGCGACGGCGAGTTCTGGACCGTCGTGGTCCGCACGATCGTCTTCGCCGCCGGGGCCGTCGTCTTCACGATGGTGATCGGCATGGCGATCGCCCTGCTGCTCCAGCGGGTCTCCGGCTGGCTGAAGGTGCTCATCAACATCGTGCTGGTGGCCAGCTGGGGCATGCCCGTCATCGTGGCCACCACGGTCTTCAAGTGGCTCTTCGACTCGGACTACGGCGTCTTCAACGCGCTGCTCAGCAAGCTGCCCGGCGTCGAGATGATCGGCCACAACTGGTTCGCGAGCGGGCCCGAGGGACTGGCCGTGATCATGCTGCTGGTGGTCTGGGGCGCCGTGCCGTTCGTGGTCATCACGCTCAGCGCGGGTCTCACCCAGGTGCCGAAGGAACTGGAGGAGGCGGCCCGCCTCGACGGCGCCGGCGCCTGGGGCGTCTTCCGCTACGTCACCCTGCCCGTCCTCAAGCCGATCATCGTGATGCTCACGACCCTGTCGGTCATCTGGGACATGGGCGTCTTCCCCCAGGTGTTCGTGATGCGCAACGGCCACCCCGAGCCGGAGTTCCAGGTCCTCAACACCTACTCCTACGACCGGGCGTTCGTGGTCAACGACTACGCCCAGGGCTCGGCCATCGCGCTGGTCACCGTCGTGCTGCTGCTCGGCGTGGTCGCCGTCTACATGCGGCAGATGCTGAAGATCGGAGAGGTCGAATGAGCAGCACGCTGACCGGCCGCCGGGCGCCGAAGCTCTGGTGGAACGTCCTCGGCCTCCTGGTCTTCGTCACCGCGGGCTTCCCGCTGTACTGGATGCTCAACACGGCGTTCAAGCCCGCCAAGGACGCCATCGACCCGGACCCGGGCCTGCTGCCGACCGGCATCACCTTCGCCAACTTCGGCCGGGCGCTGGACATCGCCGACTTCTGGGGTCCGGTGGGCCGCAGCATGGTGGTGTCGCTGGCGGTGGTCGTCATCGGCATGGTCGTGGGGCTGCTGGCCGCGCTCGCCATCTCCCGCTTCGCCTTCCGCGGCCGCAAGATCGTGATCGTGGGCATTCTCGCGGTCCAGATGGTCCCGCTGGTCGCCATGATCATCCCGGTGTTCCTGCTGCTCAACGACCTGGGCCAGTACGACCGGCTCACCGGCCTCATCATCACGTACCTGACCTTCATCCTCCCGTTCACCGTGTGGACGCTGCGGGGCTTCATCGTCAACATCCCGAAGGAGCTGGAGGAGGCGGCCATGGTCGACGGGTGCTCCCGCACCGGTGCCTTCCTGCGGGTCGTCTTCCCGCTCCTGGCCCCCGGCATGGTCGCCACCTCGGTCTACGGCTTCATCCAGGCCTGGAACGAGTACCTGTACGCCCTGATGCTGCTCAGCCAGAAGAACCAGACGGCGACCGTCTGGCTCGGCAACTTCACCACCAAACACGGCACCGAATACGCCCCGATGATGGCCGGCGCCACGATGATGGCCGTGCCGATCGTCGCCCTCTTCCTCCTCGTCCAGCGCAAGATGGCCGCGGGCCTGACCGCGGGCGCCGTGAAGGGATGACCCCGCCCCATGACGACACTCGCCAGCGCCACCGACACGCTCACCCGTGACGCCCTGACGGTCCTCCAGCCCGGCTTCACCGGAACCACCGCCCCCGACTGGCTGCTGCGCCGGCTCGGCGAGGGCCTCGCCTCCGTCGGCCTGTTCGGCCGCAACATCGCCTCGCCGGGCCAACTGGCCGCGCTGACCGCACAACTGCGGGCCGAGCGCGACGACGTCCTGGTCGCGATCGACGAGGAAGGCGGTGACGTGACGCGCCTGGAGGTGCGGACCGGCTCCTCCTTCCCGGGCAACCACGCCCTCGGCGCGGTGGACGACGTGGAGCTGACACGAGAGGTCGCCCACGAACTGGGCCGCCGTCTCGCCGCCTGCGGCGTGAACCTCAACTGGGCCCCGTCAGCCGACGTCAACTCCGACCCGCGCAACCCGGTGATCGGCGTCCGCTCCTTCGGCGCCGACACCGAACTGGCCGCCCGGCACACCGCGGCCTATGTGACGGGCCTCCAGTCCGCCGGAGTCGCCGCCTGCACCAAGCACTTCCCCGGCCACGGCGACACGGCCGTCGACTCCCACCACGCCCTCCCGCGCATCGACGTCCCCGAAGACGTGCTGAGCGGCCGCGAACTGACCCCGTTCCGCGCGGCCATCGCCGCCGGCAGCCGGGCCGTGATGAGCGCCCACATCCTCGTCCCGGCCCTGGACCCCGACCGCCCGGCCACCCTCTCCCGCCGCATCCTGACCGGCCTGCTGCGCGGCGAACTCGGCTACGACGGCCTGATCGTCACCGACGGCATGGAGATGCGGGCCATCGCGGGCACCTACGGCATCGAACGCGGCAGCGTCCTCGCCGTCGCCGCCGGTGCCGACGCGATCTGCGTGGGCGGCGGCCTGTCCGACGACGCGACCGTACGGCGCCTGCGCGACGCCCTCGTCGCGGCGGTCCGCACGGGCGAACTGCCCGAGGAACGCCTGGCCGAGGCCGCGCACCGGGTCCGGGCGCTGACCCGCTGGGCGAGCACGGCGAACCGCGCACCCGAGGACACCCACGGCAGCGAGATCGGCCTGCACGCCGCCCGCCGCGCCCTCACGGTCACCGTCGCCCCGGGACTGGGGACTCCGGAGACCTTCGAGCCCGTCACCGAACCGCCCTACGTCGCCGCCCTCACCCCCGTCGCCAACATCGCGGTGGGCGACGAGACTCCCTGGGGCATCGCCGCCGAACTCGTCCACCTCCTGCCGGGCACGGTGACGGGCAGCTTCTCTGCGGAGGACGGCAAGGTGGAGGACGGCCACGAGAGCGATGCCGGTGCCGGTGAGAGCGCCGGACGGGCGGCACTCCAGGCGGCGGGCCCGCGGCGCATCGTCGCCGTCGTCCGCGACGAACACCGCCACCCCTGGATGGCCTCGGCCCTCGACACCCTGCTGGCGGCCCGCCCCGACACCATCGTCGTCGAGATGGGCGTCCCCCAGGCCGCACCCCGCGGCGCCCTGCACATCGCCACCCACGGCGCGGCCCGCGTCTGCGGCCGGGCTGCGGCCGAGGTGATCGCCGGGTTGTAAAGCCAGTTGTAAAGCAGGTTGTAAAGCTACCTCCGAATGTAGTACTTCTTATACATGAGCGAGCAGGTGCACAACAGGTTGGCCATGGTGCGCGCCGAACGGAAGGTGTCGCGCCAGAGCCTGGCCGAGGCAGTGGGAGCCCACTACCAGACCATCGGCTACATCGAGCGAGGGCAGTACAACCCGAGCCTCGACCTGGCGTTGAAGATCTCGAAGTTCTTCGATCTGCCGGTCGAGGCCCTGTTCTCCCTCGAACCATTCCGGCCGCTCACGGACGAGATCTACGGGAGGAACCAGCCATGACGACGACACGCCTGACCCGCTACGACCGGACCATGCTGCGGCTGATGAACGACCGCCGCGGCCAGGCCTGGTACGCCACGGCCGCACGCCGGCGTCTGGTCGTCACCGCGCACATCACCCTCACCGTGGCCATCGGCGCACTGATGACCCACTTCTTCCTCGCGAAGGGCGAGCCCCTGTGGCCCGTCGCCGCGATGGCGGTGCTGCTGCTTCCCTGGATGATCGCGACCGGCGTCATCAACAGCGCCACCCGGGGCCTGCTGGAGCTGCGCGAACGCGTACTGGACGAGCGGCAGTCGGCCGAACGCACCCGCGTCCTGGCCAGGGCTCACCGCATGACCACGCTGCTCCTGGCCGCGACGGCGGCCGCTCTGCTGATCACGGGCGGTGTCGACGGCAACGCCCCGAAGGCCTACGCGGCACCCCTCCTCATCGCCGTCCTCGTCGTCCACTGGGTCATGCCGCTGTGGGTGGCCGGCCTACGGGCCGAGGACGAGCCGACCGACGACGAGGCCCTGTAAGCGGGGCCTAGATGTATTGACCCGGAGCGTTGTTCACGCGGGTGATGGGTGGGTGGCCGCCGAGTGCGGTGTGGCCGCGGTGGTGGTTGTAGGTGTGCAGGAAGTCTGCCAGGGCGGCGGTGCGTTCGGTGTTGCTGGTGTAGGGCCGCTGGTAG